>JANPBJ010000123.1:0-4377 GCA_031430375.1 Acidimicrobiia bacterium
GGGTTCGTGGAGCCACCATGTGCAGGACGACTGCATCGAGAATGACTACCTCCACATGGGCGTGATCCGCGACAACCTGCTCGACGGTTGTTATGTGATGTTCTCATCGCGTCCCGCGTCGTCGAATCTCGACGGCCGAAACAACGTCGTGGTGATCGACCGCAACGTGGGCGCGCTCGAACCGATGCGTTCGGTGTACAGCGGGTCGAGCCCGGGGACCGGTGGGTTCTTCAAGTGGTCGAGTCGCGCACCGATGGTGGTCCTCACGAACAACGTGTTCATGGCGAGCCAACCGCCGAACCACGGCGTCCTCGAACCGCCGCCGGGCCCGTTGTTCTGCTCCGGGAATGTGATCGTGTGGAAGGGCGAGGGCGAGTTTCCGGGCGCCACGGCGTGGGCGTCTCGGTGTCCCGACACCGTCGTGACCACTGACGCGAAGCGATACGACGACGCCAAAGCCACATGGCTCGCCACGCATGCGACGGTGGGCTGAGCGTTCCTCAGACGCGGTCGACGCCGAGGCCGCGTCGGAGAGCGTGGAGGAGTTCACTGTTCGCGCGCCGGGAGACCGCGGCAGTGGGGATCATCGCCGAGCCGTGGAACGTCCCCGGGAACGAGTGCAGCTCCACGGATACCCCGGCCTCCAGCATCCGCAGGGCATAGGTGATTCCCTCGTCGCGCAGTGGGTCGAACTCCATCGTGGTCACGTACGCCGGCGGCAGACCGCGGAGGTCCGTGGCGATCGCGGGTGACGCATAGGGCGAGACCACGGTGGTGTCGGCGCCGAGGTAGTACTGCCAGCTCAGCTCGGCGTTCGCGCGGTGCCACAGTGGCGTGTCGACGAACGTCCGCATGCTCGTGGTCTCGAGGCGGTGGTCCAGTTCGGGGATGCCGAGGAACTGGAAGCAGATCGTCGGTCCATTTCGGTCGCGTGCGAGGAGCGCAATCCCGGCCGCGAGACCGCCCCCGGCGCTCTGACCGCCCACTCCGATCCGGTCGATGTCGACGCCGAGGTCAGCCGCGCCGTCGTGCAGCCAGCGCAGGGTCGCGTAACAGTCTTCGAGTCCGGCAGGAAAGGGGTGTTCCGGTGCGAGCCGGTACTCCGGCGTCACGATGACCACGCCGAGCTCGCGTGCGATCTGGGTCGCGAAGGCGTGCTCCATGTCGATCGACCCGAGGACGAAGCCACCACCGTGGATGTCGAGCAGCGCGGGCCGTCCGCCGGGGGGTGCCGCGTTGGTCGGCGTGTACACGCGTATGGGGACCGGGCCGTCGTCGGTGGGCACGTGGTGGTCAGTCACGTCGATACCCGTGGTGTCCACGTTCTCGTTGAGCGGCCCGATGAGGTCGAGAATCCCAGCCCGCGCCGCGGCCACGTCGGAGAGGTTGCCGGCAGGGAGGAACTCCACGAGCGGCGCGAGCTCGGGATCGAATGCGTAGGTCATGGGGACACTGTCCCACGCCGGAACGGTCGGCGGGCTGGACCGCAGGATGGCACCCGCGTAGCGTGACCCGCCACCACATCCTTTCTGAGAGGAATCGCAATGAGCGATACACAGCTGTACATCGACGGTGCCTGGGCCGAAGCCAAATCGGGCGAGAGCTTCCCCACCTACGCACCGTCCACCGGCGAGAAAATTGCCGACGTCGCCAAGGCCGGCCGCGAAGACGCGCAGCGCGCCGTGGAAGCCGCGCGCAAGGCGTTCGACGACGGCCCGTGGCCCCGGATGTCGGGCAAGGAGCGGGCCGAGAAGTTGCGGGCAGTGGCCGAGGTCATCAACGGCCGCAGTGCCGAGATCGCGGAGATCGAGGCGCGTGACGGCGGTGGCACGATCAAGAAGGCGATGTTCGCCGACGTACCGGGCACCGTCTCCACCTTCCAGACCTTCGCCGACTGCGCGGAGAACGAGCCCGACGTCATCGAGCGCGGCGTGAGTCCGTTCCCGCCCGCCAAGAGCATCGTGCGACGCGAGCCCTACGGCGTGTGCAGCGGCATCGTGCCGTGGAACTTCCCGATGCTCATGGCCGGTTGGAAGATCGCACCGGCGATCGCGGCAGGGAACTGTGTGGTGCTGAAGCCCGCGAGCTTCACCTCCCTCAGCGCGGTCGAGTTGGTGAAGGCCGTCGAGGAAGCCGACATCCCGGCGGGCGTGGTCAACCTCATCACCGGTCCCGGCGGCAGCGCGGGCGAAGAGATGGCGCAGCACCCACTCGTCGACAAGGTGGCGTTCACCGGCTCCACCGAAGTCGGTCGGCGCATCATGCAGCTCGCGTCAGGCACCGTGAAGAAAGTGACGCTCGAGCTCGGCGGGAAGTCGGCGAACATCGTGCTCGACGACGCCGACCTCGACCTCGCGGCCGCCGGCGTGTTGTGGGGAACGTTCTTTCACAACGGTCAGGTGTGCGAGTCAGGGACGCGTGCGTTGGTGTCTCGCAAGATCTACGACGAGTTCGTCGGCATGCTCGTGGAGCGCGTCGGCAAGATCGTGATCGGCGACAACATGGACATGGCCACCGATCTCGGCCCGTTGGTGGCGCCGAGTCAGGCCGACACCACCGAGCGGTACGTGAAGCTCGGCCTCGACGAGGGTGCCAAGCTGCTGTGTGGTGGCGGGAGGCCTAAGGGCCTGGCGGCCGGGCTCGACCAGACTGCGTTCTTCGAGCCGACGATCTTCGAGGCCGACAACTCGATGAAGATCGCGCAAGAGGAGATCTTCGGTCCGGTGTTGTGCGTGATTCCCTTCGACTCCGACGACGAGGCGATCAAGATCGCGAACGACTCGATCTACGGTCTCGGCGGCGGCGTGTGGTCGAAGAACCTGGAGCGGGCGCACTCGATGGCCGCCGCAATGCGTACCGGCACCGTGTGGATCAACGACTACCACATGATCACGGCCACGGAGCCGTTCGGTGGCTACAAGCAGTCGGGGATCGGGCGCGAGCTCGGCGACTACGGCTACAACGAGTACCGCCAAATCAAGCACGTGTGGCAGAACACGGCCACCGACCGGAACGGCTACCTGCACTTCTCGGCGCTGAGCGGCAACATTTGAAAGTGACCGGCACCGCCGCGGCGGCGCGCATCGTCGAACGAGCGTTGCGCGACCGTCGCGGCGCGTTGGTCTTCACGATCGGGACGGGCTGTTGCGAGTCGACCGCTCCGTTCCTCTACGAAGACTTCTGGCCTGGACCCGACAGTGAACCGGTCGGTGAGGTGGGAGGAGTGACCGTGTTCGCGCCCGAGTTTCTTCGCGCGCTGTACCCGAGCGACGACGGTGTCGTGGTCGATGTGGAGGAAGGCCTGATGGCCGAGTCGATGTCGATCGAAACCGAGTACGGCTGTCGGTTCGTCCTGCGGGATCCCAACGGCGCGGTGGTCGAGCGGTCCGCGTCGCCGGTCTGCGATGTGCCCGATTCGGTGTCGGCACTGCGCGACCGCGGACAGCAGGTTCTGCCGGAGGCATTGCGCCGCGCCCGGATGCGGTAGGGGAACATGGCGCGGTTCGCAATCATCGTCGTCGGTGCACTGGTGGTCGTCGGATGTGGCAGCGGCGGTGACGGTGGCAGTGGCGGTTCCGCGGCGAAGGTTGCGAACAACGCGGACGGTGCGGCGCTCTATCGGCAATCGTGCGCGTCGTGTCACGGTGTTGATCTCCGCGGTACCGATAAGGGTCCGTCCCACCTGTCGCAGGTGTACGAAGCCGGCCACCATTCTGACGACTCGTTCCGCTCCGCGATCGAGCAAGGTTCGGCCGCGCACCACTGGAACTTCGGCGACATGGCCCCCGTGCCCGGCCTCAGCGCGGAGGAGGTGGATGCGATCATCGACTACATCCGCCAACAGCAGGAAACCCACGGGTTCGAGCCCTACCCGCCGGGCTGAGAGACCGGACACCGACCACCTATGAGGCGCAGTCGCCTACCTGTGAGCCCGCACCTCGACGCCGGCAAGGGAGCGGAACGCGGTGCGATCAGCAGTGACGATCATGCGATTGGAGGCTCTCGCGGTCGCGGCGATGATCAGGTCGTGCGCGCCCCGCGGGCTGCCCTGGGAGCGGACTTCGACAAGAAGTTCGGCGTGGGCCTCTGCCACATCCATGTCGTAGTCGATCACCGGGATCGTGGAGATGATGTCTTCGACGTAAGCGGTTCTCGATGCTTTCCGCCGACGGTCGGCGAGCAGCGCTCCGACCCGGAGCTCCGCGATGGTGACCGCCGCGATCGCGATGTCGTCGTCGTGATCGATGACCTCGTCAAGGTCGTCCCCAGTCCGTTCGGCGTCGATGAGGAAGGTGGTGTCGAACAGGAGACGCGTCACGATCGGTGGTCGATCTCGAGGAGTGCACGGACCTCGTCAAGTTCGTTCGCCCAGTTCGG
>JANPBJ010000124.1:0-32442 GCA_031430375.1 Acidimicrobiia bacterium
CGTCGTTCGGCTCCGCTCGGTGGTGTGTCTGCTGGGCCGTTTCCCCGCACTCGCGGGTGCGGACTTGGACGTGGAACCGGGCGAGATCGTGTTGGTGACCGGTCCGAACGGCGCGGGCAAGACCACCATGCTTCGCCTCCTCGCCGGGTTGCTCGCGCCCTATTCGGGCGAGGCCGAGGTGGGGGGCCATGACCTGTTCACCGATCGGCGTGCTGCCCGTCGGGCGCTGGCATTGGTTGGTCACGAGACCTACTGCTATGACGACCTCACCACGCGTGAGAACCTTCACTTCTTCGCTCGCGCGGCCGGTCGCCCCAACAAGAGGGGCGAGGTTGATGCGGTGCTCGATCGGGTGGCACTGCGAGGTGTGGCCGATGTCGTGCACCGGGGACTTTCGGCGGGGCAACGCCGTCGGCTCGCGCTCGCAGTCGCGTTAGTGCGTGACCCGGAGTTGCTCTTGCTTGACGAGCCGCACGCGGGGCTCGATGCCACCGGCCGGGCGGTACTCGCCGAAGCCGTGATCACCGCTCCCTCGGAGGGTCGGACCGTCGTCATGGTCTCCCACGAACTCGAGGTGGCTCGTCCATTGGCAACACGCGAGATCCGCGTCGACGGCGGCCGCGTCGTTCCCAACCTCGGGGCTGCGGCCGTCGAAGAGTTCTCGACCCGCGCCGCGGTCAGCGAACCGAGCCCTCAAACTGGGGCGTCGTGAGCGCGGACGGCGAGCGGGAATCGACTGCGAACCTTTGGCGGGAGGCCGCATTGGTGGCCGCAAAGGATCTGCGGATCGAGGCGCGCGCGCGGGTGACGCTTGGCCAAATCCTGCCGTTCGGTTTGCTCGTGATCCTGCTGTTCGCGTTTGCCCTGGACCCCGATCGCGGCATCCTTGCTCGGGCCGCGCCGGGCCTGTTTTGGATCGCGGTATTGCTGGCCCTGTTGCTGGCGGTGGGTCGGTCGTTTGCCATTGAGACCCATCACAGCGCGCGCGACGGCCTTCGGCTCGCCGGCCTCGACGGGGGGGCGATATTCCTGGGCAAGGCGGCGGCGATTGCCATACAGCTCGTGGTCCTCGAAGTGGTCCTGGGAGTTGGGGTGGTGGTGCTCTACGACGTGAATGTTCATGGCGTCGGCGTGGTGCTCTCCACGGCGCTGGCCGCGACCGTCGGGCTGGCCTCGACCGGTACCCTCTATGGCGTTCTGGCGGCTGGGCTGCGGCTCCGAGAGACGCTGCTTCCTCTGTTACTGCTCCCGGTGTTGGCGCCGGTCATGCTGGGCGCTACGCGTGCATTCGAGGATGGACTTGGCGGCACGCCGGGCGATGCGTGGCCATGGGTTGCGATGCTCGCAGTGTTCGCGGTGCTGTATACGGCGATGGGTGTGTTGGCATTCGGTGCCCTCTGGGAGGAGGCAACGTGATGGACGGGACCAGAGACCAGAAGGACCAGTTGTTGTTGCCGCCGGTTCGGCGCGCCCTCGGCGTCATGACCGCCGTCTCTCTGGCAGCCCTCGTTGGCTTCGGTCTCTGGGGCGCCCCACCGGATGCGGTGCAGGGTGATGCGCAACGGTTGATGTATCTGCATGTTCCGGCGGCGTGGCTGGCCTACCTCGCGTTCTTCATCACCGCAGCAGCTTCCGCCCTCTTCCTCTGGCGGCGGACCCGGTCTCCGGTCTGGGACCGGGTCGCCGGAGCGTCAGCGGAACTCGGGGTGATGTTCACCGCGCTGGCGTTGGTGCTCGGAGCGGTGTGGGGGAAGCCGGTTTGGGGAATCTGGTGGGCGTGGGATGCGCGCCTCGTGAGTACCGCACTCTTGTTCTTCCTCTTTCTCGGATATCTCGCGTTGCGGCGGATTCCCGGTGATCCCGTCGGTGCCGCGAAGCGCAACGCGATAGCAGCGCTGATCGCGTTCGTGGATGTACCGATCGTCCATTTCTCGGTGGAATGGTGGCGCACGCTGCACCAACAGGCCACGGTGTTCAGTCCGAAGCTCAGTCCCCAGATTCATGGTGTGATGGGCCTCACCCTGTGGATGGGCACCATCGCGTTCACCCTGCTGTTCGTCTACCTGCTGGATCGTCGGTATCGGTTGGCGGTGCTCGAGGAGGGCCGCGCCGAGGTGGAACTCGTGCGCGCCATTGCCGAACGTACCGGCGTGGCGGTCGGTCCATGACGGACGTGGGGTATGTGGTCGCAGGCTGGAGCATCGCGGGGGTGGTCTTGGGTGGCTACACGGTCCGGCTCCTCGGCCGGGTGCGGCGCGCCGAGGCTGAGGACCTGAAGGCAGCGCGCTCCACTTCGGAGCGGAGCAGTGCGGAGCCCGAGGCGTGACCGCAGTCAAACCCATTCGGCGCACCCGTTATGTCGTGGCCCTGGCCACCTGTGGCGTGGTGGTCGTGGTGGCGATCGGGTTGCTCGCCGTGCTGTCGGAGAACATCGTCTATTTCCGGACAGTGTCCGAGGCGGTCCAGGAACGGACGAGCAACGGAAGTGATCGGTTCCGTCTGGCGGGCGCGGTGGTGCCGGGCTCCATTCGGGAGACCGTGAGCGGCGTCGACTTCAAGATCACCGACGGTCGCCAAACGGTGCGAGTGATTCACGACGGTGATCCGCCGCAGCTGTTCAAGAACAAGGCCCCGGTGTTGTGCGAAGGGCGATGGGGCCGCGGGCTCACCTTCGACTCGGATCGCATCCTGATCAAGCACGGCGCAAGCTACAAACCGCCGAAGGTCGACGCCGACAAGGAACGCAAGGTCGAAGCATGAGCGGAGCGGACAAGTAAATGCGTGCGACGCTCGGTGTGCTGGGCATCGCGATCGGTGTGGGAGGTTCCGCGATCGGGATCGCGCTCCTGTTGCGCGGCGTGTTGCAGGGCAACGTCGCTGCGTTGCGCAACGGTCGCACGTGTGTCTTCGTGGTCCTCGCGGGCGCGGTGCTGTCGGTCATTGCCATGGAGTGGGCACTTATCACTCACGACTTCACCATCAAGTACGTGGCTGAAAACAACGCCCGGGCTACTCCATTGCTGTTCACGATCACGGGGCTGTGGGCCGCGTTAGAGGGTTCAATCCTGCTGTGGGCGCTGTTCCTCGCCGGGTACTTGGCATTTGTCGCACATCGGTTCCGACGCCGAATCGAGGATCCGATGGTCGGCTGGGCCCTCATCGTGGGGCTCGGTGTCGCGCTGTTCTTCTTCGTGTTCATGGCGGTCGCCGCGAATCCGTTCACGCTGATGCCTGGCCTCGCACCGCTCGACGGTCGCGGGCCGAACCCGCTGCTCCAGAACCACCCGCTCATGGCGTTTCACCCACCCATGCTCTATCTCGGATACGTCGGATTCACCGTGCCCTTCTCGTTCGCCGTCGCCGCGTTGATCACCGGCCGGTTCGGTGAGGCGTGGTTGGAAGACACGCGTCGGACCACGTTGATCGCGTGGGGGTTCCTCACTCTGGGCATCGTGCTCGGCGCATGGTGGAGCTACGAGGTCTTGGGCTGGGGCGGCTACTGGGGCTGGGATCCGGTGGAGAACGCATCCTTGTTGCCGTGGCTCACAGCAACTGCGTTCATCCACTCGGTGATGGTGCAGGAGCGGCGCGGGATGCTGCGCGTCTGGAACTTGTCGCTCGTGATTGCCACGTTCGCGCTCACCATCCTCGGCACGTTCCTCACGCGCTCGGGTGTCATTACGTCGGTCCACGCATTCTCGCTGTCCACGATCGGGCCGTGGCTCCTGTCGTTCTTACTCGTGATCATGATTGGTGGCGTCGCGCTGATTGCCTGGCGGGCGGATCGGCTCCACGCTCCCGGGAGAATCGATTCGCCGATCTCGCGCGAGGCGGCGGTTCTCGGCAACAACCTGCTCTTTGCCGGGCTCGCGTTTGTGGTGTTGCTCGGCACGGTGTTCCCGTTGCTGGCCGAGGCGATTCGGGGCAGCACCCTGTCGGTGGGTGAGCCCTACTTCAATCGCATGGGTGCGCCGCTCGGGTTGTTGTTGCTCTTCTTGATGGCGATCGCGCCGGCGTTGCCGTGGCGGGCGACGAGCGGCGAGGTCTTGCAGAACCGTCTGCTCGGGCCGGCTTCGGTCGGCACGGCTTTCATGGTGTTGACGCTCGTGGCCTGGACGCGAGATTGGACCACCGTCGTGGGCTTCGGGCTCGCGGCCTTCGCTCTGAGCGCCATCGCGCGCGAGACATTCGTCGCGGTTCGGTCTCGGCGCAGGGCTGACCGGTGCGGATGGTTGCGGGCCTACGCGCGCACGATCGGCGGCAACCCGCGCCGTTACGGGGGACTCGTCGTGCATAGCGGCGTGGTGGCGATCGCAGTCGCGCTCTGTGCGGGCGGATCGTTCGGCACCAAGCAGGAAGTCCGCCTGGCGAAAGGCGGCCGTGCCGCGGTGGGTGGCTATGAGGTGCAGTACGTGGGGAGTCACATCAATCGCGGTGACCAGAAGAACTCCGTGTCGGTGGATGTGCGGGTGAGTCGCGACGGCGAGGTGTTGGGTACGTACGCTCCCGCGATCTCCACGTTCCGGAACGCAAATACCGGGATTGGTACGCCATCCGTGCGCACCGGACTCCTTGAAGATGTGTACCTCACCCTCATCCGGTCTCCGGACGATCGTGGCCGGGTCACGGTGGGCGTATCGATCCAATCCATGACGCTGTGGATCTGGGTAGGCGGAATCCTCATGGGTCTTGGCACGATCGTGGCGTTGGTACCCCGAGTGAAACGCCGGATCGAAATCCGGGGTGTCCCGGCGCCGGGCGATGAGCCCGAGCCGGAACCGGTTGAGATCGTCGGAGCACCAGCGTGAAGCATCCGTTCCGGTGGGTGGCGCTGGCCGTCGGAGTTGCCGTGCTGCTGTTCAGCATTGTGCTGGCCGTGAATGTCTCGACTGATCCGCGGGCCGAGCTGAACACGAGCCGACTGCTGGGCAAGCCCGCGCCTGAGGTAGCGCTCGCGCGACTCGACGGTACGCCGGTCACCTCGGCGGACCTCGTCGGCAAGACCGTGATCGTGAACTTCTGGAACTCGTGGTGCGTGCCCTGCGATGACGAGCTCCCGGTGCTTCGGCGGTGGTACGGCGCGCACCGCACCGATCCCGACGTCGTGATGCTCGGAATTCCACGCGACGACACGCCCGAGAATATTCGCGACGCCGCCGCGACTGACGTCGTGACCTGGACAGTGGCCAACAACCGCGGCGCTCGCGACGCGACCCTTTCCTTTGCGACGCGCGGCCAACCGGAAACGTTTGCCATCGCGCCGGACGGGACGATCGTGGCATCTTTCCTCGGTCCCGTGTCCACTGCGGTCCTTGACAAGATGCTCCGCATCGGTCGGCGATCGCTGTGATCGCGGAATCGTGAGCGAGGCGGCGCGTCGATCTCGGCGCATCGCGTGGGTCGTGTTGGGCCTGGTGGTGCTCGGGACATTGGCGGGGTCGCTGTGGCCGTCGGGCGAGACCGAATCGGTCACGGTGCGCACTCGACGATTGGCGAGCCAGCTGCGCTGCGTCGACTGCGAGGGTCTGTCCGTCGCCGATAGCTCGACCGCGTCGGCGCATGATCAGCGGCGGGACATTGGGCAGCGGATTCGCGACGGTCAATCGGATGCGCACATCCTTCAGGTCTACGTGGATCGCTTCGGTGAGTCGACGTTGTTGAACCCGGCCGGCCGGGGTGTGGGTTTGATCGTGTGGGGGCTCCCGATCGCGGTGCTGATTCTCGGTATCGTCGGGCTGGGGTTCGCGCTCCGGCGTTGGCAACGCGAGCCACGCCTGATCCCGACCGAGGCCGACGTTGCGTTGGTGGAGCGAGCGCGAGCGGAGCCGCGGGATGGCTGACCTCACCGATCGCGAAGTGTTGGAGGAGGAGCGCTCGTTCCTGCTCCGGTCGCTCGACGATCTCGACGCCGAACACCGCGACGGCAACATCGACGATGAGACGTACGGACGCCTGCGCGCCGATTACACCGCCCGCACCGCTCGGGTGCTGCTGCGTCTGGACACCGACGAGGGCGCAACGGGTGCATCGGCCACGGCTGCAGAGTCCGACCGGCCACCAACGTCGGCGGCGCGGCGCGTGCTCGTGGGACTCGGAGTCGTGGCATTCGCCACCGTGGCTGCCGTCTCCTTGGCCTATGGGCTCGGAGCACGGCTTCCTGGGGAGACAATCACCGGAGGCCAAGGCGGCGCGGCGGCGGCCGCCGACGCCACCTCACGTCAGGTCGCACAACTGATGACCGCGATCCGGTCGAAGCCCGATGATGGCCAACTCCGACTCTCGCTCGCGAGGATCCGCATGGGTCAGGCCAAGTACCGCGCGGCGCTGACCCAGTTCCAGCAGGCGGCGCGGATTGATCCCACGAATCCAGAGCCGTTTGCCTACAGCGGGTGGTTGATCCGCCTCCAGGGCTTTCCCGATCAAGGGCTCACGCTGGTGGACAAGGCGCTCGAGGTCCGTCCCGATTATCCGGACGCACGGTTCTTCAAGGGTCTGATCCTGCTCCGGGATCGCCGCGACCCGGACGCCGCCATCGGTGAGTTCCGGCAGTACCTTGTGTTGGCACCAGACGCGCCCCTTGCGAACCAAGTCCGGAACCTGCTCGCTGAGGCTGTCGGTGCCCAACGCACTCCCAACCCGAGCACAACCCCCAGTTCATCCCCCTGAGAGGAAAGCCGTGCCTGACGTACCGGACTACCAGATCGACGGATCGAAGCTCTACCGCTCCACGATCACGACCAACCGCGGGACCATTGTGATGGACCTTGACCCGGCGCTCGCGGCCAACACGGTGAACAATTTTGTGGGGCTGGCGCGCCAGGGCTACTACGACGGGCTCACGTTCCACCGTGTCGTTCCCGATTTCGTGATCCAAGGCGGGTGTCCCGAAGGCACCGGGAGCGGTGGACCGGGCTACAAGTTCCGCGATGAAGACGTACAGGGCGAGTACACCCTCGGCGCAGTCGCGATGGCGAACGCCGGACCGCACACCAACGGGTCGCAGTTCTTCATCACCATCGATGACTGCACGCGCAAACTGACCAAGGACTACAACCTGTTCGGATTCGTGGTCGAAGGCATGGACGTTGCGCTCGTGATCCAGGTCGGTGACGTCATGGAGTCGATTGTGGTGGAAGAGCGCGACCGGTAACGCGTGCGGCCGCGGGGGACCGTCTCACAACCCCGTTGGCCCACCGTTGGCGGTCGCGGCAATGGCGCTCCGGCCGTTTCGCTTGGTGTGGTACATCGAACGGTCTGCCACGCGCATGATCCCCGCGGGCTCCTCACCGTCGTCGGGGTAGGTCGCGACGCCCACGCTCACGTGCATGGTGAGGTCATGCTCGCCGATCGGAATCGGCACCCGCATCGCGTCATGGAGTCGGGCGGCGACGATGTCCGCTTCATGGCGTCCGGCTCCCGGCAGCAACATTGTGAACTCGTCGCCACCGAGGCGGGCCGCGGAGTCGCCATGGCGACCGGTCGCCACCAGTCGAGCCGCCACCGTCCGTAACACGTGGTCTCCCGCCCCGTGGCCGAATCGGTCGTTGACCGACTTGAAGTCGTCGAGGTCGATGAAGAGCACGCTGGTCGGTGACCCGTCACGGCGGGAACGAGCGAGGGTCTTGTCGAGTTCGGTGTCGAAGAGTGCGCGGTTCGCCAGTCCAGTGAGCCCATCATGGACCGCCTGGTGGCGGATCTGTTCCAGCAGTGCGGAGTTCTGCAACGCGGTGGCGGTCTGATCTGCGATCGCGGTGAGGCGCTCCAGAATCGACTCCTCGTGATGGAGGGCGGGGTCGCTCACCGCAGCAATGGCCAGTCCGTAGAACTCACCGGCGTGCGCATTGATCGGAGCGATCGCAATAGCCGGGACGGCGAGTTGCTGCAACGCGGCGACGAGTGGGCCGACATCGCCCCGTCTGCCGAGACGAAGAATACGGGGCCGTGGTGACTCGAGCATTTGAGCCAGGTCGGGAGACTCTGCCGTGTGAAGCTCGAAGCCGTCGATGAATTGGCCGACTTCGATCGGCCAGCCGGATCGGCCGGCAACTCGCACGCTGCCAAAGTCGGGATCCCAGAGAAGAACCGCGGCCGACGGAACGTCGAGGATCTCCGGCGTTGCACTCGCGACGATGCGCGCGATGCGCTGCGGACTTGCCGGTTCGGCAAGCGCACGGGCAAGCCCGAGGAGTGCCGCGGTCGCGGCACCACGCCGACGGGCTTGGTCCAGAGCGGTCGCCGCATCCAGCGCGGCCGCGGCACTCGCGGCATAGGCCGCGAGGAGGCCCTCCTCGTGGGGAAAGAACGGATGATGGTCATAGAACGCGGCGAGGCGCCCGTACGAGCGCCGACTCGATGCGACTTCAATGACGATTCGTCCACCATCGGCACCGAGCGGAGCGCGGCGCACCGCCTCAGTCACTTGCTCGAGGTCTTCCGTCGCGATGCCATCGGAGTGGACCGATGCGTCGACGACATCGCTCTCGTGCAGGGCCAGGACGTACCGGGTGGCGCTCACGGATCTCCCGGCCCGGGTCACGATTCGTTCCAGCACGTGGTCGATGTCGTCGGGCGAGATGAGATCCGCGGTCGTCGATTGCAGCAAGTTGATCTGTGCAGTCAGGGCATCAATTTGGTTGGCCTGCGCTCGCGTCTGTTCGCGGCGCCGGGCGCGCAGGGATCGGCGATCGGACCACGTGACCAGGTACCGGCACTCGGGTGCACCCATCACCTGGCATTCGGGGTGCTCGACGTGAAGGGGCGGCATCCCGAAGAGGAGACCGATCGTTTGCATGAGTCCGATGTTCAGTTGGCAATCGCCACGGTGCGGCGTCTTCTCGTCGTCGAGGCGGTAGGTCACGACGGCGTGTTCCTTGCCCAGTTCCTCGGCGCGCATCGTGGCGACCGTCGAGAACTTCGGACACGCCTTGGCCACGTTCGCGAGCACGACGCGCGGCGAACCGAGCCGTCGCAACAAGATCCGGATTCCCGCGGCCACCTGGTAGTTGAGCGCAGTCTCGCCGATATGGAGTATCGCATCGGGATCGTCGAGCACCGCGCAGGTCGCATCGAACAACGCGATTTTTTCTTCGTAGGTCGACCACTGGTGTTCGTCTTCGAGAACCTTGAGGGGGCGGCGCTCACCGGCGAGCGCGAGGAGGCGCGTGACGCCGTCGTCGCCCGCGTGATCGCGGACGTAGCGAATAATGAGACAGATCGTTGTCCCTGCGGTTTCGCGCGCGGGGGGCGCCATGCGAGAGATATCGGCCGGATTCGGTGGGTCTGTAGCAACTGATGGGAAGTGCAACGGATGCGGAAACCCCGAGACGGTGGGGAATGGGATTCTTTCAGCGCAATCGAGCCTCACTTGCGGAACGGGGTATCGATCCCGCTCGCCTTCCGCCCGGGCAGTACTTCACTGAACGGTTCCCGGTGCTCCACGTTGGGGACGTGCCGAGCTACGCGGCGGACCGATCGGATTGGTCGCTTTCGATTGGTGGCCTCGTCAGTCAGCCTCGGTCGTTCGGATGGGAGGAGCTGCGTTCCTTTCCGGCTACGCAGATCCTGACTGACCTGCACTGTGTGACGAAGTGGTCCAAGTTCGATACGCAATGGCGCGGTGTCCGATTCCGCGATCTCCTCGATGCGTGCGGGGGTGCGCTTCCGGGCGCGACGCATATTCTCGAAACGGCCGAGCACGGGTACACCACGAACCTGCCGCTGGCTGATGTGCTCGGAGAGAACGCCCTGGTGGCCTATGAATACGATGCCGAGCCGATCGAGCCTGACCATGGTGGACCGGTGCGGCTCGTGGTTCCCCATCTCTACCTCTGGAAGTCGGCGAAGTGGCTGCGGTCGATCGACGTGCTCGATCACGACCGACCGGGCTTCTGGGAGCGCAACGGCTACCACGCCTACGGTGATCCCTTCCTCGAGCAGCGCTACGCCCACGACTAGCGCTCCTCTCTTCGACGGAAGAAGACTTGACTTAGAGCAGCGAATACAAGTACCATACAAGTTATGCGGTACCTCGACCTCGCCGACAAACTGCGCACATCCATCGCCGATGGTCGGACTGGAGTGCTGCCGAGCGAAGCAGAACTCGGCCAGGCCCATGGGGTCAGCCGGGTCACCGTGCGCCGATCCCTCGAACTCCTGCGGGACGAAGGTCTCGTGGGAAGCCGCCGTGGCTCCGGCTGGTTTGTTCGCTCCGACCCGGTGCGCCAGACCCTGGGACGGGTCACCACGATTGAATCGGCACTCGAAGCGGCGGGTGCACGGCCCGAACGCCGGGTGCTCGGGTTCGCGTTTGAACCCGCGACGCCCGACGTCGCCAAAGTCCTTGGTCTCGCGGCCGATGCCGACGTGCTGCGCGTGCTGCGACTCAATCTGGCCGACGGTGAACCGTTCGCGCTGGTCACCGTCTGGTTGCCCGGCGCGTTGGGCGCGCATGTGAGCCGAGCCGATGTAGAGCGCGCCACTTTTTTTGACCTCCTCCCGTTGCACGGCGTCGAGACGGGGCGCGTCGTGCAAACCATCACCGCGACGGCAGCTGACACCGCCGACGCGCCGCATCTCGGAGTGCGAGCAGGGGAGCCCCTGCTCGCGTGCCGGAGGGTCACCTACGATCGGTCTGGCGGCGCGGTCATGCTCTCGGTCCATCGCTACCCGGCCCAGTCGACTGCTTTTGAAGTTGAGTTCCCGCCCCATCTCACCAACGAAACCATTGGAGTTCCCCATGTCTGACGCTGCGAGTTCCGAAACCGCCCACGCGGAAACGGTTGGACCGAATACGCCGCTTGACCTCGTGCGCGCCGCGTACGCGCGTTACCCGGAACGAACCGCGATCGCGCGCCGTCGCTTGGGGCGTGCGCTGACGTTCGCGGAGAAGATCCTGATCGCGCACGCGGAGGACCCGGAGACGATCGGCCTTGATCGTGGAGCCGACTACGGCGACTACCGGCCCGATCGCGTCGCCATGCAGGACGCGACCGCACAAATGGCGTTGCTCCAGTTCACGCTGGCTCGGCTTCCGAAGGTGGCAGTGCCGAGCACCGTCCACTGCGATCACCTGATCCAAGCGCGCGTGGGTGCTTCGGCCGACATGGCGAACGCCAAAGATGTGAACGCAGAGGTCTACGAGTTCCTGCGCACGGTGAGCGCCAAGTACGGGATCGGATTCTGGAAGCCGGGCTCCGGAATCATCCACCAAGTGGTGCTCGAGCAGTACGCGTTTCCGGGCGGGATGATGGTGGGAACCGACAGTCACACCCCGAATGCCGGTGGGCTCGGCATGATCGCTATCGGTGTGGGTGGCGCCGACGCGGTGGACGTGATGGCTGGATGGCCGTTCAACACGCGAGTGCCGCAGCTCATCGGCGTTCGCCTCACCGGCACCCTCTCGGGGTGGGCGTCACCGAAGGACGTGATCCTCAAGGTGGCAGGCATCCTCACGGTGAAAGGCGGCACGGGCGCGATCGTTGAGTACTTCGGCCCGGGTGCCGAATCGATCTCAGCCACCGGGAAGGCCACCATTTGCAACATGGGTGCCGAGATCGGCGCGACATGTTCCCTGTTCCACTACGACGCCCGGATCGCGAGCTATCTCAAAGCGACCGCGCGCGGCGCTCTCGCGAGTCTCGCAGATGAGTATGCGCCGCACCTGCGCAACGATCCTGAGGTAGATGCGAACCCGGAGCAGTACTACGACCGCGTGATCGAGGTTGATCTGTCCGCACTCGAGCCGCACCTCGTTGGGCCGCATACGCCGGACCTCGATCGTCCCATCTCTGAGGTACGCGCAGCGGTCGAGTCCGAGGGCTACCCCGCCGACATCTCGGCGGCGTTGGTGGGTTCGTGCACGAACTCGAGCTACGAAGACATTGGGCGGGCCGCGCACGTCGCGCGTCAGGCGTCGGCCGTTGGGTTGCGGGTCAAGACTCCGCTGCTCATCACCCCCGGTTCCGAGCAGGTGCGCGCCACCATCGAGCGCGACGGTCTGCTGGCGGACCTTGAAGCGATTGGCGCGACGGTGTTGGCCAACGCGTGTGGCCCGTGCATCGGTCAGTGGCAACGGGACGACATCAAGCGGGGCGATGTCAACACCATCGTGTCCTCGTTCAACCGGAACTTCCCGGCCCGCAACGACGGCAACCCGTCGACCCTTTCGTTCATCGGCTCACCCGAGACGGTCACCGCAATGGCGCTGACCGGTCGGCTCGATGTCGACTTCGTGCGCGAGCCGCTTGTCGGTGCCGATGGGACCACGGTGCAACTGGTGGCGCCGGTTGCTGATGAGCTTCCGAGTCTCGGTTTCGACCCGGGGGAGTCCGGCTTCGTACCACCGGCCGCGGACCCCGCGTCGGTCGAGATTGTGGTCAAGCCGGGCAGCGATCGCCTCGAATTGCTCCAGCCGTTCGCGGCCTGGGATGGGAACGATTACGTCGACTTGCGGGTGATCATGAAGGCCGCCGGTAAGTGCACCACCGACCACATTTCACCGGCGGGGCAATGGCTCAAGTACCGCGGTCACCTCACAAACATCTGCGGGAACTTGTTCATCGGCGCGAACAACGCATTCACCCCCGGGCAGTCCGGGGTGGGTATTGATGCTCGCGATGGCAGCGAGGTCGCGTTGCCGGATCTCGCCAAGCGGTACAAGGACGCCGGTATCGCATGGGTCGCGATCGGCGACGAGAACTACGGCGAAGGTTCCTCGCGCGAACACGCCGCAATGGAGCCGCGGTACATGGGGGGCAAAGCGGTCATCGTGCGTTCCTTCGCGCGAATCCACGAGGCAAACCTCAAGAAGCAGGGTGTATTGGCACTCACCTTTGCCAACCCGGCCGATTACGAGCTGGTGCGGGTTGATGACGCGGTCGACATCGTTGGTCTCGCCGCGTTGGCGCCGGGTCTGCCCGTCAAGGTGGTTCTGCACCATGCCGATGGTTCCGCCGACGGTGTGGAAACGAGCCACACCATGTCGGAGGAGCACATCAGGTGGTTCAGAGCCGGTTCCGCCCTCAATCTGCTGGCGGCGCAACACCAGCGGTAGCTGACGCGCCCGAACGCGGGCAGGGTGCCGCGAGGGCGCCTCGTGGTCTGGAGCGCCTGGGCCAGTTCATGGCCCGCAACCGATGGTGGGTGCTTGGCGCCTGGGTGCTCGCGTTGATTGCGCTCGCGGTCCCGGCGTCCGGCATGCAAGATGTCTACCGCGATGTCTTCAAGGTTCCCGGAACCAATTCGCAAGCCGCGACCGATCTACTGAACAGGCGGTTCCCGACCCAGCAACAGCCCACGGCTTCGGTTGCGGTCTCGGTGTCGTCCGGCTCGGTCACGGCTCCGGCCCGCGAGGCGGCAGTCACCGCAATGCTCGCGAAGATCAAGGCCCAGCCCGGCGTCGAGAGCGTGAGCGATCCGTTCGGTCCCCTGCCGCGAGTTTCCGCCGATGGAAAGGTCGCGATTGCGACGGTCCTCTACCGCGGATCGATCGCCGATCTGCCCAAGGGCGCCTTCGACGATCTCGAGCGGGCCGGGCGGGGTACATCGTCGCCGCGGCTCGACGTCGATTTCGGCGGTCCGGTCGTCGACATCCAGAACTCGGGGAGCGGCAACGGAGCGGCCGACCTCATCGGCATCATCGCCGCCATCATGATTCTGTTGTTCCTCTTCGGCTCGGTGCTCGCGGCATTCCTGCCGGTCGGTGTCGCACTGTTCGGAGTAGGGATTGCGTACATCGGCCTGATGCTGCTGGCGACCCAGACCACGATCGGAACCGTGGCCCCGATCCTTGGTTCCATGATCGGGCTCGGGGTAGGCATTGACTACTCATTGTTGGTGCTGAGTCGCTATCTCCAGAACCGTGATGAAGGCATGGACCACATACCGGGTGTAGGTCACGCGGTAGGAACCGCGGGAGCGGCGTCACTCTTTGCGGGTTGTTGCGTGGCGATGGCGTTGTGCGGTCTGGCGATCGCCGGCATTCCGTACGTGGCGATGCTCGGCTTCTCAGCCGGACTCTTCGTGGTCGTGATGGTGGTGGCCTCGCTCACTTTGCTGCCAGCGTTGCTCGGATTCGGCGGGCCGCGGCTCGCCGCGAAACACCGCAACGTGGAGCAGGCCGAAGATGTTGGAGGCATGTGGTACCGCTTCGCGCACACCGTCGCGAACCACGCCGGGGTGTTCGTTGTCGTCTCCCTCCTGATCTTGGCGCTGTTTGCCGCGCCGTTGGTCGATCTGACGCTCGGTTTTGCCGACGACGGTGACGCGCCGGCCTCGACCACGCAGCGCAAGGCGTACGACACGATTTCGAAGGGTTTTGGGGAAGGTGCGAACTCCCCGTTGTTGATTGCGATGGCCGTGCCGAAAGCGACGGCGGCGAATGCGGCTGCCAGCGTGGCGTCCGTGGAGAAGCTCGTGGTGGCGCTCGGAAAGATGCCGGATATTGCGTCGGTGAGCCCGCCGATTCCCAGCCCGGGGAAGAACGCGGCGGTGGTCCTCGTGACTCCGAAGCAGGCACCGAACGCCGCGTCGACGAAGGAGCTCGTCCGCGCATTGCGCACGACAGTGATTCCCGAAGCAACCGCGGGCACTGTGTTGGCCGGCAAGGTGTTCGTCGGTGGCCAGACCGCGTCGCTGATCGACGTGACCGACCGAGTCTCGGATCGATTGCTCGCGTGCATCGGCATCGTTGTGCTCGGCGCGTTCCTCTTGCTCATGATCGTGTTCCGGTCGATCCTGGTTCCAATCAAGGCGGCCGTGATGAACCTGCTTTCGATCGGTGCCGCGTACGGCGTGATCGTGGCGGTGTTCCAGTGGGGTTGGGGACGGGAGCTGATCGGTGTGCATCAAGCCATCCCGATCGTCGCCTTCATTCCATTGATGATGTTCGCGATTCTCTTCGGGCTCTCGATGGACTACGAGGTCTTTCTGCTCTCGCGGATTCATGAGGAGTACCTCCGCCTTGGAGATGCTCGTGAAGCCGTGGCAGTTGGTGTGGCCAAGACTGCGCGGGTCATCACCGCGGCCGCGGGAATCATGATCGCGGTGTTCTTGGGCTTCGTGATCAACCCGAATCCGACCGTGAAGATGATGGGCGTCGGCATGGCCGCCGCGGTCTTCATCGATGCCACCGTCGTTCGGCTTCTGCTGGTACCGGCCGTCATGCGCTTCATGGGCGACGCGGCCTGGTGGCTGCCGAAGTGGTTGGACCGGATCTTGCCGCACATCAATATCGAGGGAAAGCCCGACCCGGTCGCACCCGTGACGTCGGCTCACTCGGGCTTCCAGGTTGACGGCGCTGCCGCATCGAACCCCGCAGCCGCGTCGAACCCCGCAGCGGCATCCCCCGCTGTGAGTTCCGAAGAGAGTCTGTCGACCTCGCCGCACTGAGCGCGGTTGAGGCGACAATCGCTCGATCGGTTCGACGGTGGGCGACTGTTGGCGCCGCCGGATCGCACCCAAGCGCTCCGAATGGCCGGCACCGTTCGGCCCCGGAGCGCTCCGCGGAGCATGTAAGATTCTGGCAGACCAACCGAGCCGAGTGACGTGACGCTTGGGTGATGGCCGGCGCTCGCCTCGGCCCGCGCCGGAGCGAGTCCGGCGTTCATTGTGCGAATATCCCTTCGGCGGCGGGAATCCGAACAATGGACAGCGCAAGGGCCTCGCAGTTGTCGAGTGACGTTGCCGCCGCGGAACCGCGACTTGGCTCGCATTCCCGGGCGGCTACTTCGTCTCAAGTCCCGCATGCATCGGGCTCGAGGTACGGGTCTCTGGAATCGACTACCCCATCTCGGTCGGCGTCGGCGCGCCGTGTCCTGGCCAACTGGCAGCACCCCAACCGTCTTCTGCGTAGCCAACAGTGCTTCTTTGCATGAACCTGTGCCTCATCGAAACGCGTCGCCGCGGTGTCGTGGCAATGCAACGCTCCGCGGAGCGTTGCAGGTCCTGGGAATACCCAACTCGGGCCACGGCTTCGTCCCTAGGGTGAGCCGAGTGAGGCGGGGACGCAGGTATCCGAACGCGAACGATCCGTGGGGCGTCCTTCTCGGCGTACTCGTCTTGGCTGAGTTCATCTTCCTGAGATACGGGACAAGGGCGAAATACGCCCACTGGCATCCGGTCGTGTTCTGGATCCTGCTGGCGGCAATCACGATCGCGGGGGTCATGACGGGGATCTCGGCTCGTCGCAGGCGACGCTGACGGCCGCGGCGAATCTGCGCGCTCACGGTGGTCTCACCGGCACGCGATGATCGCGTTGCCTCCCACTACTTCCCCCGGAGTATTCGCAGTTCGTGGAGGCTTACGATGTCGGTTGATGAACGCACTCGCCACGAGATGTACTCGGGCCTCGAAGAGAAGCTCGGCACTTCGGTTGCCGACGCGCTGATGGCTCACCTCCCGCCCTCCGGTTGGGCCGACGTGGCGCGCACGCAAGACCTGGACTCTCAGGCGATCCTGTCCCGTCGAGACCTCGACACTCAGACCGAGCTGCTCCGCAACGATCTCGAACGCCAGAGTGCGTTGGTGCGACGCGATCTCGAGGCGCAGACCGAGCTGCTCCGCAACGATCTCGAACGCCAGATTGAGTTGGTGCGACGCGATCTCGAGGCGCAGACCGAGCTGCTCCGTCACGATCTCGAAGAGCAGATGGCGCTGCTCCGCCACGATCTTGAACGCCAGATCGACTCGGTACGCCACGATCTCAGCACCCAGACCGTGGTGCTCCGGTCCGAGATGCTGGTGATCGAGGAACGTCTCGGCGCACGGATTCACGCCGAGAGCAATCGGATGCTCTTCTTCATGATCCCCACGATGCTCACCACCATCGGGTTGAGTCTCGCCGCGTCACGGCTCGGGTAGGCGCCGGTTCAGATCGAGCGGAGCTGCAACGAGGTCGGTTCGGCACAACAGAACCAAGACTCCGAGAGGCGCGGCGCTTCGCCAACGAGCGAGACGTCGATCGGATCGAGATCGACGAGCGCGCGCAATGCGTTGAAGACCTCGCCGGGCGAGTCATCCACACCCGCCTCAACTACCGCGCCGAACGCACGCTGAAGATCGTCGATCGGAGACGTCCACGGATAGGAGAGCTTCTCGGCATCCCAAGCCCCCAACCCCGCGATGCGTCCGAGGAGTAGGGAACCTTCCGGTACGAGCAGACGGATCGAATACTGGACTGGATCGACATTGCCCACCAGGTCATGTGCGGCCACGAACTCGAGGATGGCCCGGATGTCGTCCGTGGTGGTCCATGGTGTGAATGGCAGCCAGGTGGGGCGCGGCTCGATTCCCGCAGCGCGCAGGATCGCGATTGCTCGCGCGCCGTCGGTGGCGGTGTGGCCCTTGTCGAGTTCGATGAGGGTGTCGTCGTTCACTGACTCGAACGCGCTGATCACGAACAGGCACCCGGCGCCAGCCATCTCGGACCACAGGTCCTCATGAGCCAGGATGTGCTCGACCTTCACGGTGCAGTCGAAGGTGAGTTCAGGATGGGCCTGGTGGACCGCGGCGATCACTCGGCGCGCGTGGTGGACGCCGTTGAAGAAGTCGGGATCACCGAACGTCACGTGTCGGGCGCCCGCTCGTACTTGTTGATCCACATCGGCGAGGACCGTCGCCACATCGGTGATGCGAATGCGGCCGTCGTAGACCACCGGAACCGGACAGTGACGACACCGGTGCGCGCAGCCTTGCGATGCCTCGACGTACGCGATTGGGAAGCGAAGGCCATCGCGGAGGAGATGTGCGTATTGGTCCGGGGCCGCGAGAAGATCGCGGGCGGGCACAGGAGAAGCGACGGTGATGGTCGGGTCGTCCTCGACCCAGCGCACGACCTCCGAGACCGGGTCGCGCCCTACCAGCGCAGTTCCGATGTCGGCGCACATCCCGGCGTAGAGGCCGTAACAGGCGACCGGTCGGTCGATGCGGTCGGCGATTTCGTGGGCAAGCCGGGCCGCCGTGTGCATCGGCACCGAGATCACCACTCGGTCCGACCAGGTGACGAGTGCCGGCGACCAGTCGTCGATGGCGAGATCGATCGCCCGAACCTGGTGGCCGCGCTCCCGGAGTGCGCCCGCGGGTGCTGCGACGCCGAGCGGTTGATGCCCGAGTTCGTAGGTGGAGATGAGGAGGAGGTTCACGCCGTCATCCCTTGGTCACGATCACTCGATGACGATATCGAGGGCATCGGCGCCGGCTCGGAGCGCAGCTTCGACCAGCGCCGGGGTGGCCGCTTGTGCGAAGAGGAAGCCAAGGTACCGGTCACCCTCGGGAAGGGGTACCACCGGCGCTCCGATCGGGATCGTGAACTCGAGGCCGACGATCCCCGGTATGGCGAGCGTTCGTTCTCGATGGTTGACGGCGCGCAATGTGCCGGCGGACGGAATGGGCAGCATCATCACGCCGGACGCAGCTGGTGTCTGGTGGAGTCCGCGATCTGTCGATCCACCGCGACCCAATCCCTCCAGGTCCATGCCGAGCGCGTGGCGCAGCACGACCTCCTCTAACGAGATTCCCGCGCCGAACTGCAACGTGCGCGCACACAAACCGCCGATCGTGCGAGCCGCAACCTCGATCACCGTCAACCGGTCTCCGTCGGGCCGGTCACGCTCGGGCCGGTCTCCGTCGGGCCGGTCACGCTCGAGTGCGGCGTGCTCGACGCGCACCTCGGCGTGGATCGGCCCCTCCGTCAGGCCGACCGCGGCCGCCGCGCGAGCGACGAGTTGCTCGATCGCGGCCTGCGTGGGCAGAGGGAGTCGCGAGGGAGTGACGTAGATCGTCTCTTCGAAGTACGGCCCCACGAGTGGGTCGGGCTTGTCGAAGATCGCGAGCACCGTGAGCTGGCCGTCGCGTAACAACGCTTCAACCGCCACTTCTTCGCCGGGGACGTATTGCTCCACGATGAGCTCGTCGGTCCAGAACGTACGGATCCGTTCTACCGCGGTCTCGTACTCCGCGGCCGTGTTGCAGCGGATCACGCCCCGACTCGCCGCTAACCCGACCGGCTTCACCACACACGGATATCCCACACCGTCGGGTGACCGCGCGAACACGGGTTGGGGAACCTCACCTGCCGCGAGCCGGGCCCGCAGCGCCAACTTGTTCCGGGTCGCCGCGACCGCTTCAACTGGATTGTGGGGAAACCCGAGTCGAGTCCCGGCGGTGGCCGCAGCTACCAGGCCCTGATCGTCAACGGCCACCACGGCGTCGACGCCACGATCACGGTCCAGTTGGTCAATCACGTCGGCCGCGGCCGCCGGATCAGCCATCGGGATCATCACCGCACGGTCGCCGGCGCCGAGCAGCGGGGCTTCCTCGGACCCGATCACGAGTTCCACCCCCAACGCCTTGGCGGCCCGCACGAAATCCAGGGCGCGATAGGTCGCGGTCGGGACGAGGAGGAGAACTCGGCGCATCGGTCGTATCATGGTGCACATGAGCGATCTTGGCGTCCCCCTCCTGTACATCACCGATACGGCGCGCGACCGCGTGTTGGAGGTTCGAGCCGGTGAACCCGAGCCGGAAACCCTCTCGCTGTGGGTCGAGGTCACCGGGGTGACCGGCACCGCGTTCACCTACGACATGTACTTCCGCCGCACCGACGAAGCGAGCGACGCTGATGTCGTGCAGCACGGGGATGACCTCTCGGTGGTCGTTCCCGAAGCGCATGTGGATCAGGTGCGCGGATCCACGTTGGATCTGTCCGGCGGCGGGATGGTGCTCCAGAATCCGAACTCACCCCAGCCGGGGCCGATGGCACCGATGTCGGATCTCGATCTTGACGATCCCGTGGTGGCGAAAGTGATCGAGGTCCTCGCGGTACAGGTCAATCCGCAGATCGCGTCCCACGGTGGTTTCGCCGAACTGGTCGCGATCGAGGGAACCATCGCCTACCTGCGCATGGGTGGCGGTTGCCAGGGTTGCGGAATGGCCGCGGCGACGATGTCGCAAGGCATCGAGGTTGCGATCCTTGACTCAGTGCCCGAGATTGCCGAAGTGGTGGATGTCACCGATCACGCCGGTGGCAGCAATCCGTACTACCAAGCCGCCAAGAAGTAGCGCTCCGTCAGCGAACTTGCGTCACTTCTCCACCGTCACGGGGGAGAAGTGACGCAAGTTCGCGTTTTCAGGCGAAGCGGAGGGCGTCTTCGCTGGCGTAGCGGGCGACGGCGGTGTCGGCCACGGCGTTGCGTTCGATCGACTCGACCACCTCGGCCACCTTGGCCGCCGGGATCGCACACGTCATCTCATTCGCCGACATGCCGGTCCGCACCCGCGAGAGCGCGCAGCCGACGCTTGCCGCGACCTCGCCCTGCTCCTTGGCGATTGCGACGATGTGACACTGCGGCTTGCCTTCGATGCGCAGCCCGGGAATCGCGTCGGACAGCACCATCAACTGCTTGCCGTTCACGCGCAGCAGTACCACGCTTGGGTCCCCGGGTGTCTCGGCCAGCGGACCGTAGGTGACGGCGCCCGGCGCTTGGGTGACCACCGGGATCTGGGGGACCACATCCATGGTGACCCACCCGGTCTCGAGGAGCGCGGCTACATCGCTGTTGCCCGCCACTTCGTCGAGCGTGACGAAACCGTGCGTGAGACTGCCCACGGAGCAGTTGCCGTGGTCGGCCTTCACCGTGCTGAACGTGGACTCCGCGCCGTGGATCCAGAACGCGCAGCCCGCGGGGACACGCCCGGTGCGTCCGTCGGCCAGAGCTTCGGGCATCGGGCGGTCGAATGCCGCGACACCGGGCAACGGCGCCTCGGAGAACGTGATGGCGATTGGCGGTGCGCTCAATGCGAGGGCGCCTTGGAGGCGCGCGGCCAGGTCGGACCAGTTCTGGGTCATCCAAATCTCTCGATCTCGGCGGGCAGGTCGAGAGGTTGTACCACGCCCTGGTGTTCGTACTCGCCCCACGCCGGCCGCGGCACCATGTACATGATCTCGAACTCGTTGCCGTCGGGATCGTGGGCATAGATCGACTTCGAGACCCCGTGGTCGCTTTCACCGGTGTAGGCGCCGACGCCTTGCAACTCGTCTCGGGCGGCCGAGATGTCGTGGATCGACGGGACCTCCCAGGCGAGGTGGTAGAGGCCCACGCGACCCCGGGCCGGAAGCGGTGCATCGGGCCCGACCGAAAACAGTCCGAGGTCGTGATGGTTCGAGGTGCCGCCGCAGCGCAAGAAGGCAGCGCCCTCCATTTGTTGGACAACCTCGAAGCCGAGCACCTCTTGATAGAAGGTGGCCGACGCGGCCGCGTCGCGTACGTAGAGGACGGCGTGATTGAGACGTTGTACGGGGATCATGAGGTTCGTAACGCTCGCATTCGGTCGATGATTCCAGGCAGTACCGCGAGAAGCTGGTCGATGTCGTCGTCGGTGGTCGACCAGCCCACGCTCACGCGCAGCGCGTGATCAGCGTTGGCGCCCATCGCGATGAGAACGGGCGACGGCTCGAGTGACTCCGACGAGCACGCGGACCCTGAGTGCACTGCGATTCCATGCTGGTCGAGCGCGAGGAGGATCGGTTCGGCCTCCACGCCGTCGACGCCGAAGGGCATCAGGTTGGGCAGGCGATCGGTGGGATGTCCGTGGATGGTGAGCCCGCTGATCGTTGCCGCCAGACCGGTGCGGACGCGGTCGGTTTGGCGTCGGGCGGCCGCTATTTCGTGCGATTGCGTCGTCATGAGCTCGGTTGCTGCGGCGCCGAATCCGACGATGGCCGGCACGTTCTCGATCCCGGCGCGCCGGGCCCGTTCTTGGGCACCACCGACGATGAACGGCGGGATGCGCAGCCCGCGACGAATCAGGAGTGCGCCGACGCCCAATGGTCCACCGTGGGTGTGCGCGGTCACGCTCAACAGGTCTGGTCCGAGCCTCGCGAAGTCGATGGATTCGTAGCCCATTGCGGCACTGGCGTCCACGTGAACCAGGACGCCTCGCTGGCGCGCCCCGGCACAGATCTCGGCGACCGGCTGCAAGGTCCCGACCTCGTGGTTTCCCAGCTGGATCGACACGAGCGCGGTGGTGTCGGTGATGGTATCCAAGACTGCACCTGGGTTGACCTGGCCATAATGGTCCACCCCGATGATCACGGTGTCGATCGACTCGCGCGCACAGGCATCCAGCACGCTTGACTGCTCGACCGCGGTGGTCACGATCCGGATGCGGGTCGGATCGCGTCGGACGGCTCCGTAGATCGCAGCATTGACCGCTTCGGTGCCGCCCGAGGTGAAGACAACTTCACGCGGCCGCGCGCCGAGCAAGAACGCGACCTGCTCGCGGGCTGTCTCGATCGCGACTCTGGTGACCCGCCCGTCGGAATGCACTCGGCCGGGATCGCCGAAGTGGTCACGAAGGTACGGCACCATCGCCTCGAACGCGACGGGTCGCAGCGGTGACGCCGACGCGTGATCCAAGTAAACGCGGGCGGGCACGTTGGCTTCAGACGCGGGCGACGCAATGATCGTCGCCGTCGGGTCGGCTGAGCTCGAAGTGGGGTTGGGTCTCGCCGTAGAGGCCGGCCATGAGGCCGCGAATCATGCCGCGATCCACGGCACACACCACGTGCGGGAACTGACGGGCTGCCTCACCGAAAGGGCAGTGATCATTCACGATGGTGAGTTCGTTCCCGCGTGATTCGGCATGTGCCGCGAACCCGTGCGCGGTCAGCGCGTCGGCCACAGTCGCGAGCGCGGCCTTGACCGACCGATGACCGTCGGAGGGAGCGATACGGCTCGCCAGGCTGCGGCCGTAGTCGAAACCGACTTCTTCGGCGAGGCCCTCAGCTTGGTCGGCGGGCAGCGTCTGCAAAGCACGGGCGAGCAGGGTGCCGAGGAGGTCGTCACGGCGGGGTGGGAAGTTCAGTGAGTGGTCGAGGTCAGACACGCGGTACTGCTTGGAGGGGCGTCCCGCGGCGCGCACGCCCTCGGTCGAGGCCACCGCCACCTCGAGGTAGCCACCGGCCGTGAGCTTCTCGAGGTGGTGGCGGGCCACATTGGGATGGAGCTCGAACCGTTCTGCCACCTCGCTGGCGGTGATGCCCACGCTTGATTCGCGAATGACGAGATAAATGTCGCGACGGGTCGGATCGCCGAAGGCATTGGTCACCGCGGTCACCGCCGCACTGAATTCGTCGGCGTCGAGCGGGATCTGAGCAGCCATGGCCGGTATTCTACCTATGTCCGTAGTGGAAATGCCCGCCCGTCCCAGGAGACCTGCGTGTCCGGAGACAATCCCTTTACGCACGCCCGCACCCGGGTCATTGCGATCGCGTCCGGAAAGGGCGGCGTCGGCAAGTCTTCGGTTACGACGAACCTCGCGGTCGCGTTGGCGCGGATGGGCAAGAATGTGGCCGCGATCGATGCCGACGTGTGGGGCTTTTCGATGCCGCGCATGCTCGGTGTGGAGAACGGGCCAGAGCTCACCGACGAGAACCAGATGATCCCGCCCTCGGCGCACGGTGTGCGGCTCCTCTCCATGGGTTTCTTCGTTCCGGAGGATCAGGCGGTGATCTGGCGGGGCCCGATGTTGCACAAGGCACTCGAGCAGTTCCTGACCGACGTTGCCTGGGGCGAGCCCGACTACCTGATCATCGACATGCCCCCGGGCACGGGTGATGTCTCATTGTCGATGAGCCAGTTCCTGCCGCGCGCGGAGGTCGTGATCGTGACTACGCCGCAGCCCGCCGCGCAGGCAGTGGCCCAACGGGCCGCGGCGATGGCGGAAAAAGTGGAGCTCGACGTGATCGGCGTGGTCGAGAACATGAGTTGGTTCCGCGGCGACGACGGCGTGCAGTACGAGATCTTCGGTTCGGGCGGCGGCCAAGAACTTGCCGACCGGCTCGAGAAGCCGTTGTTCGGCAAGATCCCCCTGGTCTCCGCGCTGCGCGAGGGCGGTGACATCGGTGAACCGATCGTGGTGACCGACCCCGAGTCAGAGGTCGCCCGGACGTTCGTGGCGATTGCCGAACAGATCGACGCGATTACCCCCACTCGTATCTACCGGTCCGAGCTCAAGATCAGCTGAAGCCGACCCTTGACTGACGCCTCCACCGCGCGGCCACGACTACGTCGCTGGATCGTGCTCCAATACTCGTTGGGCGGAATCGCCGCGATGATGCTCATCGCGATTGGTTCGCTGTACTTGCTGCGCGGCACGAGTGCTGACGCCTCAATCCGAGCGGCGCAGGAAAAGAATCGCGTCATGGCGGAAGCGGTCGTCCAGCCCGCGCTCACCAACGAGGCCCTCGTGAGCACGAGTTCGTTCGTGGCCACGTTCGACGCCGAAGTGCGCGAGCGGCTGCTGCCAGCCGGAGCGAAGCGGGTCAAGCTGTGGGACGCGGGCGGCCGGATTCTTTACTCGGACGAGCGGCGACTCATCGGCGAACGGTTCGAACTCGACGCTGAGGAACGCGAGGTACTGCGCAGCGGTGGCAGCCACGCCGGGGTCAGTGACCTCAAAGAGTCCGAGAACCGCTTCGAGCGGCAGGACCAGAGTTTGCTCGAGGTCTACCGGCGGGTGCGGACGCCCGATGGCACCCCGCTGCTCTTCGAGACCTATTTCGACTACTCGGCCGTCGCCGAGGCGCGTGACGCGCTCTGGCGGGACTACGCCGCGACTGTGTTCGCCATGCTTGCGGCCCTCGCTTTGCTGCAGGTTGGGCTCGCGTGGTCCTTGTCGCGGCGAATGCGGGCCAATCATGCTGAACGCGAGGAGCTGTTCCTGCGCGCGATGAGAGCGTCGGAGTCTGAACGCAAGCGGATCGCCCGCGACCTTCACGATGGGATTGTGCAAGACCTCGCCGGGGTGTCGTTCATGATCGCGGGTGCACTCGATCAGATCGGTCCGGACCTTGACCCCTCCGCTCGTGCCGGACTCCACGAGGCATCGGCGGCTACCCGACGCGGGATCCGTCAACTTCGGACGTTACTGGTCGATCTGTACCCGCCGAACCTGCGAAGTGAGGGTCTCGAATCTGCGCTGTCGGATCTGCTGGCACAGGCGCAGACTGTGGGGTTAGTCACCAGCCTCGAATATGGAGAGGACGTCGACCTGGCTCACGAAGATCTGGAGCTCGCGTTTCGGGCTGCGCAAGAAGCGATCCGCAACGCCGTTCGCCACGCCGGAGCGACCCGGATCGACGTGGCGGTGACGCGCGCGGATAGCCATACCGTCATCGAAATCCGAGACGACGGTTGTGGTTACGACGCCGCGTCGCCACCCGCCGCGGGGCACTTCGGTCTGTTGCTCCTCGCCGACGCGGCGTCCCGACGGGGTGCAGTGCTGGACTGTTCGAGCGTGAGCGGTGAGGGGACTCGCATCAGGCTGGAGTTGGGTCCATGAACTCGGGTGGGTCGGAGACCAACATCCGAGTTCTGCTGGCCGAGGATCACGCTCTCGTCCGCGCGGGTATCGAACGGCTGTTGTCAGTTGCGGCCGGAATCGAAGTCGTGGGACAAGCATCGAATGGTTACGAAGCGATCGCAGCGGCGGCGACCCTCCGTCCCGATGTGGTGGTCATGGATCTCTCGATGCCCGAGCTCGATGGCATCGCCGCGACGCGCGAGATCGTGGACGCGAATCCGGAGACGCGCGTACTGGTCCTCACCTCGTTCTCGGATCAAGAGCGCATCGTCGAGGCTCTCGATGCCGGTGCCGTCGGCTATCTCCTGAAGGACGCCGATCCGGAGGAGCTGACGAAGGCTGTGCGGGCGGTGTTTCGGGGGGAAATGCCCCTCGACCCGCGTGCGGCGCGGACGCTGCTCGGCGACGGCCCCCGCAATCGGCCGAATACCGACCTGACCGACCGCGAGCAAGAAGTGCTCGAACTCGTGGCCACTGGCAGCTCGAACAAGGCCATCGCCCGAAGCCTCGAGATCAGCGAGAAGACGGTCAAGGCGCACCTCACGAAAATCTTTCAACGGATCGGTGTGACCGACCGGACCCAGGCCGCGCTGTGGGCGATGAAGCGCGGCCTGGGCTCAGGTCACTGATCGGGCGTCTCGGCTCAGTAGAGAACTGCGCAGCTACTCATCCGGATCTCGCCACTGGTGCAGCGGTCCTTGCCGGCGTCACCGCGGATGCTGTCGCTGTCGGCACCGCCGTTGAGATCATCTGCGCCGTCGCCGCCGTAAAGGTCATCGTTGCCGGCGTCACCGAAGACCTTGTCGATTCCCGGGCCGCCCTGAATCACATCGACGCCATCGCCACCGCAAATGGTGTCGTTACCGCCGCCGCCGTCGATCGCGTCGTTGCCGTAGAGACCGATGATGACGTCGTTCCCCGCGGTACCCACGATCGTTTCGCTCGCGGCGGTTCCTCTGATCGTGGACACCTTGCCGCCACACGTCGGCACCAAGACGTTGTAGGGGCACTGCTGTTGCCGGGTGTTGCCCGCACGGTCGGTGCCGGTGACCGTCGCGGTCCTCGGACCGGGATTGGTGGTCGAGACCGCCACGGTCAGTGAAGGACTCACGGGGCCGGACAGCGTGTCGGTGACCGTTGCGTTCACGGTCGCGTTCGGTTGGGTCAGCAGGTAGGTGGGGGTTGCGCCACAGACCACCTCGGGTGCGGTGGCATCACGCTTGACGGTGATCGAACCCGAACCGGGACCGCCGAAGCCGGCCGATGTCGCGGTACAGGTGTAGGAGACGCCGGTGGTGTCGACGGTCAGGTCCGACGGGTCACAGCCGGCGGTCGAGACGATCGCCGACTCGGCGTCGGTCACCGTCCAGGAGAGGTTGACATCGGATCGGTACCAACCGTTGGTTCCGAGGGTGCCGGTCACGTTCGGTGTGACGACGGGCGGCGAGTAGTCGAGCCCGGGGGTCCGCCAGAGAAAGACTCCGTTGACCGAACTCGCTGCGCCATCGCCCGATCCGAGGCCGAGCGACCCATCCGCGGTTGTCCCGGCCCCGGCGTGCGAGTAGCTGCCCGACCCTCCGATCGGCAAGCCGTTCGCGTCTTTGGAGGCCGTCCAACCGCCGGTGTACTCCTGGTAGAAGTAGGTCAGAGAGATGTAGGTGGTCCAGCGCATGTCGCCGAGGAACCCGACTCCCGCCCAGAAGCCCTCGATGCCGGAGGGTGGTGGTGCCGTCGGGTCGGCGAGACCGGGCCAGTAGTCGTCCATCAGCCCGCGCACTTGACTCTCGGTGCCCCAGACCCAACCGGTCAGGTTCTTCCCGCCGACGGACCCCGAACACGGCGTCACGCCGTCGGTGGGGCACACGCTCGCGATCTGGTCCCAGCTCAAGCCGGTGGTCTCATACAGCTGACGCCACTCCTTGCCTTCGGCGGTCACTGCGCTCGCCGGGGTGGCGAGCGGTGTGAGGCCCACTGCGGCCAGGATCATTCCGGCCAGGAGCGTCCGAAGTCGGCGCATTTGTGGTCCTTTCGCGGGCCCGGGTTGTCCGGAACCCTTCGGGCGACGTTCACGCTTGGGTCACGTGACCCAGGGGTACACCGTTCAATCTAAGGAAGTCGACGTCCGGTTGATATCAGACCTTGGTCGTAGGACCATGCAGGATCAAGGGACGCATCGTTCCCTGGCTATCCTGGGCGTTTCGCGCAGTTCGGGGGGCTCATGCGTCGAGGAATCGTGTTAGTCAGTGTGGCGTTGCTCGGGGTCATCCCGATCGCGTCGAGCACAACGAGCGCGGCGGAATCCGGCAACACAGCCGGGAACAGTGCCGTGCTCGATTGCGAGAATTGGCGTTACACAGCGGCTGATGAGCCCGCCACCCTTCCGAGCGAGTTCGATCGCAACGGCTACAAGCGCACCAGCCTGCGCGACCCGGTGATCCAGTCCTCCCCGCACCAGCTCTGCGGCCAGAAAGGCGCGGCCGTGGATCTCGCCTGGGGAGTGACCCAAGGTCGACCCGATGTGCGAATCGCAGTCCTCGACTCCGGTATCAAGTGGCGCGATGCGGGCGCGATGCGCGACCTCGCGGATCGCGCGTACATCAATCGCGGGGAGGTCACTCCGCCGTGCGGAACGCCGAGCGGCGACTGCGACAACGACGGTCGGTTTTCGATCTCAGATTTTGGTGCGATCCCTGACCTCAATGGCAACGGTCTCGCCGATCCCGAAGATCTCATTCTCAGCGCCAGCTACTCCGACCACGTGGACGGCGACGCCAATGGGTATGTGGATGACATCTCCGGTTGGGACTTCCTCGTCGGCGACAACAATCCGCTCGACACCGTCAACTATGGCCACGGAACGGGCGAGGCTCAGGACTCAACCGCGGCCGACAATGGCCTGGGTGACGTCGGCACGTGTCCGCGCTGCACATTCATCCCGGTGCGGGTGGGCGATTCGTTCATCGCGGATGGTGGACGCTTCGCCGCAGGGGTGCTCTTCGGGCTCGACTCACATGCAGCAGTGATTCAGGAGGCCCTTGGTGCGATTACCAACCCGCGCCAAGGCCAGCAAGCGATCGATTCCGCGTACCGTCGCGGGGTCCCGGTCATCGCGTCGATGGCGGACGAAGCCTCGAAGCACCCGAACCTGCCCAGCTCCCTGGAGCACACGCTCGCAGTGAACTCGGTACGTGATACGGGCTCCCCCAGGAGCTACCTCGCGCTCAACGGCTGCACGAACTATGGCGGTCACACCTTTTTGTCGATCCCGTCGTCGTCATGCTCGAGTGAAGCGGCCGGCATCATGAGCGGTGTGGCCGGACTGGTCATCAGCGAAGCGCGCGATCGCGGGCTGACGCTGTCGACGAATGAGATCCTCCAACTTGTACGCGCGTCCGCCGACGACATCGACTTCTCCACGCCGAACACTGTGGATCCCGAGAACGACTTCTTGAGCGGCGGAACCGTGCGGTACCCGAGCACGCCGGGGTGGGACGCAACCCACGGGTACGGGCGGCTCAACGCTTACGAGCTCGTGAAGGCGGTGCGGGACGCGCGCATACCGCCCGAAGCTGACCTCACGACCCCGAAGTGGTTCTCGGTCCTGCCGGCCCACGGGGTGATCGACGTGCGCGGCCACGTGGCCGCGCCGCGTGCCTCGAGCTACTCGTACCGGGTGGAGTGGGCCACCGGTCTCCAGCCGCCCGCATGGCCGGCAACCGACACGTGGCATGTGATCGAGGTCAGCAGTCATCGCACGAGGGCGAAGGATGGCCGGTTGGCGACGCTGAACCTCGACGAGGTTGCCGCGGCGCTCGGCGGCGCGCAGGGTCCGCCCGCGGATCCCACCACCGGTCGCTCGGACGAAGAGAAGTTCTCGGTCCGCCTGCGAGTCGTGGTGACTGCGGAAGGCGGGCCCACGAACGGACTTGTCGGCGAGAGTCAGAAGCAGGTCTTCGTGCACGATGACCCCGACCTCGTGGCCGGCATGCCGCGCACCGTGAAGGGCAGCGGTACCGCGAGCCCGGTGTTCGTGGATCTGGAGCCCGGCGGTGGCACGGAGATGGTGCTGGCGACCGACGACGGCCGCATTCATGCCTACCGTTCGGACATGACCGAGCTCCCCGGCTTTCCGGTCTACACCGACCGTGTGCCCTATTGGGTGACAGGGGAGACCGCGGCGGCGGACGGCATCTCGCCCGCTCGCGCCGCGGTGATGGTGGGCGCACCGGTTGCTGCGGACCTCGATGGCGATCATCTCTTGGATCTGGCAGTCGGCGACCTCGAAGGTCGGGTGCACGCGTGGAACCACCTGGGTGAGGAACTTCCTGGTTTCGACGCCGCCCACACCAATCTCTGGTTCTCGCTCGATCACCCGATTGCCCAGGACTCGACGAATCGAACTCAGCGTGGTTTCGGGGGCTCGCTCGCCGCCGCTGACCTCGACGGGGACCACCGACCCGAACTCGTGGGCGCCGCGCTTGATCGTCACGTGTATGCGTGGCATGGGGATGGAACGCCGGTCGACGGATTTCCGGTGCTCCTCGTCGATCCGTCGAAGGTCGAACAGGTGGTCCCGGGAATCGATCGCGTGATCTTTCGCGCCGACTCCGGCGTACTCGACGGCGGCAATCTCATGGCCACGCCGGCCCTCGCTGACCTCGACGGTGACAGCCACCCCGAGATCGTGGTCGGCGCGCAGGAGGAGTACCTCGAGCCGTTCAACGCACCCGAGTTCGGGGGCATCCCCGGGACATCCGGGAACTCGCGTGCGTACGCGATCTCGCCGCTCGGTCGCAACGCGACGAACCCGAACCTCAACCCTGCCCACCCTGACGCCCAGGCTTATCTGCCTGGATGGCCTGCACGTATCGGGATGTTCCAAACCGAAGTGTTGCCGGTGATCGGCAACGGCGTCTCTGCGCAAGCCGCGATCGGTGATCTGATCCCTGCCCATCCGGGCAAAGAGATTGCCGTCGCGGCGGCCGTCGGTCCTTTGTACGTGCTCGGTGCCGACGGGAAATCTGCCCTGGGTCAGGTGGATGGAAAGGATACGCCGCTGCATTGGTTCGGCGGATTGTTCGCGAACGATCCGACCGGTGCGGGTACGGCCCGTAACTCCGACGATGTGGGCGTGATGCTGGTTGCGTTCGGTGGCCCGAGTGTGGGCAAAATCGGCAGCCGTGACCATCTCGATGTGGCCGCGCCCGTGGCCGGGTTCTCCCGACTCCTCGACACGGCAACTCCGGAGCTGCAACTTCCGTCCGACGACCAACTTGCTGCGTGGGATCCCACCGACGGCACAATGCGCCCCGCGTTCCCGCGGGAGACAGCCGACCTCGCGTTCTTCGTGACGCCGGCCATCGCGGACGTGAACGGTGATGGCCGGACCGAGGTCATCGCGGGCAATGGGGTGTACACGTTGAGCGCGGTGACGCCCGATGGCAGCGTGCCGGCCGGGTGGCCGAAGCTCACCGGGGGCTGGCTCGTCGGGACTCCCTCGCTTGGCGATTGGGACGGCGACGGCACGCTGGAACTGGCCGTGGTCCGTCGAGATGGGGTGTTGGTGGTCTGGCACACCCCCACACCGGCGCGGCGCGCCCGCCAATGGCCCCGGTTCGGTCAGAACCTCGCCAACACCGGATCCCGCTGACGCCAGCGCCTACCATGCAAAGCCCCATTCAACCCCTCATCCGGAGGCCATTCAGGCATGGAAGTCCGCATCGGTGTCGTCCACACGCCCAAGGAACTCACCATTGAGACCGACGGTGACGCGGAGACCGTGATCGCCAGCATCGAAGCGGCGGTCAAGTCCGGCGAGGCCTTCGTCTGGCTGGAGGATGGCAAGGGTCGCAAGATTGGTGTACCGGCCGACAAGATCTCCTACATCGAGGTCAAGGTGGACGACGCCAGTCGCAAGATGGGCTTCGGCCGCTAGGCCGACGCACACGCGGTGGCGTCTCCCGATCTTCTCGGTCGTCGGCTCCTCGTCGTCACCGGTAAGGGTGGCGTCGGGAAGAGCACCGTGGCCGCCGCCCTCGCGCTGGTGGCCGCCAAACGTGGGAAGCGAGTCCTCGTCGTCGACGTCGACGCGAAGGGCACGATCGCGGACCGGTTCGAATCGGGTCCCGTGGGGTTCAAACCGCGTGAAGTGATGCCCGGCATTTCGCTGATGGCCATGGACACCGAGGCCAGTCTGGCTGAATACATTCGACTGAATCTTCGGATCCCCATCGTCGGACGCCTCGGTCCGCTCGCCCGCGCCCTCGACTTCGTGGCGACCGCGGCACCCGGTGTGCGGGAGATCCTCACCATCGGCAAGGTGTGTTGGGAAGTGCGCGAATCGATCGAAGGTCGTGCCGACTGGGACATGGTGATCGTGGACGCGGCGGCGACGGGGCACGTGATCGCGCAGCTTGGTGCCGCCGACGCGATCGGTGATCTCGTTTCGGTCGGCCCGGTACGCGGACAGACCGCGTGGATGAGCAAGCTGCTCGCTGACCCGGCGATTACATCGCTGAACGTGGTGACCACGCCGGAAGAGATGCCGGTGGCGGAGACGATCGATCTCGTAACGCGCGCCCGGAAGGAGCTGAATGTTCCGCTCGGCGCGGTCATCGTGAATCGGGTGCTGCCCGAACTGTTCACCCATGCCGACGATGCGATGTTCGCGACGCTCTCGACTCCGCCCGCGGTCGACGCTCTCATCGCCCAGGTCGGAGCAGGGACGACCGCGGTGATGGACGCGGCGCGGCTCGCGGTGGCAATGCGTCGCAGTCGGGTGGAGCATCTCTCACATTTGCGGGACACGGTTGATCTTCCGATGCTGTTCGTTCCGTATCTGTTCGCCCGGTCACAGGGTCGACGGGAAACCGGCATGGTGGCCGATGCCTTGGCGGCGGAGCTCGGGCTGTGAGCGCAAGCCTCGAGCAGCTCCTCGCGACCAAAGAGATCGTGGTGTTCTGTGGGTCCGGCGGCGTGGGCAAGACGTCGGTGGCGGCCGCCGCCGCGCTGACCGCGGCGGCGCGACTCGGCGGCAAGGTGCTGGTGCTCACGATCGATCCGGCGCGGCGGCTGGCCGATGCG
>JANPBJ010000125.1:0-21564 GCA_031430375.1 Acidimicrobiia bacterium
CCTCCCCACCCCCCCCGAACCTCACTGACGGTGCCCCCCCCTTCCCCGACACCGAGGTCGCCGCAGCGATCACCGGCTTCCCCCCGTGGCGTGCATCATGACCATCCGCGTGGTCGTCGCAGAGATTCCGATCGTCACCGACGTGATCCAGAACGCAGTCGACACCGCGGGTGGGTGGGCGTGGGACAAAGTCACAGCCGGGATCAGTTCCTGGATCCTGGGTGCCGTCGGCGAACTCGTCGACGGCAGCCTCAACTTCTTGAAGACAGCGGCGCATCCCAATGTGGAGGCCGCATGGTTCTCCGGCGCGAACTCCCCCTACGCGACGGTCCGCAACCTCGCGGGCGTCCTACTGCTCGCATTCGTGTTCCTGGCGATCATCCAAGGCCTCCTCGCCGGCGACACGACCGGCATGATCCGCCGAGTCGCCGCGGACCTCCCCACCGCGATCATCGGAATGGTTGTCACGGTGACGGTCGTCGCGAAACTCGTCGAGTTGACCGACTCGCTCTCCACCGGAGTTCTCGCCCAATCCGACGGTCAGGCCCTACATTTCGTGTCCGGGTTCGGTACCGCGGTCACCGCCGGGACGAACGGGTTCGCAGCCGTGATCGTCGGACTCGTCGCCGTCATCGCCGCGCTGATGCTCTGGATCGAGTTGATGGTCCGGTCCGTGCTCGTCTACCTCCTCGTCGCGTTGTGTCCGTTGGGGTTCGCCGCGATGGTGTGGCCCGCCGCGAAGGGTGTCGTCCGCAAGATGATCGAGCTGCTCGTCGCGGTGATCGTCTCCAAACTCGTCGTCTGCATCGCGCTGAGTATTGGTGTCGCCGCTCTCTCGGGTGCTGGTACGCCAACACCGGGTGCTGGTGTTGGCGACGGGAGCGCGCAGGGGCTGGGTGGGTTGTTGGTGGGGACGGCGATCTTGGGGCTCGCCGCGTTCTCACCGTTCCTCGTGCTGAAGTTGATGCCGCTTGCCGAGGCGGCGTTGATCGCGCAAGGCGTGTCGCGTTCGCCGGTGCGGGCCGCACAGTCGGCGGGAACGAACGCGTATCACGTTCAAGCCCTCGGTCGACTCGCCGGCGGTGCTTCGGGCCGGTCGGCTGGTGGCTCGGCGGGTTGGGTGTCCGGCGCGGGAACCGGCGCAGGCGGTGCGGCGGGTGGGGCGGCGGGTGCGCTCGGCCCCGCGGGAGCCGTCGCGGTTGCCGGTACCAAGACCGTCGGAGCGGTGGGCCGCCGGGCCCGTGAATCGGTCGAACAAACCAGCACCCCACCATCTGCTACCACATCCCAGGCACAGGGCCATTCGACGGCGCGTGATGCGACGCGATCAACGACACCGAAACCAGCGCGGAAACCAGACAGACCGGACGGCCCGGCCGGGTCTGGGCCAGGGCCACGACGATGAGCGCCCCACCGACTTCGGAACGCCCGACGCGACGGGCGCGGCTGTATCGGTTCGGACCCCGCGACCGAACTGGTTGGGTCCTCGGCCTCAACGCCACCCAATGTGTCGCGCTCGGAGCGGGGATCGTCACCGCCGGGACACTGTTGAACTCCGGTCTCGCACTCCCGGTCGCACTCATACCACTTCTGCTTGGTGCAGGGTTCGCGTTTGGGGTATGGAATGGCGAACCCGTCCACGAACTCGCACCGACCGTCCTCGCCTGGACCGCAGCCCGTCTCGCCGGCAGGTCGATCTGGCTCGCGCCCGCATCGTCGCTCACCACACGACACCACAAACGCGATCAGACCGGGCTGGTGTTGCCGGCACCGTTGGATGGCCTCCGCATCGAATCATGTGAGGCCGGCGATCACGCCGGTGGGGTGGGTGTGGTCGTGGACCGGCGGGAACGGTCGGCGACGGTTGTGGTCCGCGCCCAGGCGACAGAGTTCTCATTGTGCGAGTCGGGTGAGCAGGAACGTTTGATCGGCTTGTGGGGTGATGTCCTCGCCGGGTTCTGCACCGAACGGGGCCCCGTGAGCCGGGTCCGATGGTTGGAATGGTCGGGTCCGGATGGGCTCGGCGAACAGGCCGCGTACCTCAACGAACGCGCCACCGCGACCAGTCCGGCGGTTGTCGCATACCGGGAGATGGTCGACACAGCGGGACCGTGCTCCGCACGTCACGAGGTCCTGATCGCGGTCACCGTCGACGAACGCCGTACCCGCCGCACGAGCCGTCAGGGTCGTACCCGCGCCCTGACTGACGTCGCGGTGGATGAGGCCCGCATCGTCATGCAACGACTCGATACCGCTGGGTTGAACCCGTCAGGACCGTTGACCGTCGGTGAACTTGGCGGGGTGTTCCGGTCTCGGCTCAACCCCTATGACCTGACGCCCCGATCGGGGGCTGCGAGTCTCGCCCAGTTAGTGGGGTTCGTGCCGCCACCGTCGGATGCAGGGCCGGTCGCGATGCGCGTCGCGTGGGATCACGTGCAGGTCGATGACGCGTTTCATTGCGGATATGTGATCCGCGAGTGGCCCCGCCTCGAAGTCGCGGCCAATTGGATGGAGCCACTCGTGTTACGGGCCGGTGGGATCCGTACGATCGCGATGCATTACGAGCCGGTCGCCCCGTCGCGTTCCGCCCGGCGGATTGATCGGGAGTCGGTGAAACTCGCCTCGGATGAGGATCAACGGTCCCGGGCCGGGTTCCGGATCGGGGCCCGGCACCGTCGCGCCGCGGATGAAGTCGTCGAACGGGAATCCGAGTTGGTGGCGGGGTTCGCTGAACTCGAATACGTCGGGTTCGTCATCATCACCGCACCGTCACTCGACATTCTCGCCGACTCCGCCATCGAGATGGAACAAGTCGCCGCTGCCTGTGGACTCGAGTTGCGTCGCCTCGACGGACGTCACGACCTGACCCTCGCCTGCGCATTGCCGGTCGGGCGTGGCCTCGCACCGCGGCGTGGTCTCCGATGACCGGGATGTTCGACCGTCGTCTGCGGATCGGTCGGCATCGGTCGACGACCGCACACCTCGGTTCGGCGTATCCGTTTCCTGCCGAGTCCGGGATCGGTGGTCGTGGCGTCTATCTGGGGACGAACCTCTTGACCGGCGGCGGCGGTTTCGCGTTCGATCCGTTCGAAGCGTACGCGGCGGGGCTAGTGACGAATCCGAACATGCTCCTCGCCGGTGAACCCGGCGTCGGGAAGTCCGCGACCGCGAAAACGTTCGTCTACCGGTCCGTTGCGGTGTTCGGACGGTGGGTCGCGATCGCGGATCCGAAAGGCGAATACCGGCCCCTCGCCGACGCATTGGGCCTCACGATCATCGACCTGCACCCCGGGGGGACATCGCGTCTCAATCCCCTCGACCCGGGACCCGACCCGTTCCTCGACGCGGCAGGAGTCGAGGAACGGGCACGAAGGCAGACCATCATGGTCACGGCACTGTTGGGGTCGGTGATGCGTCGCGATCTGACCCAACCCGAAGACGCCCTCGTCGCGTATGCCATCACCCACCTCAACCGAACTACCCGACGGGCCGAACACCAGGCGGTGACGTTGGCTGACCTGGCGGCCGTGATGCGTTGTCCCCCTGCGGGGATGATCACCGTCGCCGGGATCGACGCAGATCGGCTCGCCAATGATGGGTCCGAAGCAACGTTCGCGCTCGGGAAGTTGTTGGACCGGTCGTTGCGGGGCATGTTCGACGGCCCCACCAACATCACCCTCGACCCGGCCGGGCCCGGCGTCGTGATCGACCTGTCCGCGGTGCATCACGATCCCGACGCGTTGACACTCGTGATGGTCGCCGCGACCGGCTGGCTCCAGACGATGCTCGCCCGAGCGGACGGGCCACACCGGATCCAAGTATTGGACGAAGCCTGGGCGCTCCTCGGCACGGAACGCACCGCCAAATACTTGCAGTCATGTTGGAAACTCTCTCGCGCCTATGGCGTCGCGAACGTCGCAGTCGTCCATCGTCTGTCTGATCTGCGTGCCCAAGCCGACGACGGGACCGCCACCGCGAAAGTCGCGGCCGGACTCCTCGCCGACACCCAAACCCGGGTCCTGTTCCGACAATCGAGTGATCAGATCCCCGACGCCCGGACGCTCCTCGGGCTCACGAGCACTGAATGCGAACTGCTCCCGCGACTCGCACGCGGACGCGCACTCTGGAAGATCGCCGGTCGGAGCGCGGTCGTCGCCCATCACATCGGCCCGACCGAAACCGGCTTCTGCGACACCGATGCCCGCATGCACGCCCAATGACACCCCAGCACAGCGTTGCCAGCGATGCAGATCCGACGGTCACCTACGGGATCTGGCTCATCATCGCGGCCGGTTTGCTCGTCGGTTGTGTGTGGGCCGGCGCGCAACTTGGCGCCCTCGTCGCCTACCAACACCCGGCGCGGGTCTCCCTTGTGGACGCGGGCGTCGCACTCGTGGGACTTCCCGACCATTTTGCCGACCCGGCCCGCGCATGGCCCGCTCCTATCCACCGCGAAATTGCGGGGCCGTTCGTCTACTGGCCCGCGACGCTCACCGCGTTCGGACTCGCGGCCTCGGCGATCATCGTCGTCACCCGCGGCCGCCCGGGAGGGCGTCTTGGTGAGGGGCGGGGGTTCGAGTCGCGAGTCGCACGCCGCAACCGCTCCGGGTTCGCGCGACGTCACGAACTCGCCACCCTCACGATCCGGGCCCCCACCCGCGGACGGCTCACCTTGGGTCACGTCGGACATCGACTCGTCGCAGCAGAACCCCAGACAAGTTTGGCGGTGATCGGACCGACCGGATGCGGCAAGACCGCCGGATTCGCGATCCCCGCACTGCGCGAATGGGCCGGCCCAGTCATCGCCACCTCCGTGAAAACCGACCTCCTCGACACGACATTGGCGCACCGTGCGGCGCGTGGCCGGGTGTGGATCTATGACCCGACCAAAACGAGTCGCCACCCGTTGAGTACCTGGTCGCCGCTCGCCGCGTGTGGGACGTGGGCGGGGGCGATGCGCGTCGCCGCGTGGCTCTGCGAGGCCGCGCAACCCCGCGTCGACACCGTCAGCGACGGTGACTACTGGTACAGCCAAGCCCGCAAAGCCCTCGCCCCGTACCTCTACGCGGCGGCCGTTGGCGGTCGGTCGATGCGCGACGTCGTCCGTTGGATCGACCAGCAGCACCGTGCGCAAGTCGAGCAGATCCTCCGCGGACACTCCGGATATGAGACCGCGTTGGCGGAACTCCTCACAGAACCCGAGGCGGACGCACGCGGCCGAGACCTCACCCACCGTCATGGAGAGATCGTCCGCGACGACATGCAGGAAGAAGCAGCCCTCGCCGATGACGCCTCCTGCGCTTCGAACGACATCGAGGAATGGGGATACGCACTCCAAGAAGTTCATCAGCGACGAGTCAAGACCGCGGTCGACGCGGACCTCGCAATCGAATACGCCGACCGTGCCGCGGCGCTCGCCGACAGCAAAGGGAACACGGGCGGGTCGGACCCATTGATCGCCGCACAGGCGGTCTGGGACAAGGAGCCCCGCCTACGCGGCTCAGTGTTCGCGACCGTCGAGAACGTCATCGCCGGTTACGCCGACCCCAACGTCGCCGACGCTGCCCAACTCGACCTGACGTCGATCAACCTCGACGAATGGCTCACCGGCGACAACACCATCTTCGTGATCGCCCCCGCGCATGAACAAGCCCGACTCCGGCCCGTCCTCACTGTCCTCGTCCAACAAGCGATCCGCACCGCCTACGAGACCGCCAACACCCACGGCGGGACACTCCGCCGCCCGTGCCTCATCTTGTTGGACGAAGCCGGGAACATCGCACCACTACGGGACCTGCCGACCGTCGCGTCGACGGCACGGAGTCACGGGATCAGCCTCGTCACGATCTGGCAAGACCTCTCCCAACTCAAAGCGATCTACGCCGACCGGGCCCGCACCGTGCTCAACAATCATCAAGCGAAACTCTTCGGTGCCGGCATCGCGGATGACTCGACCCTCGAATACCTGTCGCGGCTCATCGGTGAACAGCCACAGACCAACACGAACATCTCCGGTGACCTCCACGGCCCCCGCCGCAGCATGAGCGAACACACCACCTGGCGCCGCGCCGCGCCCGCCGACACGCTCCGCCGCCTCCCCCGGAATCAAGCAGTCCTGCTCTACAACAACCTCGCGCCCATCCACCTCGAGCTCCGGCCCTGGTACCAGACCGACCAGCCCAGAAAATCGCGTGTCGCGTTCCGGAGGGTCCGACGCGCATAGACCAGACATGGACACGCCACCCCCCCCTACCGATCCTCAGACAAGCTGCGACAGTTACCCACATGACGACACCGACGTCATCGACGGGCCCGCGGAAGCGAGTGTGCTCGTCGCCGCCTGCGAACACGCATGGCATGCCATCCAACACCACCACCCGGAAGTCCCAGATGTCGTCATCATCTTGGGAACCGGAGTCGCGAACGGTCGACTCGTCAAACTCGGACACTGGTCCACCGGCCGATGGACCGCCGACGGACACACCCGCGGTGAAGTCCTCCTCGCCGGCGAAGGCCTCCGCCAACCCCCCGCCGACGTGTTCGAAGTCCTCCTCCACGAAGCCGCCCACGGACTGAACGCCGCACGCAAGATCAAAGACGCGTCGCGCGGCGGCCGATATCACAACCACCGGTTCAAAACCGCCGCCAAGGAACTCGGCCTCACCGTCGCGACGATGCCCCCCTATGGGTATGCGGACACGGCCCTGACCTACGTCGCTGACGCCCGGTACTCCGCCGAGATCGCGGTCCTTGGTGACGCGATGCGGATCGCACGCAACCACACCAACCGCGGACGCGCCCGAGACAATCAGACCGGCGCGGCTCAGACAGGCACGACCAAGACCGGTACTGGCGGGTTGGCCATGTGTGGATGCGGGCGACGAATGCGCATGGCCCCCACCGTCCTCGCCCAGGGCCCCGTCACCTGCGGGCTCTGCCACCAGACCTTCACCACCGACCCACCCAGCCCTACCCACCCAGCAGCCGCGACGCTCGACACGCCCACCCAGACGACGGGTTCCGCGTCGGCCGACGCGACCACCGAAAGTCCGACGGTGCCGCCAAGAGTCAATCGACTCCAAGACCACGCGGTTGCGGAACTCGCCCGCATCGAACGCGACCCGCAGCGCGCCGAACAACTCACGCGAGCTGCCGCCTGGTATGGGCAACGCAACGCCGACCGTCCAACCGCGCTCACCGGCACCAAACACGAACTCGACGCGTTGACTCGCCTCGCGCGGATGATGCTCACCGCCGATCGCACCCTCCACGAACCCACGGTGACGATCAACGGTCGTGACATCGCTGTCGGGGAACACGTCGTCCTCGCACGCCACCACGACACCCGCGACCTCGACGGCCGTCGCCTCCCACCGGCTGGGGTGTTCGGCATCGTCGAACGCCTGGACCTGGACCAGCGTGAGATGCGCGTTGATTTCGCGATCAGCGGCACGCACCGCATCGGGCTCGACACGCCGATCGGGCGGAGTCTCGACCACGCGTACGTGGAACTGGCCCCGCGCACGACGGCTCGGACCGCGGCCGCACGGGCCGCAACCCCGGTGGTGGTTGAGGCTGGGTTCGAACCCGAACCGTGAAACCGCCCGAGACGCCACTCCAAGCCGCACTGACCTACACGGCCCGAGGGTGGGCCGTTTTCCCGTGCCACACCATCACACCCGCCGGTTGCTCGTGTGGACAGGCCGGGTGTCACTCGCCCGGTAAACACCCCACGACCCGTCGAGGGTTACACGATGCGACCATCGACCGGCAGCAAGTGCGCGCCTGGTGGCGACGTCATCCGGATGCGAACGTCGCGATCCGTACCGGAACCGACTCAGGACTCGTAGTCGTGGACGTCGACCCTGACCACGGTGGCATGACCAGTCTCCGTGCACTCGTCGACGAGCACGGGCAGATGCCCGCCGGGCCGCGCGTCCGTACCGGCAGCGGCGGGTGGCACCTCTACTACCAACACCCCAGCCAGACGATCCGGAACTCCGCGGGGACGCACCTCGGAACGGGGATCGACATCCGCGGCGACGGCGGATATGTCATCGCGCCACCGAGCCAGCATCACTCCCGAACGGCGTACGAATGGCGCGGCCTCGACCTTCCCGTCCCCAACCTCCCCGACTGGGCGCTCGAACGCCTCACCCACGCGCCCACACGCCAGCAGTCCGTGCCGAGCGCCGCTACGACCATCGGCAGGCCCGACGCGTGGGCCCGGGCCGCGCTCACCGGCGAAACCGAAACCGTCAGCAACGCGCCAGAAGGCACCCGCAATCAGACGTTGAACCGCGCCGCGTTCTGCCTCGGCCAGATAGTCGCGACCGGTGCCCTCGACCTCACAACTGTCGAGTCAGTCCTCTTCGCGAGTGCATGTCGCGCTGGCCTCGGCGAGGCTGAAGCACGCAAAACACTCCACTCCGGACTCACTGCCGGCATGGACCACCCCCGCCTTGCGGCCGACAACCACGCGACACCTTCGACCCGTGCGACCATCGACATCGCACCCGATCATGCAATCGAAATCGGATGACCTCAGATCGATCGGGGTATGCGAACTCACGCTCCCGTGCAAAACGTCGAAGTCAGCTCGACCCTTCGAAGGTATGCGTGAGCAGGCAGCTCGCGGCGGCTGAGTCGTCCTGCGAGTGCTGCCGACCTCGTGTTCCACAGGTTGACGTGGAACTGCATCGGCAAGTGCGGTACCGGCGTGGGGTTCCAGTGTTCCCGCTCACACACGAGCTTGCCATCTACCCGCCATCGCACACGCTCAGGGGTCCAGTCGATCTCGTACCGGTGGAACGCCTCCGCCGCATCGAAGCCGAGCTCGATCACCTCTGGGGTACCGCGGTAGCCGTACTCCAGCCGCGTCCCATCCTCTCCCGGGTTGAAGTACACGTTGATCAGCAGCTTCGTCGTGTCATTGCCAGGGAACTCGATGTCGATCTCCTGCCTAGGCGAGTTTCGGTGCAAGAACATCCCGGTGACGAGGCCAGAGACATTCGCTGGCATCAGGTCAGCAGTGAACCGGCCGTACCGATAGCGATCCCGAGTCGACAGCGCCGCCGATGTGTAGTCACGGACGGGCGTGCGCTCGCGGCGAAGCGTGAGTCGGCCGACGCCGTCACCGATCGGCAAGTAGTTCGAGCGGGTGAATAGCGCAAGGTTGCCTGGAAACGTGTCGTCGCGGAGCACCCAGCAACCCTCCCAAGGCACCTCGAATCGCTCCGAGAAACGCGCTTCGCCAACCGGCGCGTCGCCGAGAAGTGGCACACCGCGCCAACCTTCCGAAACCGCAATCCAAGGCAACGAGTCCCACGGAAGCGATGCCCGCCTTAGTCTGGTCGCTCGCATCGGAATGTCGTCCTGGCGAATCGGCCGGCGTTGCTGATCGGCGCGTTGCGGATAGCGATGGCTTGGGTAGTCGCAACCCAGGAACTCCGTTAGCAGCCGCCACTTGTCGTCATGAGCGGCGGGTACGACGAGGCACCTGGTGGAGCCGTTGTCGAGGCTGCCGAGAAGCGCCTCTTGGGCGGGAAGCCCGCGCTCGTGGAGCTCGGATTGCGCGCTACCGGATGGATCGTCGTCACCGCCGACATCCTCAGTCGGGGCCGTGACAATGAACTTGGACAGCGGGTGGGCCTTCGCCAGCTGGAGGAGTTCCGTCGACCCGAGGGACCCAACGTTCACGTAGGCGTCGAACACACGGGGATGCGCATTGCCGAACAGCGCCGACGTCTCGCGCGCGGGGAGCTCCGTGACGTCGCTGCAGCACCGGTATCCCAGCATCGACAATGCCGTTGCGAGCGACGTGACTCCGGTCCCTGTAGCCCCGACTCCGAAGATCGGTCCGTGTATGGCGGGCCGTTCTATCGACGGTGCCTTGTCCCCTGTGAGCACGCCGACTTTCGAGAGAACGGACATCGCCGAATAGAAGTTGCTGGACGGAATGTCGTGGCGCTGCTTGATCGCCGGCCGGCGAAGGGCGAAGACGTCAAGGTCGCTGAAAGCGAAGTTGATCCAAAGATCGACTGGCCCACGCACGGGTAGGCGGTCCAGAAGCTTGTCCGCCCCGCGCTTCGAGAGCACATAGCCCGACAGTTGCCACAGGCCGCGGACCGGTCGGCGCATCGGTGGCGGAGCGTCGTTCCATTCGGCTCCGCTGCGGGCCTGCTCATACGAGACGTAGAGCAAGTCGAACACGACTTGCCCGTCTGTAGAGGCAATCGCGGACCATGCCCGGTCGAAGACCTTTGCAAAGGAGCGGCGAAAGTACACGTCGTCTTCCAGCACCAGGCTGTACTGATGGTCGCCCGCGGCGATCAACTCCCACGCCTTGACATGTGAGAGAGCGACCGCGACTTCCTCCCGACTCATCTCGATCTGGACATCAGCCGGGTTCGCGGTGCCGGCCGGCAGCGGATGAGGGTCGACGTAGAACTGGTCGGCCAGCGTGTAGCTGGGCTGAACCAACTCAGGTCTAGGCTGCGCGTGGTAGCGAGCATCAACTGCGGAGATTCGCTTGGTGATATCGGCAAATCGCGAGCCCTGTTCGTCGCGTACGCGCCCGAGCTCTCGTTGGATCTGATGCCAGCGGTCGGTCTGCCGGTCGAGATTGATCACGTAGATCCGTCCGACCCTGGCGCTGCCGCCAGCTCCGAACGACCTCGACAGCGGCCGGGGCTGGACGCGCCGTGCTGCGAGCATCGTCCGATAGGCCGCACGGCTCAGAGAGTTCGTGAAGTGCCCATCCCTCATTTCGCACCAGGCAGCCCTGGAGTGAACTCGACGAAGAGCACGACCCGCCCGACGCCGGTCAATCCGCCGGCTTCCACAGCCGCCAGTTCCGCTCGTCGTTCCGGTAGCTGAGCGGCCACCGGCTAACGGAGATGGAATCCCACTCGACGATGAACGCGAAGTCGCGCGCTCGCTCGTCGCCGCGATCGATCGAGTGTCGCACCAGGCTGGCCGTGAGGTTCCCAGGGCCTGTCGTCGATTGGATGTCGGTCGGGGGCTTGGGGCGAAGTAGGAGCCGGGTTGCCCGTTCGAGCGCAAGCCGAATCACGGGATGGCCGCGCGGAGCTACGAGTGGGTTGTTGTTGACGTAGAAGATCCAATCCGGTGATGGGTCGGCAGTGTTGAGGAAGACCGATGCCGGAACCATCTCCGCGCTGGACAGGTCGTAGCAGAGCGGCTGGACCTTCAAGGTGTCGTCAACGAAGAGCTCGTCGCAGTTCACGCCGAGGTATAGCTCGTCGGCGTCGACGTAGAAGCCGCCCCTCAAGAGCATCCAGCAAAGTCGGAAGTAGTCGCAGCGCATCGCAGGGTGACCGCAATGGTCAAACGCCGCCGCGTGCGAACGGCCCAGGAACCTGAAGATGAAGTCCCGGGCGGTGTCGTCGTCGAACAGGACGCGGCGAAAGCCGCGTTCGATCAACGGACCCCAGCTGTCGAAACATTCAGAGACATCCGACGGCACGTCGGCCGAGCTGTGCCAGAACTGGACGATTACGCGTGGAATAGAGACGGTCGGAAAGCGAGGGCAGCGGTCTGGGCCGTTGTGCAACAGACGTTGCCGGACGTGTGCTGACCGCAGAGCATCGTCCTCGGCGATGACGCAAGCCGACTTGCAGACATCAGTCGTCTCCGTGTCCCCCGCGACGACCCGATCGGTCACCGCCACGTGGCGCTCGAGCGCTCTTGCACTTGGATCGCCGCCCGATCGACGGGCGCGTGCGGCTCCGCGCCTCCATCCGGTCGCGGTCGACCTTTGGAAAGGCCACTCCGAACGCCCATTCCTGCCCCTCTCCGATGACCACACTGAGGCTACTGGCTCGCCAACTGCCGCGGGAGATTCCAGGCCCTGCCGAACACGCTAGGAGCCAGAGTGCGGGCCTGCAATTGAGATCGCCGCGGCCGAGTCGCCGCAACCTCAGCGCGATTTTCACTCGGATGGAGACGATCCTTTTGTAGCGCCCGGGCCGACAAATCGTACGCTTATTCTTGAGGCGCGTGAACCGCGGCGAGCGCCTGAACCTGATTCTGAGCATCGCCCCCCGCCTGGAAGCGATGCCGTGGGATCAGTACGACCTGGTCCTCCGCACCTACGAGATGCCGAACAGCGGATTCCGCAACGACGACACCGTCAGCGGGCGCCTCTCCGAAGGAGCCGACGAAGATCTTCTCGAACTCGCCGAGTACCTCGATATCGCCACCAGTCCGGCCGTGCCGGAACGGGTTCAGGCGCGGATCTGGACGGCGGACGGTTTTCGACTCTTCCTTACCCACCGCGACGAGGAACGGATCCTTGTCGCCGACGTGAAGGCGGACCTCGATCGGATGGGCGTGTGCGGATTCGTGGCGCACGAGAATATTCAGCCAACTCGTGAATGGCGCGAGGAAATCGAGATGGCGCTCCGTACGTCCGAGGCGCTCGCGGCGTTCCTGCACCCGACTTTCCACGAGAGCCCATGGACTGATCACGAGGTCGGCTTCGCACTCGGCCGAGGACTCCTCGTGATCCCCTTGATGTTCGAACCGGACTTGCTCCCGTACGGGCTGATGGAGAAGTACCAGGGCGCGGACGTTCGCCGACTCGACAGCCTGAAGATCGCGGGTGAGATCCTGACCCGACTCGCGTTGCACGAGCGAACGCAGGGGGCGCTAACGCCGCATGTCATCGGGCGGTTCGAACGGTCGCCGGGCGCCAACTTCGGGATGGCACTCATGAAACGCCTCTTGATGCTGGAATCGATCGCGCCCGACCTGCTGCACCGAATCGTCAGCGCGCCGGAAACGAACACGAAGCTGTCTGATCCCCGCATTCAGGAGGGCATCGACGCCTTGAAGACGAAACACCACTACGCGCCGCCGAATCGAACAGCGCCCGACGACCGATACGACGAGGAGCCTTTCTAGGTCTCGCAGCGACAAGGCGACCTTTGCCGGGCTGTCGTCCTTGACCCTCCATACCTCGGGCCGTGCCTCCTCAATCAAGGTCATCACGCTGTGGTCGATGCGGACCACGGATTTGCAACCTCTTCCGAGCCATTTCCCTGGCCAGAACGGGCAAGATTCGTCATAGCGTTGGAATTCGCCGTTGATGTGACCAAGACGAGCGAGGTCGAACCAGAGTGCGGGCCGGACACGACGTGGTCCGGTCGCGATTCGCCTTCTCCATCGATAGACCGTACATCCGGCAGGGGATGACATCGCTCCGTGGAGTCGAACCGGTTCGTCAACATCGGATCGTCACTCGAGCGTCGGTTACAACCACCTGGCGTGACGATCAACTCGAAAATCCGCCGGGGTCTCGGCCCGAAGTGATTGCAAATCGCGCTCAAGTCCAGCTGCGGTCAGGAGCGAAGATTACGCCGTCGAACGCGCACGGCAGCTCAATGAGGCGAGCAAGATCACGTCCCGATGACCGACGCTTCCGATGAGGAATCCGTCGCTCGTCGTCGGTCGTGCTCATCCCGCTCCGATACTTGGCTACAACTCGGCGCTGGCCTCCGGGCGAACCTGCTCTGGGTCGGTGAACGCACGATTGAGGTTCGCCGCCGCGCGTTCCCAGTCGTTGCGTGCTGATCCGTGCGCGGGTCGTCGACCGAGGGCTGCGTCTTCGACTCGTTCGGCGCGGTCTGGGGGTTCGGGTGTATAGCGGGCGCGGTAGATGGCGGCGTCGCCGATGGCGCGGCGCCACGCCCGTCGTGCTGCTTGGTCCGCGGGCGGGTCGCCAAGCTGGTTGCGTGCCGGATCGTCAGGGTCGGCGAGTGCACCGACCCGGACTTGTTGCTCGACGGATTGTTCGGCGCGACGAACGAGCGCTCGTTGTTCGATGATGGGTGCGTGTCGCGTGGCCCACGCGTCGTACGTGTCGCGTTCCGCCGCGAACGTGCGATAGGCGACGGCATGCGCGGTGAGGCTCGTGTCGATCTCATCGACCGCACGTATTGTGCCCGGCGTCATCGCAGGTTCTGCCGCGAGTCCGGTCAACGCACGACGACGTGTTCGCAGTGTGTCGATCTGTTCGTCGAGTTCGGCGAGTTCGTGCGTCGGGTCGGGTGGCGCACCGGCGAGGATCCGATCGAGATACCTGCGTTCCCTCGTGAGTTCGGCGAGCGACGAGCGCGCCGCGAGTGCCGCGACTTGCTCGATGCCGGGTGCGAGTTCAGTAACGGTGGCACGACTGGTTCGGCGTTCGAGTGCAGCAGTGATTTCGGTGAGTCCGTGATGATCGGCTTCGGCGGGTGCGTGGTCGAGGTCACTTGGATGGGTGACGGTCCCGTCGACGATGTAGACACGGGTTTCGTGTCGGGCCCGGGTGAGTGCGACGTAGCCTTCTTCGAAACCGGACATGTCCGTCGGGTGATACCGGCCCGTGTGATGCGTGGCGCCTTGCACGCCGTAGGTGGTGCGCGCGTAGCCGTGATCCAAATGCCCCGCAGTGAGGTAACGCTCGGGTAGACGGACCGTGCCTTCACGTTCGAAGGAGACCGTCACCACACGCCGTTGCGGATCCAACGCGGTGATACGTCCGGGGCTGCCGTTCCGAACGAAACCTTCACGCGTCCCGCGCAGCGACCGGTCGTTGCGGCGGGCGACGACCAGGTCACCGACTTGGAACTCCCGGCCGCCGATCACCAGCCCGTCGCCGGTAAGTTCCCCGTTCGCTTTGAGGAGGACACGGGCGCGTTCGTTGAGGGCCCGACGGGTGGAGTTCGGTCCCGCGATCATCGGATCCGCGCGACCCTCGGCTCGGTGTTGGGTGTACCAGTCGGCGACCATCGCATCGAAGGACTCCCCCGCCGTCGGAGAGCGCACAATCCGCTCTCGGTCGTCGAAGCGGGCGAGCGCGTCCGCGACGTGACCTTCGCGGTAGTCGTCGATCGCCAGTCGATCCACCGCGTCTACTTGCCGGTTGTTCTCCACGAGGCACGTCAGGTCGTCTCCCGCGTCACGACAGAGACGCACGTAGACGCCACCGACATCAACCGCGCCGTGTTGGTCGGGGTCACCCACCAGTATGAGGCCACCGTCGACGCGACGTGCATGATCGGCAAGTCGGGCGAGGGCGCGGGTGCCAAGCATCGATGCCTCATCCACGACAATCACCGTCCCCGGGAGCAAGCCATGCTCGTCGACATCGAGTAACAGGCGCGCGACCGTCGTCGCTGGCATGCGGGTGGAACGGGCGAAACTCGCGGCGTGTTCGAGTTCCGCGGCTGCGTTTGCTGACACTGCGCACCCGACGATGGGGACGCCCGCCGCGACGTGCGCAGCGACGATCGCTTCGGTCGCGAACGTCTTACCCGCGCCGGGTCGTCCGGCGACCGGCAACACCAACGCGGTCGTGGCGCATGCAGTCTCGACCATCGCCTGTTGCTCACCGGAGAGTTCGGGGCGGGCGGCGAGCAGCTCGGCGATGACAGCCGCCGACACCGCAACCGGTCGTTGTCTGGAGTGCGTCGCCGAGTCGAGGAGTCGCGTTTCGAGACGCGCAATGTCTGGAGTCGTATACATGCGTTGTGTGACGGAACGTCGCGTCGATCCGCCCGCGACGGGCAACGGGGGGAGATCAACCGATCCGGCACGATCGACGAGTTGCACGTGCGTGGAGGCAAGGAACTCGTCGGCGACCTGTTCGACGGTTTGTGCGTCGACCATCGCATTCAGGGAGCTCGCCACGGCTTGGATCACATCGGTACGGGCGAACGTCGCACACATTTCAGTCAACCCGAACGGACCGGCCAACACCTCGAACAAGACACCACGATCAAAGACCGGAGCGGGCCGGTCACGGTCGAAACAGTCTGCGATCACCTCCCCGGTGACGCCAAGACCCGCGGCTTCGGTGTGCCATCGGTCGCGAAGTTGATCGGGCTGAACGTGATAGTCCTTCGCCCGCCGGGTCTGGAGCGTCGCGACCTGCGCGGCCCGTGCCGACGATGTTCCAGTTTCGGCCATCGCCTGTTCGATCTCCTGACGCCGCCGCGAGAAATGGCGGACGAGTTCCGTTGGGACACCGACAGCTTCTGCGGTGCCGTTCACCGCCGACCCGAACTCAACACCGAGCCGCGTAGCGAGCAGGTGACGGAGGTGCGCTTGGTAGAGGTGCCCCGCGGTCCGGGCATGTTCGAACAGGCCCGCACCCGGGATGGCCCGCCATTGGACACCGTGCTTGGCGGTGACGACTCGGGTCATGTTCGCGGTCACGACATGGGTATGGAGCAACGGGTCACCGGCACGGCTCGTGCGGTGATCGAACGCCGCCGCGACGATCCCATCACTGCCAATCAGGCGTCGGTCGCCGCCGCCGGCCCGGGCGAACACGGCCCGATCCTCGTAATAACGGACAACCTCATCCACGGCTTCGGTATGGGCATCCCGGATCGCCGCCCGGCGCGACTCGTCAGCGAGAGCCCACAACACGCTCACACTCTTCGGTGGCCGGAGTGTCAGGTCGTAACCGGGACGGAACCGGTTTTGGCGTCGCGTCGCAACAAAGCGATCCAACTCCGATCGTGCGACGGTCCACGCGTCGGAACCGACCTGCCCCGTGCCTACCGTGCGTACACCACGCAGATACGCGGACGGTTCCGCCACCACTTCACCACCCTCAGCATCGCCGACGCGTTGTTGGTAACGGTCGCCTTCCCCGAGGAGGCGCCGCACATACTGGGCCGACACCCCAAGATACGACGCCGCACGGACCGTGCCGAGCTCCGCACTGTCGTCATCGTCAAGCCCATTCCGCTCGCGGGTACTCCCGTGCCGGACCAAGAGTGCTTCCGTGTGGGGATGCCGGCCCGCGAGGATCCGACGGAAGTGTTCCGCGTCGACCGCACCTTCGAGGCCGAGCATCGGGGCGAGGGAGCCGACCCAGCGGCCTGCCGATTCGCCGTGTCCCGCGTAGTAATCCTCCGCCGACGACGCGATCTCCCCGACGTAGTACTCGCCTGCACCCGCTCCGAGTTTGCCGATGTTCAACACACCAACATCTATGCGCACACGGAACATGAAACGCGACCACTTCTCGCCTTCTGCCGGTTGCGCATAGCGCAACCGGCAAGTCTGTGTCGCTCCTTGAACGGGCAAATCGGACAGGGCTTTGACGCACGGTCAAAGGTGCTGCGCTCGCGGTCGCGGGGCTGGTTGCGACGACGAGAGGGAGGGTGTCGAGCCAACGATCAAGCGCGGCGAACTCAGCGAGGCGGCCGATGCTCGCGGGGAGGACGCCGGCATCAATCGAACGCGCGACGGCGGGTGAGGCTTGGGTTTCTGCGACGACTTCGAGGTTGGTGACGGCCACAACGTCTTGGCGCGTGAGTGACCGTCCGGGCTCACGCACGATCACGATCGCGTTGATCCCACGCCGTGCGAGGTCGACGGTTGCGCGCAGGCTGAGGTAGCAGGGGCCGCGCAACACGACGACCTGTACGAGCTCAGCGGCGTCGTGTGCGTCTACGAGGGTGTCCGTGTCGGTGATCACCAACCCGGCGCCGCCGGACCGCTCAGAACGCACCGTGAAACCGGGAACGACGTCCACCGTGTCCGCGTCCGTAGCTGCTGCCGGGAGGCCGAGGAGTGCGCGCATCGTTTCGGGCGTGTCGGTGATCAGCTCGACGCGGTGACCGCGTCTGGCGGCGAGGAGGCCGAGGGCGGCGGCGGTCGTGCTGGTGCCTTGCCCGCCGCGGGCTCCGATCAGGTTGATGGTCACGGTCACGAGTGTGCTCCTTGGGTGAGACACCCCAGAATTGCCCGGGGTGAGAGGGATGGTGCAGACACATGGTGCAGACGGGTGGTGCAGACGAGCGTGAAGGGTGACGTGCCCGGTGCAGCGCTCCTGGTGTTCATCGCACGTCCGATTGACGCGCCGTTGAGGTTCGGTCAATGCCGCGGGTTGAGCCCTGGATCAACTGCTCATGCGCGGTGATCAAACATGCCGGGAGTCGCTCGATCTGGCGCACTGAGAGCATCGGTAACTCTCGACGGAGCAACAGGCGCTCACCGTCGTGGGATGCGATCTTGAAGTCGACGAGGCGGGCCAGGGTCCGCGCCACGGGTGCGCGTCGACCTGTCCCGGTCCCGAGACCGAGGCAGCTGCTCAGTATCGCGATGGAGACGGTGATGCCGTCCGGTTCGTGTTCAAGCCATGTGGTCAGTCGCCGCACGGCGAGGACGGCGGAAGGTCCGACGAGTGGCAACCAGAAGGTCTCGACGTAGACGCTTCCGGCGGGATGTCCGAGGCGGTCCGATGCTCGCGCCGGTTGCCAACCGACCGACAAGCGACCGGTGGCCGCGATCCGTTCCAACAGGTCAATCCCGTCACGCACGACGGGCCTCCACGAGCCTCGACGCCACACCGCACCGCGCACGCACGCTCATCGCCGCGCTCCGCTCGCCGGAATTGACACGTCGCTGTCAACTTGTCCGGCCGATCCCGTAGGGGGCGGCGAGTCTGTGGAAGATCGTTGTCGCGCTCGAAGGCACGCGACGCGCATAGATAGGACATGACGACAATCACGAGGACGATCGATGACGACTGGAGGCAGCGCGCGACGCTGAGTGTGGAGGACACCGCGGCCGTGTTGGGACTGAGTCGCAACACCGTGTACTCGGCGATCCGGTCCGGTGAGACACCGTGCGTGCGCGTCGGCGCCGATTCGTCATGCCGACCGCGCCCATCGCCGAAATGCTTGGCTTCGCTTCCGATCGTTTGCCGGTGGCTTAGGGCCCGCAGGTCGTTGTCCGTCGCAGCAGCCCATGAGTGAAACGGCGGATCGAGCGAAGATTGATCAGCTCCGGGAATCAGTACGCAGCGGACGCACCGCACAGAACCTTCCGGCGATTCCGAAGCTCGATCAGCTCGCGCGGGACTCGCTCCGGGACCTGCTCTCGCCGCGTACGAAGCAAGCTCCGTGCGTCAGGGCCGCTTGACCATCTCTCGGGTGAGGACGTCGACGTCGAGCTCGGTGGTCGTGTGGTCGCACGCCAAGAAGCTGCCCAGACTTGCGGTGTTACCCGACGACGCCCGACACGCCATGTGATGACGATTTGCGAAGAACGCTGCGCCGGTCGGCATGGCCACAACTCGAAGGGGTCGCAAGCCGGCGCATCTGCCCAAAAATGCTGCTTCGAGCTCGCCGCCTTGCGCCGCTTGACACCAACCACCCGTGGGATGTTTAGATCCGCCATACGACCGTCAAACGCGCCGGATCGAAATTGCCCGGCCCGGTCTTCGTACCGCGTCGGACCACGATGTGGTCAATGAACACGGCGAGCCACGTACGCCGAAGTTCGATGGTCGCTTGATCCCACCGGGCAGCGAGTTCGCCGACGCTCGGCAACGACACCGGCAACGCAGGAGTGGCCTTCGCTATCTCTACGTCAATCGCCTTGATCCGACGTTCCGCGGCCCGCTGCGCCTGGCGCACCGCCGAGCGTGTCGATTCGGCTGCAGTGACAAAGTCGGACAGAAGATCTCCGAGACGTTGCTCGATGTCTGAGCGCTCCCGAAGAAGAGCGCGAACATCGCTCCCTTCCCTCGCCTCCGCGCCTTGTGAAACTTGCTCCAGGACTCCCGGCTCGCTCAGGAATGCGAGGAAATACGAGCCGATGAACTCCTCCAGCGGAGCTGCGCTCGCGGCGTTACGTTCGCAGCCTCGGCACACGTACATCCATCGCCGCGTTCCGTCGAGATTCGCTTTCTCCCGCTTGCGCCCGAGCTTGGCTCCGCACACGTCGCACACGAGGAACCCGGAGAAGAGTCCGAGTCCTCGGGACTTTCCGCCCCCGTTGGCGCGGGACGTGAGCGCAGCTCCGACGTCGAGGAACGTGTCGACCTCAAGGATCGGCTCCCATGTCGCCACGCGTCCGTAGTAGAGCCCAGCGATTCGTTCGGCGCGCAGAGCCCTACCAACCTGCCCGTGGTCCCATTCGCCGCCGCGCGGTCTCGTGATGCCACGTGCGTTCCATTGCTCAGCGACGTAGCGAAGTCCACGCCCGGCGAGGATCCACTTCGCGGCGTCGCGCAGCGCTTGAGCTTCTTCGGGCACGACAACGAGCGAGCCCTTCGGTATCTCCGGCCGGGAGCTGGAGTGATTTAGGAAGCCGAAGGCGCGCGGTCCGCCCGTGTAGAGACCGCGCTCGCGCGCGATCTCCTTCGCCTCTCGGATGCGGACCGATTTCACACGCGATTCACGCCATGCGCTCCACGACTCGATCGTGGCAACGAGCCCACCTGCATCGTCGTCCGGCGCGTACTCGCGACCCTCAGCGATGATCGAGACGCGCGCCTTCCGACACTCGCTCCGAAACATGGCCGCTTCGACTTCATCACGCGAAATGCGGTCCATGCGAACGGCGAGAATCGCGTCGACTTCACCAGCCACGACCGTTTCCACGAGCGCGGCAAAACCGGGGCGCTGCTTCCCATCGAACGCAGAAATGCCGTCATCGACGAATACGTGCTCAGGCAGGATCGTCAGCCCTCGTCGCTCCGCCTCGGCACGGAGCCGTCTCTCCTGGCTGGCGCAGGTCGAGACCTTCTCGTCGTCCTTCCGGGACAGACGCGTGTAAATGGCAGCACGTCCCATGAGGCAACACTACCCTATTAGACTGAACGCAAAGACAATCGCGACTGGGAGGATCAGCGCGACGACCGGTACCAACATCGAGACCTGTTTCTTGCCCGCAACTTCGATCAGATCGCGCTTGTCCTGCTCACGAAGGTCGAAGGCGATTGCCCGCAACGCATCAGCCAGCGGGATACCCCGCTCCTGTGCTGCGACCACCGCGGTCACGAACCGATCGAACGCAGGGAGACCCAGAACGCGCGCTCGCGCTTCCAACGCCGTGGTCAACGGCGTACCCATCCGCGCGGTTCGAAGCGCGGCCCGCAGTTCGACCGACAACGGCCCGCCGCCAGCTTCTGCGACCATCCCGAGCGCGCCCCGGAGGCTCTCCCCCGCAGTGACGGCCAGGCACACCATGTCGACCACTGTGGGCAATGCGATCCGCACATCCTCACGCCGTCGTTCGACCGCCTTCGTCAGGCTGCGATCGCGTGCCACCACCCCGACCACACCGGCGATCGCCGCCAGCCCGAGCACCATGGCCGGCGACATCGATCCGGCGCTCGAAGCCACGATGCCAAAGACCGCTCCGCCGATGACGCCCGCGAGTCCCCAGGTGGCCTGTTCGACTCGGAACGTCGACGGTTCGAGCGGAGAAGCCGCGGCTTGGAGCCGTTCAGAGAGATCCGCTCCGTCGCCTATCAGGCGGTGGAGACGCTCACCCATGGTGGAGAGAAACGGATCGAACACCGCCCCGATACCACCCCGAGTCGCCCGGTTCCCGAGCAGATTCGACCGGCGCGGACTCAGCGCTCCGAGGTACGGCGTCAACCGCTGGCCCAATCGCGGCCGGCGGAATCGAGGCAGCGCGCTCGCCATGACGACCACACCTAGCCCGCCGAACAGAACCACGGCCATCGCCCGCAGAGCACTCATCTCTCCCGCTCCTGACCCTGCGGGTCGGTATATATATATATAT
>JANPBJ010000126.1:0-2378 GCA_031430375.1 Acidimicrobiia bacterium
CGCTACTTATTTCTAAGCAGCGAGTGTGAGGTTGTCCTCAGCAAGTATTGGTTTTGCCGGCTCTTTTACGACGCTCCGGCGACGTCGGCTCGCTTCTCCCGCCTCGATCCTCAGAATCGAAACCACGCACCCCCTTGTCAATTGCCGTTCCGATGCGCTGGAACAGCCTGGCCAGTCTACGCCGGGCCGCGCTCGGTTCCTCCCTTGTTTGGTCCGACGCTCGCGACCTGAGCCTCACCTGAGCAGGGTGACGGGCGCCGAGGGTCGGGGAACGCGAAGCTCTCCGAAGCGGTTGACACCCCAGCAAGGTCTTCGCGAACAACGTGACGGAGAGGACATCGCATGCGTGCCACCCTGCGCCTCGGACGGTTCTTCGGTGTCAACGTCGCCGCGCACTGGTCGGTGTTGGTGATCGGCGGGCTCATTGGATATGGCCTCACCGGCGGGACCGCCGACGCGACCCTCTGGGCAGTGGTCGTCCCGACCGTGCTCCTGTTCCTCGGATCCCTCCTCGGGCACGAGCTGGCGCATTCGGTGGTGGCGAAGCGCAACGGAATGGAAGTGCGTGGGATCACGCTCTGGGTGCTGGGCGGAGTCGCGCAACTCGGAGGGCTAATGCCCACCGCGGGGGCCGAGTTCCGTATCGCTGCGGCCGGTCCCGCGATGAGCTACGCGTTGGCGGCAGGTTTCTTCGGACTGTTCAAGCTCGCAGGTCCGCTCGGCGCGCCCGATCTCATGGCTCAAGCGTTGCAATGGTTGGCCTACGTCAACGTCGTGCTCGGCACGTTCAATCTGATCCCGGCTGCGCCACTCGATGGTGGGCGCATCCTCGCCAGCGCGATCTGGGCGGCGACCCGAGATCGGACCCGGGGCGAAATCGTTGCCACTCGCGTCGGCCAGGGATTTGGCGGCCTTCTGGTGGGAGCGGGGGTCGTCGGACCGTTCGTGGGGATTCCCTACGTCTCGTTGTGGACCGCGTTGATGGGACTGTTCGTGCTGCGCGCCGCCACTTCCGAGTACCAGAACGCACGGTTCGCCCGCGTGGTTCGCGATCTCAAACTTCGCGACGAGTTGGTGGCGCCGCCAGAGCCACTCAGCAATTCAACCCCCATGCCCTGACGAGACGGGCGCATCCTGAACTACTTGCGCCGCTCGCGCAGCGCTCGCTCAACGTCGCGGTTCGCGTCGCGTTCTGCGAGCGCATGCCGCTTGTCGTAGTTCTTCTTGCCTTTGGCGAGTGCGATCTCAACTTTGGCCCGCCCCTCCTTGAAGTACACCTTGAGGGGAACGAGGGTGAGGCCTTTCTCGCTCGACTGCCGCGTGATGGTGTCGATCTCACTCGCGTGCAGGAGCAGTTTGCGGCGCCGCACCGGGTCTATGTCACCCCGGCTGGAGGCGTACGGGAGTATGTGCATCCCGTTGAGCCAGACCTCGCCGTCATCGACCCTCGCATAGGCGTCTTGGAGGTTCGCGTGGTGTTCGCGCAGCGACTTCACCTCGGCGCCCTGGAGCACGATCCCGCACTCCCAGACTTCCAGGATGGAGTAGTCGTGGCGAGCCTTTCGGTTCGTGAGAACAACTTCATCGGGACGGCGGGGCATCACGTGACGCTACCCGGCGAGTTTTTCCGAGTCGCCCCGGCTGACGGTGCCAACCATGCGAGCATGGCGCCGTGAGCTCACCCGGACACGGAATCCCACGCGTCCGAGCACTGGATGGATTGCGCGGCCTCGCCGTGATCGCAGTCCTGGTGTTTCACAGTGACCTGCTGGCGGGCGGATACCTCGGGGTCGACGTGTTCTTCGTCCTCTCGGGCTACCTCATCACGTCGATTCTCTTGGTCGAAGTCCAGAAGTCCGGCCGCATCGCGCTGGGGCCATTCTGGGCCCGACGGGCTCGGCGCCTCCTTCCCGCGCTGTTCCTGGTGGTCGTCGCAGTGGCGGTCTACGCCGCCGTCTTCGCGGGGCCTACCGAGCTGGGGCGAATCCGCGCCGACGGATTCGCCACCTTGGGTTACGTCGCGAACTGGCGGTCGGTCTTCGCTCAGGTGGACTACTGGGATTTGTTTCTGCGGCCGTCACCGTTCGAACACACCTGGAGCCTGGCGATCGAGGAGCAGTTCTATGTGATCTGGCCGCTGGTCATGCTCGGGGTGCTGACGCAGGCACGCCGCCGAGGTGACGTGGATGGGTTCGCTCGCCGAGCGTGTTTCGTGGCCAGCGGACTGGCGGCAGCGGGTGCAGCGTGGGCAGTGTGGATTTGGGTCGCGGATCGCGATGCGACACGGATCTACTTCGGAACCGACACCCGCGCGCCCGCGATCCTGCTCGGAGCTGCGGCGGCCGCGTGGATCCAATGGCGCGGCGCGGCACGTGAGG
>JANPBJ010000127.1:0-13264 GCA_031430375.1 Acidimicrobiia bacterium
CCGAGAGGTCGGCTGCGGTCCGAAGGAGGTATCGGCCATGAGGCCGTACGAGGTCATGGTTATCTTTGACGCGGACCTGGAAGAGGAGACCATCCGGTCTGCCGTCGAACGGTCGCTGGTTCTGATCGAGTCGAAGGGTGCCGTGCGCGGCGCAATCGACTGGTGGGGCAAGCGTCGGCTCGCCTACGAAGTGAAGCATCGCTTCGAAGGTTTCTACGTCGTCATGCAGGCGAAGGCTGAGCCCGCAGCGATGGACGAGTTGAACCGGTCGCTCTCCCTTTCTGACGACGTCATCCGTCACAAGATCCTTCGCATCCCCGAGCAGGTTTACGGCAAGATCGGTGGAACGCCGGACATCGTCGATGAAGCAGTTCTTGCGGCAACTGCCCGCGAGAACCGTGACGACGACGAAGACTAGGGATCAGCGCGGAAGCCGTCGCCTGCACGCAATCAAGCACGGCAACGACGAAGAACCGCCGCATCAGCGGCATTGGGAGACATGACCATGGCAGATAACACGATCACCATTGTGGGGAACCTCACCCGGGACCCCGAGATCCGGTACACCGCATCCGGACAGGCCAGTGCACGCCTCGGCATGGCCGTGGGTCGGCGCTGGCAGAACCGCCAGACCAACGAGTGGGAAGAGCGCACCAGCTTCTTCAACATCGTGGCCTGGGGTGACATGGCGGAAAACATCTCCGACACCCTGGCCAAGGGCACGCGCATCATCGTGCAGGGCCGCCTCGAGCAGCGCTCGTGGGAGACCGAGCAAGGTGAGAAGCGCAGTGTGGTGGAGGTAGTCGCAGATGAGATTGGGCCCAGCTTGCGCTGGGCGACGGCCGAGGTGAAGCGCTCAGAGCGTCGCAGCGGCAGCGGCAGTGGCAGCGGCGGCGGCGGCGGCGACTTCGGCGGTGGCCGTCCCAGTGGGGGATCAAATGCTCCGGGCGGAGGATCCTCCGGGGGGTCAGATGGCGCATCAGCTAGTGGTGCTGCCACGCCAAGTGGCGGCGGCGAGCATGGCTACGACGAAGAGCCCTTCTAGGGCCTGAGGAACGAGAGAACGATGGCACGAGACCGGGAACAACAGCGCCGCAAAAGCCCAGAGAAAGATCGACGCCGGGTTCAGAAGAAGAAGGTGTCGATCCTCACCCAGGACAAGATCGAGTGGGTCGACTACAAGGATGTGAACCTGCTTCGCCGGTTCATGTCCGAGCGCGCCAAGATCCGGGCCCGTCGGGTCACGGGCAACAGCACCCAGCAGCAGCGCGAGGTGGCCAAGGCGATTCGCCTGGCCCGGGAGATGGCGCTCCTGCCGTACAGCGTGCGCCAGGTCACCCAGCGCAGCCGCGGTGGCCGTCGCGATCGTGATCGGTTGGACCCGACCGCGCCGATGCCTACGCCGGACGCCCCGCCGCCAACCGCGGTTGAAGGCGAGAACGAGAATGAGAACGAGTTGCCCGAGGGTGTCACCCTCGACGCGACCGACGGTGACACGGGTGCAGTCGAGTCCGCAACAGTTGCCTTGGAAGCAGTCGAGGTCAGCGCCGGTGGTGCGGAGGACAGCGAATGAAAATCGTCCTGCGTTCTGACGTCGACAAACTGGGGAAGAAGGGCGACCTCCTCGAGGTGGCGCCCGGCTACGCGAGGAATTACTTGGTGCCGCGCGGACTCGCGATGTTCGCGACCAAGGGTGCAGAGAAGCAGGCGGCATCGATGCGCCGAAGCCGGGAGGTTCGCGATTCACGCGAGCGAGATGCGGCCCAGACCATCGCGCTGAAGCTCACCGCAGCTGCAGTCCCCGTCCCCGCGCGAGCGGGCGAGGCCGGCAAGCTGTTTGGTTCGGTCACCGCGGCTGATATCGCAGTCGCGATCGCGGCGGCAACGGGCGTGGAGATCGACCGGCGCAAGATCACACTCGAGGAGCCGCTCAAGGCCCTCGGCCCGGCTGAGGTTCAGGTCAGTTTGCACGCGACAGTGAAGGTCGCGGTCATGGTTGAGGTTGTGGCCAGCGAATAGCCGGCAGTCGGTTTCGGTACGCGCGCTCGACCCGCCGTTCTGCGGCGGGTCGACTGCTGTACCTACGCAGAAATGTCGTGTCTCACCCAGGGTGCACACTGGACTTCATCCACAACCCTGTGGATGAACGAGGCCCTCTATCCCCAGGTAATTCACACAAGTTCATGGGGTTATCCACTTCCTCCCCACAGGCGATCAATGTGAGGATGAACGCGGGATTCCACGGCTGCGGAGAAGGTAACGAGTGGTACAAACAGGTGACCTCGCAGTTCGGCCGTCGGTATCGAGCGGGCGAATACCGCCGCACAACCTGGAGGCCGAGGAGTCGCTCCTTGGCGCAATGCTCATCTCCAGGGACGCGATCACCGCGGCCGTCGAGGCCAGGGTCGATGCGAGCGACTTTTACAAACCGGCGCATGGACACATCTTCGATGCCGTGTGGTCGTTGTACGAGCAGGGTGAACCCGTCGACCCTGTCACGGTCGCCGAAGAACTCCGCCGCGCCAATCTGCTTGAGGCACTCGGGGGCAAGGGACTGCTTCTCCAGATCCAGGCCGCAACCCCGGCCTCCGCGAACGCCGGCCACTACGCACGGATCGTTGGTGACCTCGCGCTACTCCGTCGACTCATCACGGTCTCGGGTGAGATCGCGGAGAGCGCCTACGGAGCGCCCGACGATGTCACCGAGACGGTGGATCGCGCCGAGGCCATGGTGTTTGAGGTCGCGGAAAAACGCATCTCGGAGTCGTTGGTGCGGCTCTTCGATTCGGTCACCGAGACCGTGGATCAACTCGAGAAGATGTATGGCAACGACGGTGTGATTACCGGTGTGCCCACCGGGTACATCGATCTCGATCAGCAGCTCCTTGGTCTCCAACCGTCGAACCTGGTCATTCTTGCGGCCCGTCCCGGTGCGGGGAAGACCGCGTTCATGCTCGGCGCGGCGGCCAACGTGGCGATGGAGAGCAGGCGCCCGGTGCTCTTCTTCTCGATGGAGATGGGAGCAGTGGAGCTCACCAAGCGCATGCTGTCGGCCGAAGCGCGCGTCGATGCTCGCAAACTGCAAACCGGGAACCTGACCGACGCCGATTGGAGCCGGTTGAATCCGGCGATCAGCCATCTCGGCGAGGCGCCGCTGTTCCTCGACGACAATCCGCACTGCACCGTGATGGAGATGCGGGCCAAGGCTCGCCGGATCAAGGCCCGTTACGGCGATCTCGGACTGGTCGTCGTCGACTATCTGCAGCTGATGAGTTCCCCCCGTCGCTCGGAGAACCGTCAGGTCGAGGTCTCGGAACTCTCGCGGGGGTTGAAGATCCTCGCTCGCGAGTTGGAGTGCCCAGTGTTGGTGGGAAGCCAGCTCAACCGACAGCTCGAATATCGCCAGGACAAGCGGCCGATGCTGGCCGACCTTCGTGAGTCGGGCTCGATCGAGCAGGATGCCGACGTCGTGCTCATGATCTACCGCGACGACGTGTACAACCCGGAGTCAGAGCAGCGCGGCGTCGCGGAAATCATCATCGCCAAACACCGAAACGGTCCCACCGGTGTCGCACGCCTTGCGTTCCTCGATCACATCGTCAAGTTCGCCAACATGGCGCAAGATTCTTCGTAGGGCTCCGGACCGCGGGCGACTTTTTTTGTAGGGGAACGGGGATCCGTGATGGTGTCGCGTCCTGCCCCGACGAGCCTTCTCCATGTCTCAGGAGTCGTGAGGTCGGGCCCAGTTTCGGTTGGGGTTGGTGGGGGGCATCACGAAGCCTGCGGCGGGGCGCCAGCCTGCGGCCCGGAGGTCTTCGTTCACGTGCGTCATGTTGAGCAGGTCCTCCTCGTAGGAGAACTTGCCGTCGCCCGCGTACACCAGGGTGGAGTAGCCGGACTGCTGGTACGGCGTCCCGTCCTCGCGCGTGCCGGGTGAAACCTGGGTCCACTTGATCACCACGGTGTCGCCCTCGATGGCCACGTACTCCACCGGGAACTTCCAATCTTCGAGCCCGCGCATCGACTCGTCGAGGAACTCCCGTAGCTCGGCGATGCCCTCGACGCGGCCCCAGGCGGGGTCGATGTAGACACAGTCGTCGGTGAAGAAATCCGCGATCCCGGTCCAACCCCGCTCCTCGCCGGCGTCGATGCGTCGGCGCAGGTCTTGGTAGCGCTCGAGCGTGGCTTCGATTTCGGCACGGGGGTACGGCATGTGAACTCCGACGGGTTGGGCGGGCTGGTGGGGACGGTTCAGAACAGTCGAAGGCGAGGATTGTCGTTGGCGCGGAGGTCCTCGAGGTTGATCTCCACACATTCGATCCCGCGGCTCTCGGCGTAGACCCGGGCTTGGGGTTTGATGCGAGTCGCGACGAACATGCCGCGGGTCGGCGCGAGACGGGCGTCCCGATCGAGGCGGTCCTGATACCGGATGAGCTGATCGACCCCGGCGATCTCTCCGATTCGCTTCACCTCCACTGCGACTGCACGACCATCGCCATCCCGACACAGAAAGTCGATTGGCCCAATATCGGTGGGGTACTCGCGTCGGACGAGGGTCAGGTCGTCGCGCAATGATTGGATCCGCATTTCGATGAGCGCTTGGAGCTCGGCCTCCTCGCCGTCCTTCTCGAGGCCGGGTTCATCACCGAGTTCGAGCGTGTGATCGTGATGGACGGCGTGGAGTTCGACCACGAGCCGCTCTCCCTTGGCGCTCTCCGCGGTGATGGTCTCGTTCGTCACGCGGATCGTGCAGGGTGGGCTCATCCAGTTGAGCGGCTTGTACGCCCGCGCATCGGAATGCACCGCGAGTGAACCGTCGGCCTTGAGCACGATCAACCGGTTGGCCGGTGCGAGGCGCGCGCCGAGGCGGCCCTCATAGGTCACGGAGCATTCGGCCACGATCAGACGCACCGGGAGATGTTCGCGCAGAAGTTCGCGAGCCGGGAACCGATGCGGGGTGGCCGGCGTCGAAGTTGTGACCAAGGGGGACACCATGCGACGGTGGATCGGAATCGGACTCGTGATGCTGCTCGGCGCCGGAGCGCTGGTGGCGCTTGTCTCGAATGGGCGAGGAACTGAAGGCACCAAGGCGTCAACCTCGGCGCCGGGCTTGGCGCCGGGCTTGGTTCCCAGTGGGTCTGAAGACCACGCGGCCGGGGGAGGGATGGCACGGTCCAGGGACCTGACCAGGATGGATTCCACCAACGAGAGCACGGCCCCGACGTTCGAATCGACCGCGCTGGTCGGTCCCGGAGTTCCGAAGCTCGGCGCACGCGTGGTCAAGCACGCGACCCTGGATCTGACGGTTCGCGCCGGGATGCTGAAGTCGAAATTCGCGACGGCCAATGGGATTGCGGGGTTCTTCGGCGGCTTCGTGGCGGCGAGTGAGGAATCTCGCGGTTTGGCGACGGTGTCCCTACGACTTCCCTCAGACCGGTTCGAGGAAGCGCTGACCAAGCTCAGTGGTCTCGGGCGCGTCGCCAATCGCTCCGAGCGCGGCGACGACGTGACCGCGCAGTTCACCGACCTCGATGCTCGGCTCCGCAACCTCACGGCCCAAGAGGGTGTTCTGCAGGATCTCATGCGTCAGGCGAAAAACATCCCCGATGTCATCTCCGTGCAACAGCAACTCTCGGGGGTGCGAGAGCAGACAGAACAGCTCACCGGGGCGCGCAACGCGCTCGACGACCAGGCGTCCTTTGCCACCGTCGCGCTCACGATGCGGGCGGTGGGAGCGGTCCCGGCTTCCGGAACACAACGGAGTGTGATCGGGCAGGCCTGGCGCGACGCGATCGGGGTCACCGTTGCGATCGTTGGCGGAACCATTGTGGTGCTCGGTGCCGTGGTTCCGCTCGGAATACTTCTGCTCCTCGGGCTGCCGGTCTGGATATTGATTCGCCGCCGCCTGCAGACGAGTCCGGCGGGAATCTGAAGCGGACCGGTCGGTAGCCTGTCCGGGTGACATTCTACGACGAGGTCCTGCGCGAGCTCGTCGTCGCGTTTGGCGCCGCGCTGCTGGTGGCGAACCTGCTGGTCCTCGTGCGTCGGCGCAGGGATGCCTCGATACGGGTCGCGGTCGGGGAGTCCCGCAGCGCAAAGGTGAAGGGTGCGAGTCGAGTCGCGGCCACGGGTCAAACACGCGACGGTGAGCTGGTGCAGGCGCCGATTGGCCGCTCGATCGCGTTCGCAGTGCTCGGTTTCGTCATGATGATCGCTGGTATTGCTTCGTTGGTGGCATAACGGTCGAGGACTGAGCCACGGAGCGCCCCGAATGCGGTCTCGCCACCTACGACGGCGTAGAACGTGGCTACGCCGTCGAAGGGATGCCCGATGATTGTCTCGGTGAACATCGCGAATGTGGGAGTCCGCCGCACCCTGGCCCAGCTGGCCCGGCCGCCGAAGCCCGGATCAGTTCCGGGTCTCCGTCAGGTCGAAGTTGGGATCACCGCTCCGCTGAGTGGATCGCTGCGCAAGTCGCCGAACTTTGGTCGGGTCGGAGTCGTTGGGTTTTGGGACGACGAACCGGCCCTCGACGCGTTTCTGACGCAGGACCCTCGCGCCGCCGGGCTTGCGGAGGGCTTCGCGGCTCGGCTTGCCCCGCTCCGAGCCCACGGATCTTGGCCCGGTCTCGACGCCGATGTGCCCAAGACGCGCGCAGTCGATCACGACGGCCCGGTCGTGGTACTCACCCTTGGCCGATTTCGGATCAGCCAGGCGCCGCGATTCTTCCGCACGAGCGCAAAGGCTGAGGCCGCGGTCGCGGGCGCGGACGGTCTCATCTGGGCGACTGGCCTGGCCCGACCGCCGTTCATTGCGACCTGTTCGTTCTGGGAGTCGGCCGAGGCGGCGGGGGCTTACGCCTACGGGAACACGCAGGATCCGCATCCGCATGCGATCCAGACGGGGAACGCCAAGCCGTTTCACAAGCGTGAAGTGTTCATCCGGTTTCATCCGCTCGCGGTCTCCGGAGCGATCAACGGCAAGAACCCACTCACGACACAGATGGTCGCTCGGGTCGGGTAGCCGAGCGGCTGCCGTCGAGCGTTCGACCTGCTCGGCGCGGATCAGTTTCGCCACGACCCTCTCGAACCGTGCGAAGTCGCGACTAGGTCCCGACTAGGTCTCGACGCCGGGTTGTGTTGCGGGAGGTTCGGTGGCGGGTGCGGCTTGGGAAGCGGCGCCCGACGCCGGCGCGGCGGATGCCGCTTGCTCGACTGGACCGGGAAGGCCGAGCTGCGTGCGCAGTGCGGACAAGCGGGCCTTCGCTTCGGCGTCGGCCTGGGCCTGTTCCACTTCCAAGGTTCGTGACTCGACGCCAGAGCCTTGGAGTTCGGCCATGCCGGCCGCGCGCGCGGCGCGTTCTTCGATCTTGAGGCGCACCTGTTCGAACGTCGGCACATCGTCGCCGACGGTGGCATTCAGCTGGGTGACCGCCTTGTTCATCTGCTCTTGCATCTTCGCCTGATCGAGTTGACTCAGGAACTTCTGCTTCTCGCCCAACTTCTTCTGCAGCGCGGCAGAGTTCTGCTTCACCGCGATCTTCGCGGCGTCGGCGTTCTTGGCTGCGTCCAACAACAGGGCCTTGAGCCCTTCGACATCGTGTTCGAGCGTGATCAAACGATTCGCGAACGACTCCGCGGCCTGCTGATAATCGAGTGCTTTGGCGGTGTCACCCTTGGTCGCCTGTTCGTCGGTGAGAATCAACGCTTGCCGCGCACTCCCGGTGACCTTCGCCAACTCCTCTTCCGCCCGGGCAAGCCTCATCTCGGTCTGCTTCTGGTGCGCGATCACGTTGGCGGCCTGCTCGGTCAGCCGACGGTGCTGATCCTGCGCTTCCTGGATCGCCTGTTCCAGCTGAACCTTTGGGTCAGCCTTCTCTTCGAGACTGCTGCCCAACTTCGCCCCGAGGTACTTCCACCACCGCTTGATCGCTTTGAACATGGCCTCACCCTAGACCGCGTTCCGGAATGCAAACTCAGTGAGCGGTGCTCACCTCTTCGAGTCCGAGCCGCAGCGATTCGAGGTCCCCGATGAGGTGCTCGACGTCATCGCCCAATCCCACCAGCACGCTCACGTCATCGGCCTGCAGCGAGAGTTCGACCGCTCGAGCCACGGCTTCGTCGAGGCGCGCGTCCAACAAACTCAGTCGGTCCCGAGCGTCGGTGGCGACGGTCTCGATGCGTTCGCCCGACGCGAGTTGGGCCTCCAAAGCTTCGACAGTTCGGTCTCGGGACTCCACCCCCGTGGGCGAGTTCGGGCGGTTGGAACGGGTCTGCTTGAGGCGGTTGCGAACCTCAGGCAGGCCGAGCGACGCGACACCGCTGTCCAGCGCGGCGCCACGCCGAGCGACCCGCCAGCATTCCTCCACCGCCGTTTCGATCCGCACGCCGATCTCCGTCAGCCGATCCCGCACCGGACCTTGAGCAACGGACTTCACGGTTTCCCCAAAGCGCCGCTGTGCATCGAGGGCTTCGTCTACGAACGATCCCCATGGTTCGCGAATACTCCGAGGATCGATCCGGGCGGGTCGGGCACGGCGAGGCAAATGCAACGCGACGACACCCGCATAGCCCAGCGCGCCGAGGCCCACCACCGCGACCAGAGGTGCAGCGAACAAGATCGCGGCCGCAGCGCCTGCGCCCCCCGCCACGATCGCCGACGGTGCCATGACCGCATCCGCAGTGTTCCGGCTCTTGAACCGCTCGGGAAGTTGGTCGAGGAGGTCCATGCCTAGAAGTTGCTCACGACCGAGGTGAACACTGCGGAGATCGTGGTCGGGTCTGATGCGTCATACACCTGGGCGTTCGTTGCCTCCGCCATGCGGCGTAACGTTTCGAGGTCCGCATCTTCGCCGTAGGCAATCGCGAAGACGCGCACCTGCTTGGATTGCTCGCCGGTGCTCTGCCCCCGCAGCGCCTTCAGCAGCCCGTCGAGATCCGTGTTGCGGTCGTCTTCATTTCGCCCGTCGGTGAGCAATACCACTGCGTTGATCCGTTCGGCGTCGTAGCCCGCAACCATTTCGTCGTACGCGTCACGGGTCGAGGAGTAGAGCGGAGTCCCCGCGACCGGAGTTAACGCGTCGATCCGCTGGGCAATCATTTCGCGGTTTTGTGCGATGGGTCCGACGGGCACCAAATCAAGCCAGTCCTTGGAACTATCGGGTCCGAGGCCGGTGGAGAAAATCCGCAAGCCCACTTCGTCATCGTCAGCGAACAATGCCAAGGCATCGATCGCCGCTCGCTTCGCCAGATCCAGCTTCGTGCCGTTCCCCGCAGGTTCGCCCATCGATCCGGACACGTCGAGCAGCAGCAACACCCGCGCCCGCTTGCGATCGTCCTCCCACTTATCGAGCACCCGTGTCAAGACGTCCGGCTTGGGAACCTCGAGCAAGGTCTGGGGCTGGTTGGGATCCAGACCGTTCGCAGCCGTGATCGGATTCCCCACTGGCACGCTGGAGTTCCCGGGCCGGAAGCCGCCCTTCAGCGCCCGTCGTTGCGCTACCGGCCTTTGAATAAAGGTCTCAAACCGACGCGCCGCAACCCGCGCCTTCGCGTTCACCCATGGCGCGTCGAGCACGATGAACGGGTTGTCGGAGAAAATCGTCCCCTCTTTCGGGTACACGGCCACGAGCGGAACCCGCGGTTTCCGTGCCGTCTCCCCAGGGTCGAGAATGCCGTCCGGATTCCCACGGTTGTAGTCGAGCACCGACTTCTCTTCGACAGCAACCGCGGAGACATAGGACAACGCAGTGCCGCGAGCATCATTGCGGTAGAGGTTGTTCAGGAACGTGAGCGAGATATCGCCGTAGTGCACCACCGCGGATTCAATACCCCGAGCAAAGTCCACGACCTCCGGCCGCTCGACATCCTCCAACGTGAGGTCCGACGTCTTTCCCGTCGCCGCGTAGTACTGCGCAAGGCGGGCATGCAGCCCACTGGTTGAGTAGTTCGGGTTGGTCTTGCCCAGTTTGAAGGCACCCCATTCGGGATGGCCGTACGCAGCCCAGCCTTGCGGGTCGCGAGATAACCGCAAGACGTCTTCCCAACCAATCGGTGTGCCGGGCCATCCCAGAGCCTCGGCCATCGGCTGGGGCATGGCGATCACCAACGGCGTCACCATGAAGGAATCGCTCGCGGGCGCCATCGCCGGGTCGCCCTTCTCCGCGAGGCGCTGGTTGAGTACCGCACCCCATGAACTGGCCGCAGGAGACCACACCGTCGGTGGATCGCCATTCACCGTTCGGTCCGGCCAGCCGTTGGCGAGCAGGGTCGCGGCTGCACCCGACGCCACCTTGCGGACCCGAACGAAACCACAGTCGCCACCGTCGAGCTGGGCGCGCGAAGAGTCGTTGAACTCTTGCGCGAGCTCGGTGAGCAATGCCAACTTCTCGGACGACACCACCATGTCCACCGGTATGCAGTCGCCGGGATCCTCGAGCCCCGTCTCGGGACCGGAACTGCCGTTGCTCGTGCACGCCGAGAGCATCGCGACGACGAGGAGTCCCACGGCCACCCGGAACCGGGCCCCGCGAAGGTGGACGAGCCGTCCACCTCGGTTTCGATTCCCTCCGTTCATCGGACCACCTTTCCCCACAGACCGGCGAGCGCTTCGAGCACTCCGGCACTTGGCAATCCATTCGACTTCGGCAATCGCGGTGAGTCCGAGATGCCGTCCGCGCTCACCTGCCCGTCGACCCGCCAACCGTTGGCGGCGAGCGACCGCTGCACGACGCTACCGGTTGCGAACTCCGTGAGGTCATCGCCACGCGCGCCAACTGGGACGAACACCACATCAGCCGTGGCCAACGGACGCGGGTACATCACCCGGGTGCGGGCGGCCAACGTGGAATCCGCTGCCGCCAATCCCGGGACGACTTCGGCTTCGAGACCCGCCACCGCATCGGACGCTAAGAGCCCAGTGAGCAGCCATCGTCGGAACGGTGACGTGGCGCCGACGCCAAAGGCGTCCGAAGGCACCGCGTTTTCCAGCTGATCGAACCAGGCGCCGAAGGAATCACTCCCCTCCCAATCAATGCGCGTCACTTGTGCAACGTCGACATCGGGAGATGCAAGGAAGTGGCCCGCCGCCTGGCCCACCACGAGGCGACCGATTCCATCGAGTACCGGTTCGGCATGCGCGGGTCGCACCGCCCCCCACTCCGGCGGGCCACCGAGATCGGACCACTTTCGCCCGGCCTGCTCACCGATGCAACGCCAGGAGATCCCGGACGCGCCACAGCCAGATTCGAGTACCGCCGATCGGTCCTTGCGCAGTGCAATCACCAGCGGCGAACGAGCGATCGGTTTGTTGGTGCTCCCCAGGAGCGGCGTGAGCCCGTCACGGAGCCGCGCCTCGCGAACGCCCTCCGGCCACGGCGCGACCGCCAGCCAACCGTCCCACGGCGGCTTGTTGTCCGGCGCGTCGGTCAATGCCTGGGCGATCTCGCCAGCCGGCGCGATCTCTACCTCAACGCTGCCATCCTCCTCGAGAGTGCGACACGTCGATGCCAGTTCTTCGGAACAAGCGAGGCGCAACACCGAGGCAGTTCGGCCCGGGTCGGTGGAGTCTCGGTCGAAGACCCCCCGCCGCACTGCGACTGCGCCACCGATGAGCAGTGCGGCCACCACCACAGCGGCGAGCGCGCGCCGACCGCCGTTCACGTGACCTCGTCAGAATCGGTTCGCATCTCCGCGCTCTCGGGAAAGTCCGCGGGCAGCAGCACACTGAGATCTTCACGGGTGGGTGCAACGAGGCGAGCCACTCGGGAGGCGTGATGCGCGACTGCGCCCTCGAACACGTTCCGAGCCATACGGGCGTTTCCAAAACTTGGCCCCCGTGGCGCGGCGTCGAAATGTTTCTGCACCCGGGCTCGCGCCTCCGGCGTCGCGTGGTACTCCTGGGAACGGGAGAGCGCATCAAAAATATCTAACAGATCCTCGGTGGAATAGTCCGCGAAGTTGATCGTCTGAGGAAAGCGTGAACGCAGACCAGGGTTCGAGTCCAGGAACACCTCCATCGGCACGGGATATCCGGCCGCGACCACTACGAGCTCATCGCGCTCGTCTTCCATCACCTTGAGCAGCGCCGCCACCGCTTCCTTCCCGAAGTCTTGCTGGCTGTCGACCGTGAGTGCGTAGGCCTCGTCGATGAACAGCATCCCGCCGAGTGCGGACTTTGCGACCGCCACCACATTCGGGGCGGTCTGGCCGACGTATCCACTGACAAGTCCGCTGCGGTCGGTTTCCACGAGGTGACCCTTGCCCAGAATACCGAGCACCGCATAGATGCGCGCCAGGAGCCGCGCGACCGTCGTCTTGCCAGTCCCGGGGTTGCCCACGAAGACCAGGTGGCGGCTCCGATCCACGACGGGGAGATCGTGCTGCACGCGGAGCTGTGCAACGCGGGTGAGGTCCACAATTCTTCGGACTTCTGCTTTCACCTCCGCCAGACCAACCAGTGCGTCCAGCTCATCGAGGAGGTCATCAAGTGATTCGACGGGCTGGATACCGACGAGCGGTGTCGACTCCTCGAGTGGTCCGGCTACGTCCTCGGGTGCTCGCAGCCCAATCTTGGGAACCGGCCGGGGTATGCCCGGTGTCCGCAAAGTTTCGAGTAGGAGATTTCGGTACCGGTCCAGCGCACTGAGTGTGGCCGACGTGGGGAAAGGCGCGAGTGCACACACCGCATGGCCGAGCGCGAGCGCACATTCGTAGTAAGTCCAGCCGGCCGCGGCATTCTCGGCTCGATCAAGTTCGACGAGTCGGAGGAACAGATCGGATGGCGCATCGAGCGCATCCCTATCCCGCGTCACGACACCCGAAGCTCGCAGATCCGCCAGCGAGCCGATGGCGAGATCGGGATCTGCCGTGGCGAAGGTGGCGCGCAGGCCCTGCAACTCGTCGTCACTCAGGCGGCCATCAGCGCACGCAAACCCGCCGGCGATACGACGAGCCTCGACCATGAGCCCGTGCCGGACCCGACGCGGGTCAGCACCCTTCGACTCGGGCCAGCCGAGGACCACCGGGGTAAGCCGTTCGGTGAACTGTTCAGCCGCGGCCTTGAGAGGGGTGTCGATCATTCGAGCCCGATCGTACGGGAGTCAGAGGGTCGGACGGCACGGTCTGAGCCTCACCAGTTACCGACAGCGATCATGCTCCCGATAGCGCTGTACGTCAGCAGTGCCGCGATAAAGCAAACAATGGGACGTCGACGATCAACGTGAGAGCGGGTGACGAGAATCGAACTCGCGTTCTCAGCTTGGGAA
>JANPBJ010000128.1:0-28955 GCA_031430375.1 Acidimicrobiia bacterium
GGCGACGATCACCGCGTTTCTGCACATTCACATCATTGGCAACATCTGTCTCACTGACAACAGGATCTTCCCACGGAGTGCGGGCCCCGCGCAACGGTGTTCGGAGGATTACCACCAATCGTGGCCAGTCCGGTCCTAGGCTCGATCGGACGATGGAGCACACCGTGGACGAAACCCTCGAAAACCCCGCCAGTGACGACCAAATCCTGGAACTCGAACGCGAGTTGTGCCGGCTGCCGGAGGTATCCGCCGCCAGAGTGGTCACCGACGACATCGGCCGTCCCACCGAGGTCCATATCCTCGCCAGCGGTTCCAAGCACGCGAAACAGGTGGTGCGCGACATCCAGTCAGTTGCGCTGGCCAGCTTCGGGATCGAACTCGACCGCCGCATTGTGTCGGTCGTACAGCTCAACGGCGACGGGAACGAGCGGATCGACCTGGCCGCGGCCCCCGACCGAGCGATGCTCGTCGATGTGGTTTCCGAGATCACCGGGCTGCGCAGCCTGGTTCGGGTCACGCTCACCCGAGGCGAGAATGAAGCAGTCGGCTTCGCCGAAGGTTCGGTGGCGGCAAGCGCACGGCATCGGCTCGTTGCCGTCGCCACCGTCGACGCGTTGCGCCAACTCCAGAAGACCGCCGAGTGTCTCGACGTCGACAGCGCGCAGATCGTGCGCGTCGGCATCCACGACGTTGCCATCGTGACGATCGTGTTCGTGATCCCGCCCACCGAACAGATGGTGTCCGGTTCCGCGATCATCCGCGATCATCAGGACAATGCGGCGATTGTGCGCGCGGTGCTCGATGCCACCAACCGCCGTCTCGCCGGTATCTAAGCCCGGTATCTAAGCCCGCACGCCGCCGAGGCGGCGCCCGAGCAACGTGACCAGGTCACACGCCGCTTCCACATCGTGCACGCGCAGAACATCTGCGCCGTATTCGATCGACAGCGTGAGGTACGCGTGCATCCGGTGGGTCACCGATTTTCGGGGTACGGGAATCAGCACCGGCTCCCCCGCTGCGCGCAGCACCTCCATCGCTCGGATCGTGGCGAGTTGGAGTTGTCCGTAGGCCTCGTAATCACTCCGGTAGTTGATCGACAGTCCAGGGTCCACCAGCAGTAGTCCGGTCACTCCTGCGGCGCGCAGCTCCGCCACCCGCGTGCGTAGTCCGTCGGCAACAAGTTCCGGCCGACCAGCTTCCAGCGCGCGGTACCCCACCTCGAGCGGATTCGCCCCTTCGATATGCATCGCCACCGCACCCGCGCCGGAATCCCGCACGAGCTCGACCATGGCCGGGTCCGCCAGGCCACCGGTGTCGTTCACGATCGCGGCTCCCGCGGCCACCGCGGCCACCGCGACCTCGGGCTTCCAGGTATCGACCGAAACGACGAACCCGTCGGCCACCAGGAGTTCCAATGCCGGCAGCATCCGCTCGATCTCGTCAGTCGGAGCGAGTGGCGTGTTCTCGAAATGGCTCGACTGCGCACCCAGATCGATGATCGATGCGCCGAGGGTCCGGTATTCCCTGGCCCGCGCCAAGGCCTCCGCCGCCGAGCCCACCACGGAATGGGCGACACGCGATTCCGGCGACAAGTTCACGACCGCCATCACGTGGGTGGTGTCCGGTCCGAACTCGAGTGACGCTGCGGGTCCTGGCACGGCGCGCATCCTACGTAGAGTCGACCGGATGGAATCCGACCCGGAATCACCACTCGAGTCCGATCCGGTGTTGATCCGACGGGCGCGGATCTCGGCGCAGGTCAAGCTGGCCAAACGCATCGGCTACTCGGGGCTGCTGGTGGCGATCCTGGCGTTCGGCATAGAGATCGTCACCGAGTTCAACCGGACCCTCTCAACCGTGGCCGCGATCGGCCTCGCGGTAGGGATCGTGGTGCTCCCCATTCCAATCGTGCTGGGCTATGGAGTCATGGCCGCCAACCGCGAAGACCGCGGCGGCGGCAGCTTCCACTGAGTTCCCGCCACTTCATACGGTTTCGCCGAGCCGGACTCACGCGAGGTTCTGGCGAAGCTCAGCACGTCGGGTCTTGCCGCTGCTTGTGCGAGGGATTTCACCGGAAGCAACAACGTTGACCGCACTCGGAGCGGGAAAGGCTTCGGCCACGGCGACTCGGGCCTGCCGCGCGATTTCAACGGGATCGATCCGCCGCAGCCCACCGCGTTGTTCGATGATGATCGCGTACCCACCCGGAGCCCGGACGGCCGCGACAGTCGACGCAGGAACATCGAGCCCGACACCAACCGCATCTTCAATGTCCGCCGGGTAGAAGTTTTCCCCTCGGACCACGAGGACATCATCAGCTCGACCCACCACGAAGAGTTCACCCTCACAAGAAAACCCGAGGTCACCAGTGACGAACCAACCCGCCGGATCGCGCGGAACCTCACGTCCTCCGACATAGCGCGTGAGCATCGACGGACCATCCAGCATGATCGGGCCCAAGCGGTCGTCGATTTCGGGGGCGCGCACCCTCATCCCCGAGATCGGTCGTCCGCAGCCCACGACGGTCCCGTCATCATCCGGCGCAGCGCCCGGAATCCGAGCCCGCCGCCACGGCTCGGTCGGCTCACTCATTGTCACTGCCAGCGCCGCCTCGGCCAATCCGTAGGCAGGACACAGAACCGTCGGCCCAAGACCATGGCCAGCAAATCGTCGGCCGAATCGCTCCAGAGTCGACACTCGGACCGGTTCTGCACCTACGAGAGCAACCCTCATCGATGAGAGATCAAGGGGACCGCTGGCGAATCTCGCGGCGAGTTCATACGCCGCGTTCGGCCCAGCAGTGATCGTTACACGCTCCTCGGAGCACCGCCGTAGCCACACCCGAGGGTCACGCAAGTACGACTCCGGCTCGAGCAACGTGAAGTGTCCCCCTCCCGCGTACTGGGATCCGAAGCCCACGAAGGATGCGAGGAGCATCCCAATCAGACCCATGTCGTGATGAAGGGGAAGCCATGACAACGCCCGATCAGATGCCGATGGATCAATCACTTCAAGCACACTCGTCACATTCGCCGCAATCGCATCCAGCGTCAGTTCAACTCCTGAAGGGTCGCCGATGCTTCCCGACGTGTAGTGCACGAGGGCCCCCGGGCCGGATCGAGGCTTACTCCGAACTTGTCCGGCCACAACCGCCTCGGCGGCAATAGTCCGGCCGAGGATTGATCGCTCCGAATCATGATTTGGCGGTGCCGATACCACCAAATCAAGATCCTCGGACTTCAGAATCCCAGGCAGGCGTCGGGACGGTGAAGCCCCGAATGCAAGCGGTGGAATCGAAACCACTCTGAACCCCGCGATCCATGCCCCCAACAAGACGGAAACACTCTGCGGCGAAGGTGCGAGGACCATTCCGACCGAATCTGCATCTGTTAGTCCAGGTAGCACCTTCGAGGCCCGCTTCGCATCGTTCCATAGCTGGCTCACGGTCCATGTTTCCAGCGACCGCGAAGAACCGAAGCTCACTGTTGCCGAAGTCGAAGCGCCCCGTTCGATGAGATCCATCAGTGACTGTCCCGGGACCGAACTCGCGGCATGCACAACAGTTCCAGGACCGCTAACCATCCTTCAACATCACGTAGTAATCGTAGGCGTCCTGCAGTCGATGAATCTCAGGAACGCTTGATGAAGGAGCGCTTACTCCAGCCAACGATTCCGCAATAATGAGCACCTGAAACGCTTCAAATGAGTCGATCCCCACGGTCTCAAATAGATCATCGTGCGGGTCTATGGTCGTTGCAGGATACAACTCTAGTTCAGCAACTATGTGCGCACAGAACTCTTCGAGATGCATGGACACCGCCTCAACAACCGGGCGACGAATCGCCACGCTTCGAGCCGATCCTCCGCCGTAGAAGAGGATCAATCGACGCGATCATATAGGCGTAGTAGAGTTCATCTATTGTCATCTCGGACCAACCTGGAACTCGATCAAAATCGAATCCACTGGCCCGTAATACCGCTAGTAACGATACCGAAAGGGAGAAGTCATCGACGGACCCGATGACAGTGCTGAACTGGTCGCATCCACTCGTATTGCTCCCCAGACCGAACGATTCCGAAATCAATATTCGAAACGCATCGGTTCCGAGTACCCGTATGGGATCCGAATCCAACTTTGGCTCACAGGAACTGGCGAAAAGGTTCAACTCGCTCCTCCCATACGTCACGATACAAGGAAAGGATAATCAGATCTTCGTACTTCCCGTTGGAAAACCGGTGCCCGCACAAGCGCCCCTCCTCCGTTAAGAGATCTCCTACAGCGCTCCGAAAGAAATCTAGGCTTCGGTTTCCGGTCTCAAAATAGAGCTTTCTGAAATCCCAGTTCGTGAAAAGGTAGTCGATGAACAGCCCCACTGACCGAATAAAGCCCGTGGATCGGTCTCGAATATCGAACTTGGTTGCGGCTATGGAACAGTGGCGGTTCCTCGCGTCTGCTTCGTATGCGCATACAAGGCCAAGCGGCAAGTCCTTGGCCACGTCAACCACAATGAACTGGGCAAGGACACCAGCCCATAGCCCATGCGCCCATTGATCTGGACTTGGCGTAGCCCCTCCATGGCGCCAGGAGCCAACGAGGTCCTCCTGTTGCTCAAGGTACCGCAGCATCTCGTAGTCAGCGACACCAATCGGTCGGAGCACCGTTGAGCGTCCACGCAGTCTCGGCGCCCGTCCGTCAGGGGTCACCGACCTCCCGTCGCTCGGCAAGACGTTCGGCCCGCTCACCTGGCTCTACTCACTTCGGCCGCGAGGCGTAGCGCCACACAGAGGACCCGAACTCAAGCTGTTACCCATGCTTGCCGGCGCGCTGGTCCCGCTGCCGAACTCGGGGCGACCAGCCCAAGCGCCGGCGTTGCTATCGGGTGGCATCGACACCAACAACACCTACAGTTCGACCCGTCTCAGTCGTTGGCGACTCCTCACCCTGCAGGGTGGTCGGAATTAGCACCAGCCGACCATCGCCAACACTCAGTACAGAATCTATGAAGTCCGCTGGTATAGAACTCTCCGGCTTGGGCGTGAAGTCCCAACCACTCCCGTCACCATTGACCGAAGCGACTCGACCGTCTGCATCACCACCCCAGAATATGAGGCTTGAACCCTGACGAAGCGGCGTTCCGGTATAGACATCAAAGTCTGGTGGAAGATCAGGGAGAGTAGTCCATGAGTTCGAATCGGGATCAAACCTTGCGACGGACCTCGGGCCATCCAACGGCCGTATACCGAGGACGACCGCTACACCATGCCGAGCTCGAACTCTAAGCTGATACGCATCTTTCAGTAGGACCAACTTCGCCGTCGGCTCCCATCGGCTGGTGTCATCGTCGAGACGCCAGGATCGGACCGAACTCGGTTCGACAGACAGCGAGCCCGAGCCCTGCCCGGCGAATACCATCAGTGCGCCGCCGATTTCCGCGATGCTAAGGAGCCCATTAATATCCTGAAACTCGGGTTCAAGCTCCGGCGGAGGAGTAGGAAGCCTTTTCCAGTCACCGGTCTCAATGTCGTAGGCTTCCAGAACTTTGGCATCTCTATTCCGGAGTTGAAAGACTGCCAGTGACCCGTGAACCCCAATCCCTAAGACTGAGGTGTTGAGATATGGTATCTCGAATTCCTTCGGCAAGTCTGGGAGAGGAAGCCGCCGAGCAGTAGCAGATTCGGCGTCGACCGAAATAAAGTCCAGGGGTTGCCCCAGACAAGGCTCCACGTCTTCTTCAGACGTCTGAGAAACGGGATAGAACACCGTGCAACGAGTACCAAGGAAATAGGCAGTGGTCGACGTTGACACTCCAGACCCTCCAACGAGCCCCGAGGCCTCGGTGCCGTCACCAGTCACTGGAGACCAGGTACCACTATTCACATCAAACACGAGACCGCCATCTGCGGCATTTCCGGGTTCGTCGACCAACTCGCCGCCCCATACGACGAGACGGCTTCCAACCAACACCGAACTCATGTGTTGCCGCGAAACTCCTGGCGCTCCACCCGAGGTAGAGACTTCGGATAGCGCGCCATCTCCGGTGCGGGACCCGGACCCACAGGCTCCCCCGAACAGCAACAGGCACAGTAGCAACACCGGTAGCACGTGGATGGAGCTATTGCCGTATGCTGACCTCAAACTACGCACTTCAAGACCCGCTTCCTATCGAGCACTAGTTTAGGCGATACTCTGCCCCCACGTAGAAGTGGTCAGAAACGTACTTCCCACTCCCGTCTTCCCGGTAGAGCGGAGATGCCGGCTGCTTATAGTTGAGCGAAATGAATGCCCGAGTCGCGAAGACATAGTCGATCTTCTCAAATCCGCCTCCCACATACTGAAAATGTGTCGAGAAATTTGCTGCAATATCGTGGGCCTCAACGTGCGTGGCATTCGCCTCGAGAATGACGTTACGGATATCGTTACAAGTGCTCCCGGTATAGTTATCGTGATGACAGTAGGCTCCCTCACTTGGTTTGATATTGAAGTCTCCGCCGTAGATTGACAGCCCGATACCTCGCGCCGCCTGGTCGAAGAGGATCTGCTCGCGGGCCCAGGACACCTGGTAGGCCGCATTTGTGCGGTTGCTCGATGCGTGTAGCGTGCAGCCTAGGTATCGGAACCCAGGGAATGGCGAGACATCATTACAAATATAGCTACGGTTATCTGTGTCTTCTCCCTTGTGATCGCCACCAAACGGGAACAAGTCAATTCGCCGTGTAATCGGGGTGCCTGTCGCGGTGCCCAAGCTAAAAATCGCGTTGCCTCTTATTTGTTCTCCGGCGATCGCCGTACAGTCCTGCGCGTTATTCGTCGGTACGTAGCTAGCTTCGTAGCCCAAAGGCCCCAGCGCCAGAACCATATTTTCGAACTGACGTTGACATATCTCCTGAAAACCTGCGGTCCATGGGCGATGGGACGAGACAGAAGCAATCGCTAGCTCTCGTGTACGGACGGAACGTTGGGCGTCCGAATACAAAGGGTTTTTCTCGAAATAGTTATCCGCGTCTGCACCGTTGAGGCCCATTCCCATATTCCATGAGGATGCGCTGAGTTCGTTGACTGCCCCTGCCGGCGCCTGCGATGCGAAACCAACTCCGAGGAGTGCCGATGCCGCAACCGCAGCCGCGGCGCCGCTGCCCGTTCTCATCGGCCGTTCCACTGCAGTTGTAGGGATCCGAACAATGCTTCGATCATCACGGGAACATCTGTGCGGTACGACATAACCTCCGCCCTCCCCTGACCATGACTTTCGGGCCAGGCACTGACCCTAGAGACCCCCCCCCGGTGAGTCAAGAAGTTTGTAGACCTGCCCGTCTCGTCGCAGTCGATGGCAGATGCCCAGGTGCGGATAGATTCCCGCCACCCCGTTTTCCCTGAAGGAGCCAGCATGACCAAGGCCGCGATCGCCAGTGCCGTCGGATCCCCGCTCGAAATCGTCGACATCGATGTTGCCGATCCCAAGGCCGGCGAGATCCGCATCCAGATGGGGGCCTCCGGCGTCTGCCACTCTGACCTCTCCGTGGTCAAGGGTGTCCTGCCGATAGCGCTTCCTGCGGTTCTCGGTCACGAGGGTGCTGGAACGATTACCCAGCTCGGCGAAGGCGTGGACCACCTCAGCATCGGCGATCACGTGGTGGTCTCCTGGGTCCCGCAGTGCGGCGCCTGCTACTTCTGCGAGCATGACCAGGGCGAGCTCTGCGAGGTCGGCAGCATGGCGTCGATGAGCGGCGGTCTGCTCGACATGACATCGCGCGTGTCGCGCGACGGCGTACCCGTCTCGGTGATGGCCGCGTCGGGCACGTTCGCCGAAGAGGCGATCATCCCCGCAATTGGCGCAGTGAAGATCGACCCGGAGATTCCGCTCACCGCAGGCGCACTCATCGGGTGTGGCGTGCTCACCGGATTCGGGGCCGCCACGAACACCGCGAGCATTCGCAAGGGCGACAGCGTGGTGGTCATCGGTTGCGGCGGCGTTGGCCTCAACGTGATCCAGGGCGCGAAGCACGCGGGCGCAGAGCGGGTCATTGCGATCGACATGGTGGACGGCAAGCTCAAGACCGCGTTGAAGTTCGGCGCCACCGACATCGTCAACCCCGGAACCGGTGACGCGCTCGCCCAGGTCATGGAACTCACCGGCGGGCGCGGTGCCGATGTTGCGTTCGAGGTCATCGGCCTCGGCGCCACCATCGAGCAGGCGTTGCAGATGACGCGGCGCGGTGGCCAGGCCGTGATCGTGGGAGTGCCCAGCTTCGACACCATGCTCACCATCAATCCGGCCATGGACCTGCTCGTGCAAGAAAAGCAGATTCGTGGTTGTTGGTACGGCTCCTCCAACGTGCATCGTGATGTCCCGAAGCTCGCGGGCCTCTACCAGGCGGGCAACCTCATGCTCGACGAGCTGATGTCGGCACAGATCACGTTGGATCAGGTGAACGAGGCGATGGACAACATGGGCTCGGGCGAGATCGCTCGGTCAGTCATCGTTTTCTCGTGAAGTACCGCCGGCTCGGTCAGACGCAGCTCCAGGTTTCGGAGGTTGGCTTCGGAACCTGGACGCTCGCCAGCAACTGGTGGGGCGAGGTCACGAACAAAGCCGAGATGTTGCATGCCGCGCTCGACGCCGGCATCAACTTCATCGACACCGCGCCGGTCTATGGCGAGAACGGATTCGGCGAAACGCTGTTGGCCGACATCCTCGCCGCGAACCGCTCCGACATCGTCCTCACCACTAAATGCGGCTACGACATCGCGGCCGAGCGCGACGGCGTGCAGCGCGAACGTCCGCACGACTGGCGACCCGAGTCGATTCGCACCCAGCTCGACGAATCGTTGCGGCGGCTCGGCACCGATTACATCGACCTCTACCAACTCCACAACTGTCGGCTGGATGCGGTCCAAGATGACGACCTGTGGGCCACGCTCACCGACCTCGTCACCGAGGGCAAGGTGCGGGCGCTCGGCGCCGCGCTCGGTCCTGCCATCGGCTGGGTAGAGGAAGGGATCGAGTCGGTCCGCCAGCGAGACATCTGCTCGCTCCAGACCGTCTTCAATATCCTCGAACAAGAGCCCGGCCTCACCTTCGCGGCCGAGCCCAAGGTCGCGGACGCCACGGTGAGCCTCATCTCGCGGGTCCCCCACGCGTCGGACACACTCTCGGACAAGGTCACACCCGACACCGTGTTCCCGAAGGGCGATCACCGCGCGCACCGCAACAAGCAGAACATGCTCGACAACTTCGAGAAGGCTGACACCTTGAAGTTCCTGTGGGAAGGCACCGGCCGCACGAAAGGCCAGGCCGCCGTCGCGGGCATCCTCGCCAACCCGGCGTTCGCCACGGTCCTTCCCACCTGTGTGAACGTGGAAGAAGTCCGCGAGTACGCGGCCGCGTCCGATGTTCCGCTCACGGCCGATGAGGCCAGTCACCTACAAGATCGTTTCGTGCGCAACTTCGATCACGACGACCGCTACGAGATGCCGCTGAAGTCGAGCCGCTGAATGCGGCTTCCCGCCGAGCAACGACGATCACAACTCCTCGAAGTTGCAGTCGAGCTGTTTGCGGAACGCGGGTTCCATTCCACCTCAATGGAAGACATCGCCGACGCCGCGGGCATCACGAAGCCGGTGGTGTACCAACATTTCCCGTCGAAGCGGGCGCTGTACCGCGAGCTGGTGGAAGACGTGGATACCCAGCTCACCGAACGTCTCCTTGCCGCGACCGCCAGCGCCGCGACCGGCCGCGAACGCGTGCAGGAAGGTTTCGCGGCCTACTTCCGATTCGTCGCCGCCCATCGAGCCGCGTTTCGACTGTTGTTCGGCGCGTCCGTCCGCAACGACCCGGAGTTCGCGCTCGTGGCCGAGGCGACCATTGACCGCCTCGCGGATCTGATCGCGGATCTCATCGAGATCGCGGGCCCCCCCGAACAACGACGCACACTCGCGCATGCCGTGGTGGGGATGGCCGAAGCGACCAGCCGTCGCGTTGCAAATGACGAAGGCGAAGACGATCCCGAGCGGCTGGCCCGATGGCTCGCCGAGATGGCGTGGTTCGGGTTGCGCGGTGTGCGCGCGGATGAACCCGCGGTCGAACGGAGCTGAACCGTGCCCACCTTGGGTCCACTCATTCCAGCTGATGAGTCCTTTCATCACCAGATCACCGACACGTTCGCGACGGTGAGCCAATCCGACCGCTCATGGACCGAGAAAGTCTGCGCCATGGCGTGTGCCCGCGACGGCTCGCTCCAACTCGCCTTCGGGATCGGCAAGTACCTGAACCGCGGAGTCATGGATGCGTACGCAGGCGTGTCGCGCGGCGTCGAGCAGTGGACGGTGCGGTCGAGCCGTGAGATCGGCACCACCCCCGACACCACCGCGGTGGGACCCATCACCTACGAAGTCCTCGAGCCGCTGAAAGTGATTCGCTTCGCGCTCGCGGCGAACGACGTCGTCCCGATCAGCTTCGAGTGGACCTTCGAAGCCGCAGTGCCACCCGCGTTGGAGCACCGTGAGCATCACCGTTCCCGCGATGGCTTCCGCCTCGACGCCGACATCGTCCGGTACCACCACACCGGGACCGGTTCCGGGTGGGCCGAGGTCGACGGCGTACGGACCGAGCTCATCGACTGGGTGTCGACCCGCGACCATTCCTGGGGCGTGCGGTACCAAGTGGGGACGACCCCGAACGATCTCGTACCCGCGCCCGTGCCCGCCGGCGTGGCGATGCTCATCAACTGGTGTCCCGTGCTCTGCCGTCGACCGGACGGCACGCAGTACGCGCTCCACTGGTACTACCAACGCCACGCGCTCGGCGATTGGTCGAAGCTCGAGATGCAGGGAGGTGTGGAACATCCGGACGGTCGGCGTGAGTCGTTCGTGGCCCTCGTGCCGGATCTCACATTCCGTGACGACAACCGTCGCTTCGAAGGCGGCACGCTCCAGATGACGATGGCCGACGGTTCGGCTCGACCCCTCACTCTCACGCCGGTCTCGGACACCGGGTTCCATCTCGGCACCGGGCTCTATCACGGCTTCGACGGTCAAGCCCACGGGCAATGGCGCGGCCCGCTCCATGTGGACGGCGAATACCTCGCCGATTGTTCGGATGCCGCGATCGCGCGGCGCATCCATCAACACCGCGATTGCGTGATTCGGGTTGACGATCCGGTCGGTGGTGGCGTGGGCATCGGCAACCTGCAATCCATCGTCCTCGGCGCAGACGCCGCCATGGCCCTCACCGACGCCAACTCGTTCCTCTAAGCCTCGATCCACCCGAGCGTTTGTCGGTGAGGTGGCGCCCACCGCACACAATCCGACAAGCGCGGGGTGGTTACGCGGGGCCGGGACGATCGAGGACGCGTTGCAGCGCTCGTTCGGTCGGGTTGTGCGTCAAGAGCCAGCCGTCCTCAACGCCTTGGGCCGCCAGGATGCGCGCCATGCGGATCATGATCGAACCACTTCGCAACAGTGCGAAGGCTTCGAACCACTGAAGGTCCTGTACGGAACGGCCCAGGGCCGCTTCATAGGTGGCGAGGATCTCCGCTCGCTCCGGCATACCGTCGAGACCAGCGCCGTGCTGCTCAATCGTCATCTCATGCAGCGCGAGGAACCATCCGAGATCCATTTCCGGCGGACCAACACCGGTCATCTCCCAATCCAGCAGCGCAACCACCGTGCCGTCATCGGCGAACACTGCGTTGGTCAACTGCACGTCCCCCCACAAGATCGACGTCGGACCCGCGCAGCTCGGTAGATGATCGGCGCACCAGTGGCGCGCCACCTCCATACACCCCAGGGGCACACCCGTGCCGGTTGCCCAATCGAGATACTCGGCGCCACGCTCGAAGGCATTCGCCACCACGGCATCGGGAGCACGATCTCTTTCCTGATCGGCCGACGCGCGCGCAACGGGAGGTACCAGTTGATGGAGCGTCGCGAGCGTGCGTACGAATCCGAGCACCAGGTCGCCGCGAACCTTGGGTGTCGCCCCAACCATGAAACCCTTGCGCAGGTACGACCGCGTCAGCACATGACCCGGGACGCGCGGCATCACCATGAACGGCGCGCCCATCCAAGAAGAGTCGGGTTCGAAGTGGGCCGGCGCGGCGGTCGGAATACCACGCTCCGCCAGTGCATTTTGCACCTCGACCTGGGCGCGCAGGTCGTACGACGGAAACAGTCCATCACCGGCGGGCGGCAATCGCACCACCAGTTCCTGATGTTGGCCGCTCTCGCTCCCGACATCGACGAACCGCGTATCGCTCGAGAGACCTGCTGCGGGTCGAGTGAGCGGCGCGACCCGCACGGGATTGTCCCGCGCGCACAACCAACGTTCGATCCCCGCCCGGATGGTCTCATCGTCACGCTCGCCGGATGCGATGGCCACGCCACCCTCCTTCGTCCTCACCGCCTCGTAGCATGCCAGCCCCGTCCCTCACAAAGGAGCCGAAGTGGAACTCAACGGCACGGCCGCGCTCATCACCGGAGGCGCATCTGGACTCGGCGAGGCCACCGCGCGTCGGCTTCATGCCGGTGGTGCGCACGTCACGATCTTCGATCGCGATATCGAAAAGGCCGAAGGTGTGGTCGCGTCGCTCGGGAACAACGCACGCGCGGCCGGCGGCGACGTGATCAGTGAAGACGACACCCTGCACGCGATCGAGATCGCCACAGTCGACTCGCCGCTCGGCATTGTGGTGGCCTGTGCCGGTGGTGCTCGCGGCGGCGGAAGAACCGTTGACCGACAGGGCGTGCCCCACGAGCTCGCGCTGTTCCAAGACACTGTTGATCTGAATCTCGTCGGTACGTTCAACACGGTGCGCCTGAGTGCGGCCGCGATGGCTCAGCAGGCCGCGGGCGAAGACAACGAACGAGGGGTGATCGTGACCACCGCGTCGATCGCCGGATATGAGGGCCAGATCGGCCAGGTCGCGTATGGCGCGGCCAAAGCCGGGATCATCGGGATGACCATCATCCTCGCCCGCGATCTCGCGGCGATCGGGGTGCGGGTCAACTGCATCGCACCCGGCACCATGGGCACGACGGCGTGGGATTTGGCGCCCGTCGAAATGCGGGAAGCCCTCGAAGCGAAGGTGCCATTCCCGGCCCGGTTCGGCGAGCCAGACGAGTTCGCCGCTCTGGCGCAGCACCTCATCACGAACCGGTATTTGAACGGTCAGGTCATCCGTCTCGATGGTGCCATTCGGTTCGACCCGAAATAGCCGAGTCGGACCGACTGACGACGGGCGGCCCCGTCCCAGGCTGACGGCGGGCTGGGGGCACCGCCATGAGCCTGGGACCGGTCAGCCCCCGAGCGGACCGAACGGGTCTCGACGAGAACCGTTGGCTCGCGCTCGGTGGTGCTCCGGGGATCGACGTGACGGACCCCTGCCTTGCGCACACGAGTTCATTGAGCACGGTGCGCGTCCGTCCGCCGAGTTGCCGGATCAATGCGATCGCGAGCTTGGGAATGCTCTCGATCAGAACATGGAATGCCGAGGCGGACATCACCCGCACGACCATGGGGGTTTGCGCGACCACCGTCATCGGATGCAGCGCACCATCGAGGGCTTCGGGACCGCCGATCACGGCGCCGGGTCCGAGCACCAATGCGCTGTGTCCGGCCGCATCGGCTCCTCCGTACCCGTCGAGCACGACGGTGACCTCGGCGGCGACCGTGCCCGCCGCCACGATGATTTGGCCTGCTGCGACCCGTCGTTCCACGCTCGACGCCGCCACTCTCGCCAGGTCAGCTGCGGTACACCCGCTAAACAAGGAAACAGATCGCAGCTGTCGCTCGGTCAGGTCGCCGGTAAGTTCTCGAACGGACCTTGCGCCCCGGGTCGGTGTCACGCCAACATAAGACAGCATCGCAATTAACTGGGCGCTAACCGGCACCAGCGCTAGCGCCGTAGATTCGGCCAGGACCCAAAAAGGGGCAGTGTTTCTTGGAGTTTCGGGTTCTCGGACCGCTCGAAGTCGTGCACGACGGCTCCCCGGTGATCGTCGCGCGTCATCAGTGCCAAGCGCTCCTTGCGCTCTTAGTATCCCGGTACCCCCAAGGCATGTCGCCCGATGCGGTCGCCGAGGCCCTCTGGCCCGAGGTCGATCCGGCAAAGTCTGTCAACTCGGCCCGCGTTCACGCCCGCTACCTGCGCAAGGCATTGGAGGCCGCGACCGCCGACGTGCCGATGGCGGCCGGGCGATACGCCATCACCGTGGGGCGGGCCCAGATCGATGCGACACGCTTCGCGGATCTGAGCGTGGAAGCTCACCGGACGGCGGCGGCGGGCGATCCCCATCGAGCGACGGCACAGTTCGCGGCCGCACTCGCGGAGTGGCGGGGCGAGCCATACGCCGACTTTCCCAAGGTTGACGCGCTCCGCCAAGAGCGAGTCCGCCTGGCTCGGATCAGGCTCGACACTGTCGAGGCATACGCCAGTGCACTTCTCGACGACGACAGCCCCAATGAGGCCTGCCGGCTGCTGCAACCCATCGTTGATGAGCACCTCACCCACGAAGCTCTTGCGGCTCGGCTCATGCTCGCCCTCTACCGAACCGGGTGCCCGTCGGATGCACTCGCGTTGCTCGGCCGGGTCAAGGAAGCGCTCGCCGAGGGCGGGCTCATCCCGAGCCATCAGTTGATCGAGCTGGGGAACGCGATCGTGAGGCGAGACCATGCCCTTGACGTGGTCGACCAAGGCGGGCGCTCGGTCCGAAGCACGTTCCAACCCCGACAACGCTCGGGCTTCGTCGGTCGGGCCGCGGAGCTCGAAGCGCTCAAGACGGCTTGGGATGGCGCCATCGCCGGAGTTCCCCAGCTCTGCATCGTTGCCGGCATCACCGGAATCGGGAAGTCCGCCCTGGTGCGTCGCTTCATCGACGACGTCCGTTCGAACGGCGGCGCGGTGGAGGTCGGACGCTGTGATCCCGACCCCAGCGAGAACTTCGAGCCCTTCCCCGACCTCGTGCGCGCGGCTCTCACTACGACGCCGCCGGTCGACAGCAGCCCGAACCTCCTCGGCGAACTGGTGCGTTTGGCGCCGGATCTCGAGGGCCAGTTGCCACCCGGAATTGTTCCACCAGAGCCCGCGACGGGCCGGCAACGTCTCTTCGGGGCGGTGGCGAACGTGCTCACCATCCCCGCCCGTCCCCGCCTGATCGTGATCGAGAATCTCCATTGGGCCCGACCGGACACACTCCTGATGCTCCGCCATGTCGTGCGCGCCGCGGCGGGCCAGATCATGATCCTGTGCACGTACCGCGAACGTCGGGTCAATCGCCGGACGTCGGCCGGCCCGGCCATCTTCACCGGACGGCTCGCCCATCCTGATCTCCGGATCGATCTCTTCCCGATGAATCACCACGAGGTCGCCGCCTTGGTCGACTCGCTGGCACCCGTCGACCTCCGCTCCGCATTACTCGGCCAACTCGACGACCTCGTCGCCGTCAGTCGCGGCAACCCGCTCGCGATTCGCGAGGTTTTGCGCCAACTCGAGCGCGAGCCGGATGTCCCCGTTGTCGACTTGGCTCCCGATGACCTGGTCGACCTCGTCACCCGGAGGTTGCAAGCACTTAACGAAACCACGCGAGTGACCCTGCAGACCGGGGCCGTGATGGGCCAGCAGTTCTCGCTCCAACCAATAGCCACCGCCGCGGGCCTGATCGAAACGGAAGCCCTCGCCGCGCTGGAACTGGCGATGGAAGCGGAACTGATCTTCGATGGCACCGCGGTTGACGACTTCGAGTTCGCTCATCCCCTCTATCGGAACGTGATCTACCACCTGCTTCCCGCGAGCCGGCGCGCTCGCACCCACGGTGCGATCGGAGAAGCGCTGGCCGCCGAGTTCGAGCGCCAGAACGTCCACGGGCGATGGGCCGAGGTTGCGCGCCATCTTGTCTCTGCGCAGTCCGCGGTCGATGCCGAGAAGACAGCCCGCTTCACACAGCGTGCGGGCGAAGACGCCGCACTCCGGTATGCCCACGAGGAAGCGGTCGCCTGGTACCGCCACGCCGTCGAATGTGCAATGAGCGCGTCCTGGCCGGAGCATGACATCGCACGACTCCAGCTCGCACTCGGCACTCAGCTCGAGCTTTCCGGAGAGCTCGAGGCCGCCCGCACCGAATACTTTCTCGCCGCCGACACCGCGCGTGTAACCGGCGATACGGGGCTCCTCTTCGATGCCGCGGTCGCCGCCACCACTCGCTACGCGGTGCTCGATCGAGAGTACGCGCCGCGTCTCGCCGCGCTCGCCGACGAGGCGCTCGGTCTGCTCGCTCCCGACGACCCCAAACGCGTCCGGCTGCTTCGGAGCGCGGCATTCGCGAGATTCATTTTCGATCCGGGATCCGCCGACGGATACGCGACCGAAGCGGAGCGGCTGTCGGCACTCACCACAGATCCTGAAATCCGTGGTTGGGCCCTCGGACTCCGATATCTCGCGAGTCCAACCGACGACGAGCTGCGCCTCGCTCTGAGCAACGAGATGTTGCACCATTCGCGACACCACAACCTCACCGGTCAACGCGGCGACGACTCCAGACGCTTCCTCGTCGACCAGTTGATCCACGGAAAGATGAGCGAGTTCGAGTCGGAACTCGTGGGGATGGACCAACTCGCGCGGTCGACCTCCGACCCCTTCGACCAGTACTGGGTTGCCGCACTGACCGCGACCCGAGCCCTCATGCAATCAGTCTCGACGACCACCGAAGAACTGATCGACGCGGCCGCCGTTCTCGGACGCCAACTCCAGATCTTCGACACGACCGGTCTTCAGATGCTCCAGATGTTCGCCCTCCGGTACCAGCAAGGTCGATCTCGGGAGTTCATCGTCGGACTCTCCGACGACGCGCCTGAACGACCAGCCATCCTCGCCGGAACGAGCTTGCTGGCACTGGCCCTGGCCGAGGGAGGGCGACCGGACCCGGCTCGCAGAGCGCTCGACAAAGTGCTCGATCGCCGCGACATCTTGCTCCCACAGGACAACTTCTGGCTCGGCGGCCTCGCCTTGTTCAGTGGCGTTGCAGCTGCATGCGGTACTGCGGGCCAGCGCAACATCCTGCGGAAAAACCTCGAGCCGCGCGCCGACCGATTCTGCGTCTTCGGTGCCGGCGGCGCGGTTTTCGGGACCGGTCATCATTGGTTGGCTCGACTCGCTGCGGCCGACGGTGACCGGCCAGCGGCCATCGATCATCTGGCGCAGGCCGCGAACATCTGCGAAGATGCCGGTGCCTCATTCTGGGAGTCGCGCGCTCGCCGCGAGTCAGCCGAGCTCGACGAGGGTGAACGCATCACATAGGACAGGAACGCACGGGTTCACGAGCAGGGGGCAACACCGATGCCAAGCAGTATGCAACTTCCACAGGAAGCGTCGCGTCTCTGGGGAAACCCCATCACACGACAGAAAATTCTCGACATGCACGCGCGGGACGACAGCCTGCTCGACATGGTCGATGCGCTGGGGCTCACCCCCGCGCTGGAGGCCGACGGACTCCGCACGGTGCTCCTGAACCTGAGCGCCGGCGAGGTCCAGGCGATCCGCGATGCATTCGTCGCCGAAGCCAAGATGGTTGGCGATCACATCGGCGCGCAGTTCCCGGTCGACTGTCGGGTCGATACCCCTGGCGACGCGGTCAGGGTCACCACCGTCCCCGCACACAGCGCCGCAGTGTCTCCCGTGGTCCGCATCGACGCTCGGTAGTGCTGCTAGCCGCGAAATGCTCGCAGTGTTTCGCGGCGCGTCAACAAACCGCGCGGCCGCCACGGTTCAATCTCACCCGTGGCGTGCAGCGCAATCGCGGCCGGCCTCGCCGCGGTGAGCGGATCACTCGGCGCGCAGTAGTTCGCGCTCGGATCCAGGCCGAGTAGCTGGGCGGCGTTGAGCCCGAACACCTTGCGTTTCACCTCGGCCGTCAGCGCCGGATAGCCGTAGCGCGCCTGGTACTCGGCGGTGATCTCAAAGGTTCGGAACGCCATGATCTGCGGTTGGGGCGAGCCGTACCAAATCGCATCCGTGCCCCACAGCACCCGATCCTCGCCGACGCGGCTCAACAGTTTTCCCAGCACGTGCGCGGCCTGGTCGGGGCTCGAGAGCACTTCCCGCCAGGTGGTACCGAGCTCGCACCACACGTTGGCGTTCGGCGGCACATCGTGACGATCAAGGGCCGCAAGGAGCGCGTTGGTGCCGCGGGTCGCGCGGTTGGGGTCGTACGGACCCTCGAACAGTTCTCGTTCGAACGCAGAGTGGAACACCACGAACTGCATGTCCGGGAACTGTTTCGCCACCGCCACGAGGTCCTCAGGGCTGTTGTGGCTGAGATCGAAGCGTTGGAGGGGAAGCCCTTTGTGCGCGCAGAGGACCTTGACTCCAAGATCATGCGCTTGCTGAATCATCGGGAGTCCTACCGCGGGATCATCGAGCGCGAATCCGCGACCGTTCGGACCCCACGCGGTGTAAGCCTTGAACGAAGCCACTCGTCCGCCCTCCACCTGGGCCCGCATCACGTCGAGGGTGGCCCCCACAGGTCCGAAGTTGGGCGCGAGCACACTCTGGGACAGCACCCGATGCACTCCCCCCGCAGCCAGGTCACTCGCAAAGTCGGAGGTCCCGACCGCATCGGCGTAAGGCATCGGCGCGTCGACCGGTCCCGAGTTGGGAACATCCGTCAGCATTGCGACGGTGGTGTCGCTCGCGAGGAAGAGATCGTGCACGTAATGCGCCCGGTCGAGGCACTCGAACACATCGGGCGCGTCACAACCCGCCGGTACCAAGCCGCGAATCATGTCGACCATCCCGGGTGCGGTGGTGCGCCACGAGCCCGCCGGCATCACGTGATGCGTGTGCATATCGACGATGAACTCGCCACCGCCGGCGAGCACGGACTCACACAACGCTGGGTCCGTGGGGTTCGGCGTCACGAACCGACCACCCGGCTTCGTCGACGACGTTGTTCGCGGCGACGCTCGCCGACCCGCATCCGAGGCGCACGCGTCGAACACCGCCAAACTGAGCGCGACTCCACCGGCCGACTGGAGGAAGCGGCGCCGCGACGTTCCGAGCCCCGCCGCGAGCCGCTCCGCCTGGCTCAGGATCTCGTCGACGATGACGCGGTCACGCGAACTCGGCGGTCGCGGTAGGAACTCACCGTTGCCCACCTCGCCGGGGAGTATCGGCAGCGGCGGGTCCTGGTGCTCTAATTCTCGTCGCCGCCGCGCAGACCACATCACAGGCGAAACTACCGGTCCGGAAGGATTTTGGTTCCCAATCCGGAACCCATCGCCACGGTTCGGTGTACAAACCAGCGTGAGCGGAGCCGAGAGGCCGATCAAGAGTCCGGCGGGTCCGACGCCGGGGCCGAAGACGAGGGGCTGTGATCCACTCCGACGATGAGCTGGTGGGACGGGCCCGCCTCGGTGACCGGGATGCGTTCTGCGCGCTCCTCGAACGGCATCGCCTCGTCGCGCTCCGTGTGGGCTATTCGATTGCCGGCACCGAAGCCGAGGATGCCGTCCAGGAGGCGATGGTGAAGGCGTATCGACACCTGGACCACTTTCGCCCGGGGTCTCCATTTCGACCGTGGCTGCTCGCGATCGTTGCCAACGAGGCCCGCAACCGTCGCCGTTCCGGCGGGCGCCGGAACGCGTTGGTCTTGCGTATCCGCGAACGCGGTCTCCCGGCCGACGTCGCCCGCGACCGTTCGGCCGAGGACGCCGCGATCGCCACCGACGACCGGGCGCGCCTCCTCGCAGCCGTCGCCGCGCTCCCCGATCGCGATCGCGAGGTGGTGGCGCTCCGATACTTCGCAGGCCTGAGCGAGGCCGAGACCGCAGCCGCGCTCGAGTGTCCCGCGGGGACCGTGAAGTCCCGCCTCTCCCGTGCGCTCGGCCGGCTCCGTTTGGCGCTCACCGAAGAGGTGGTGTCGTGAACCCTGACGTCCACCTGGAAACTCGACTCTTCGAGCTCGGGGGTGCCCTCGATCACCCGGAGGGCGAGGCACTCATCGCGCGCGTCGCGGCCGATCTCGAAGCGGGAGTACTCACTCCCGCTGGCGATCGTCGCCGATCGTCGCGGCGGCTGGTTGCTCTGGTCGCGGCGGCCGCGGTGATGGTTGCCGCGGTGGCGATCGAACCGAGCCGTCGTGCGATCGCGGAGCTGTTCCGCGTGGGTCGTGTGGAGGTACGCAACGCGAACGATTTCCACCCGTCCGCGTCTTCGACGACCACCTCGACCCCACCGGGCCTCGTGTTTGACCCTGACCCCATCGCCACCGCGCAGGCCGCGGTCGACTTTCCGATCCGACTCCCCCACCTCGTGCCATCGCGCACCCCCACCGTGACGGTTGACCGCAGCGTTCCGGGCGGTCTCGTCACGTTGGACTACGGCGAGTTCCGGATCGTGGAGGTCGCGGCACGCCCCGGTCCGGCCGTGATCGCCAAGGGCATCGATCCCCGCACGCGGATCATGCCAACCCCAGTGCGCGACACCACGGGATACTGGTTCACCGGCACCCACCACCGCATCGCGTACGTGGACCGCGACGGCAACATTCGCCAGGACACGGCTCGCACCGTCGGCCACGTACTGCTGTGGGCCGCTGACGGCGTGACCTTTCGGGTCGAGGGCTTCCACACCCTCCCCCGCGCGCAGGAGATTGCCCGAACGATTCAGTAGTTCGCGGTTGCGGGGAACTGCTGTGGTGGGAGCGGTGTAGTGAGGGCATGCGCCGAACTCATGTCCTCATTGCAGTCATCACCTTGATCTTCGCGGCGTGCGGCCAGGCCACGCGCACCACTGCGGCAACGCCAGCGCCGCCGCCTCCACGGCCGGCGGCACCCCTCCCGGCGACCCCGGGCCCCGGAATCGCGCTCGTCCGGACCACCTCCGGCGTCGCCGGCGTCGTCGAAGGAGCCAGCGACGTTGCGTGGTCGGTCGATCACGGGGTTGCGGCGCTCGACGGTTCCGCAGTGTTCAGCACCGGCAACGGCCGCCTGATCAGCCATGAGCCTCGCACGGGCGAACAGCTCCAGTCATGGCCGATCGACGCGGAGATGATGCCGGTCCTCGTTACCCCCGGGGGCCGCCAGGTCGTACTCAGCGATCGACCGTCGGACTACGACTCCGTCGCGGTCACACGCGCCACCACCCACATCCAAGTACGCAGTGGCGCGACGGGCGCGATCCGGCACGACCTGCGCATCGCCGCCGACCTCGAACCCGAGGCGATGTCACTCGACGAAGCCCACCTGTTCGTGCTCGACCATCGTGGCGACCACTACCGCGTGCAGAGTCTCAACCTTCTGACCGGCGAGCGCGGGGACCTCATTGACCGCGACAAGAACCCCGCCGAGGACATGCGCGGCCATTCAGTCCATGGCGTGTTGAGCATGGACCACTCGATGCTCGCGACCCTGTACATCAATGCGGAGGACCCCGAGGAACCCGCGTTTGTTCACGTCTTGAATCTCAACGGTTGGACCTACTGCATCGACTTGTCCGCAGAGTTCGCGCAAGGCCCGGCACGCAGCCAGTCGATCGAGCGGACCGACGACGACGAGATCGTGGTGCGCGCGCCGGCCATCAACCGCGCCGCTCGGTTCGATCTCGCCGAGCTCGCGACCGGCGATGGGACCCCGCAGGTTCAGGTCGACCTCGCGACCGGCTCGCCCGCCGACGCGCCCTACCGGGCCATCCCGAACTTCGAAGCCCTCATCACCACCCTACGAGGATAGGAGGACGGCCCCAGCGAGGCTGTTCGACAAGGTTCGGTGAGCACCGGTAGGTTCCGCGACTTCCGCGCATCACGCGCCTGTTCCTCTCGGAGATTTCGTCCATGCCTCGCACCACTCACGTTGTCCCTGCTCTCTTCGTCAGCGTGGCGATCGCCCTGAGCGCGTGCTCATCGTCCGCCCCGACATCGGCTGCGAAGCCACCGGGGACTCCGGCCAATACCGGGACAGCAACGACGGAAACTTACTCACCACCGAAGTGCCGCGAAGAGCGGCCCGCGCCGCCCGAGGTCGTGTCCCTCTCCTCGGTCCAGCACGACTTCGTGATGACGTCCTTCGACGGCACCCAGATTCGCCTGCACTGGTTCCCCCTCGACCGCGAGGCACCCACCGTCCTCATGGGACCGGGGTGGAGTGAAGCAGGCGCGACCGAGACCAGCGGCACGGGCCTCTTCGCCGACTCGCCCATCAAATCGCTTCAGGCCGAGGGCTACCACGTCCTCACGTGGGATCCGCGCGGATTCGGGCAGTCGACCGGCACCATCACCGTCGATAGTGCCGATGCCGAGGGCCGCGATGTCCAGAGCATGCTCGACTGGATCGCCACGCAACCGAACGTGCAACTCGATCGCCCCACCGATCCCCGCGTGGGCATGGTGGGCGGCTCGTACGGTGGTGGAATCCAACTCGTGACGGCGGCCATCGACTGTCGGGTCGACACAATCGTGCCCACGATCGCGTGGCACTCGCTCTCCAGCAGTCTCAACAAAGCCGACACCGTGAAGATCGGATGGTCGAACATTCTCTACTCGGCCGCCGCCAGTCGCCAGCTCGACCCGCATATCACGTCGTCCTACAACGCGGGCCGAGCGACCGGTGTGATCTCCGCCGAAGATCGCGCCTGGTTCGCTTCTCGCGGACCGGGCCAGCTGGTGGGCAAGGTGAAGATCCCCACGTTGTTCATCCAAGGAACGGTCGACACCCTCTTCACCCTCGACGAAGCGGTGACCAACGATCGGATTATCCGCCGCTCCGGCGACGGCCCCCCGACCGCGATGCTCTGGTACTGCGGCGGTCACGGTGTGTGCCTCACCGATGCGGGTGACCCCGCACGCTCACAGAACGCGACAAACGCGTGGTTGAAGCGGTGGTTGCAACGCGACACTTCGGTGGACACCGGACCTCGTTTCGACATGGTCGACCAGCACGGCACACAGTTCACGGCTCCCGACCTGCCGCTCACAGGTTCGCAACTTCGCGCGGCAGGCACCGGCACGCTGTCGTTAGCGGCCGAGGGCGGTTCGGGACCGTCGACGGCGACGGCGTCAGCCGGCGGTCCGATCGGCGGGATCGCAACGAGCATCGCGCCCGCACGGGCGACGAACGCCGTGAACGTGACCATCAAGGCCGGCACGAAGTCGGTGACGATCGTCGGCGCGCCAAGGCTCTCGGTGACCTACTCCGGGGCCACGCCCGCCGGTGAGCGACCGACGCGCGTGTTCGCACAACTCGTCGACGACACCACCGGGCTCGTCCTCGGCAATCAGATCACACCCATCGCGGTGACCCTGGACGGCAGGCCCCACACGCTGACCGTGCCACTCGAGATCATCGCCCACACGCTCGCGACCGGCGAAACCCTGACGTTGCAGCTCGTTGCATCTACCGTCGCCTACGCGCCACCGCGTTTCGGCGGGTCGATCGACTTCACCCGCATCCGCGTCAAGCTGCCCGTCGCCACCGGGCTGACCAAGTCCCGCTGAAGGGTCCTGAATGTCGCCCGCAGCGAACCGGGCGACTTCCTTCCGCAGATGGTCCCGCCCGAACATCAGGCGACGTCGATCACGCCCATCATCCCGAGGTCCTCGTGATCAAGGATGTGGCAGTGGTACACGGTGCGCCCGGCGATGTCGCGGAACGCCACTCGAATGGTCACCGAGCCGTTGGCCGGAACATTGACGGTGTCCTTCCAGCCCGGCCGAATGGTTCTGTCGCGCTCGAGCACCTGGAACGGCCAGACGTGGAGGTGGAACGGGTGATCCATCGACGAGGTGTTGCGCACCGTCCATTCCTCAACGGTCCCGAGGCGCGCCGTGACGTCGGTTCGGTTCGGGTCGAAGGCTTGCCCGTCGATCGTGAACTGGCCGCCACCCATGCCGCCACCCATGCCGCCACCCATGCCGCCACCCATGCCGCCACCGCCCATTCCGCCACCGCCCATACTCATTGCGAGGGTGACCGTCCGGCGGCGATCGACCGTGGCCACCTCGGGGGACACCGGCGCGATCGAGCGAGGAAGCCCCGCCGGCCGACTGGCGTCACCGCGGACGACCACGGTCGCGAGCGTCGTGGTCGGATGTCTCGCCGCGCCGCCCATCATCATCGCTGACCCACGATCGTACGGCCGCGCCTCGAGCGCATAGCTCCCGGCTCTCGTCGGCATGACGAGGACCTCCGCGCGCTCGCCGGGAGCGAGGAGGAGTTCAACGATCGCAATCGGGGTCGCGAGCCGGCCCGCATCGGTACCGATCAGATGCAGCTGGTGATCGACGAGCGCGACGCGGTAGTAGCGCGACGCACTCGCATTGAGGAGCCGCCACCGCTCGAGCGCGCCGGCGGTAGTACGAACCGTCGGCGCGACGATGCCGTTGACCAGGACCACGTCACCTTCGCGACCTTGCATCCGGTCCATCATCGAAGCCCCGAATCCGCCGGCGTGCTCGGTAACGGGTGTATCGGCGATGACCATCAGCCGCTCACGCGACGCGGCCATCTCCGGCAGATCATCGATCTCGTCCGTGACGATGATGGCACCGGCCAGCCCACCGAAGATCTGCTCCGCCACCATCCCGTGATGGTGCGGGTGGTACCAGAAGAGACCGCTCGGGTGATCGGCGGGGATCTCATACACGTACGTGCGACTCGCACCGGGGGCAACCGTCACGAAGACGTTGTCGGACTTGCCGGACGGCGACACGTGCAGACCGTGGGTATGGAGGTTCGTCGGGTGATCGAGTTGGTTGACGAGTGTGATCGTGAGGACATCTCCCGGCCGAACCCGCAACGAGGGGCCCGGAGTCGAGCCGTTGTAGGTGTAGGCGAATCGGCGTCCGGCACCGAATCGAACCATTCGACCCTTCGCGACGAGTCGGACCGCGAGCTTGCCGTTGGCGCTGCTCAAGGTCGTCGGCTCCGCCAACGCCGCGCCGGGACGGGCCACCGGGGTCGTCGACGGGCTGACACCGCACGCCGCCAGCCCGGTAGCGGCCGCACCGCCGGCGAGGACCTCGAGGAATTCCCGACGCGTGTGCCGGCCGGTCATTTCATCGGACGCCACGGACCTCATGACGAACCCTCCTGTGAGGCACTCGTGCACGTCGCGGCGTAACCGCCATAGATCTCGGCAACCGTGGCGAAGCCACGCGCTCGAAGCAAGGACGCGGCGGTCGCGGAACGGTAACCACCGGCGCAGTAGACGACGGTGGCCCGGGACGGGTCGAGTTCGTCGAGCCGGTCCAACAGGTTGGGCAACGGCAGATTCACGCTGCCGTCGACGATGCCCTCCGTGCATTCACCGGTGTTCCGCACATCGACGATCTGCAGTGACTGGTCCGAATCGCGCCACGTCTTGAGTTCCGAAGCAGTGATGCGCGGCGCCCGATCGGCGAGTTCGGGATGCGCCACCAGGACATCGTCGATTCCGGAGAGTGCGCCGGCCACGTGGTCGAACCCGATGCGCGCCAACCGGATACGCGCCTCGTTCTCCCGGCCGGGTTCGGTCACCAGTACCACCGCTTGGTCCGGCCGGAGCACATCGCCGGCGTATTCGGCAAAGCGCCCGTCAAGGCCGACGTTGATCGACCCACGAAGGTGACCCGACGCGAACGCGTCGGACGGTCTTCCGTCGACCACGGCGGCCCCGCCCTCCTGGAGATGCAGTACCTGGTCGAGGGCGAGGGTGGGTGTTTCACCACGGTCGTCCAACAGTTCGCGCTCGCGCCGGTTCGAGTCCGCGGCGAACATGAAGTACAGCGGCGCGACCGACTGTCCCTGCGTGACCGTTTCGACGAAGTCGTCCTCGCTCATCGGTGCAAGCGCGTAGTTGGTGCGGCGCTGCTCGCCGATCGTGGACTCACTCGCCGTCGACAGGTTCTTTCCACACGCGGACCCGGCTCCGTGCGCCGGAAACACCCGGGTGGCATCGGGAAGACTCAAGAGCTGGTCGTGCACTGACCGGTACAGGCGACGCGCCAGATCTTCGGCGGTCCACCCAATCGAGGTCAGCAGATCGGGACGGCCGACGTCGCCGATGAACAGGGTGTCGCCCGTCAGCACTCCCCACGGCTCGGGATCATCGGCCCGTTCGAACACAACGATCGAGATCGATTCCGGGGTGTGGCCCGGCGTGTGACGGACTTCGAGCGTGACGGCCCCGAGCGACAGGCGCTCACCGTGATGCAGCGGTTCGATCGGGAAGTCGGCCCGCGCAACGTCTCCGTAGGAGATGATGGCGCCGGTCGCGGCCGCGAGTTCCAGATGCCCGGACAAGAAGTCGGCGTGGAAGTGGGTTTCGAGCACTCGTTCGATCGTGAGCCCGAGCCGTTGCGCGTCGGCCAGGTACTGGGAGACGTCGCGTTGCGGGTCGACCACCACGGCGCGACCCGTGGTCTCATCACCGATCATGTAGCTGAAGAGCGAAAGACAACCGAGTTCGTACTGCTGGAAGATCATCGTTCAACCTCTCGAGGGTGCGGGGATCCTGATTATGCGAGCTTGAGGAACATCTTCTGCACGTCGGTCACGTCGTAACCGGCGGCGGCCGACCGCTTGGGGTCTTCGAGACACCATGTGAGTCCGGCGGAGACGAGCAGGAACCCAACTTGCTCGAGCGCCTTGTTCGCCGCCGCGATCTGCGTGACGACATCGCGACAGTCGCGTTCGTCGGTGATCATCTGCTGGAGACCGCGCACCTGACCTTCGATTCTGCGCAATCGGCGTTGCAGGTCGGCGACGGCCTCCGGCTCGAGCTCGATGCCGGGCGATACAGATTTGGCGGTGGTCATCTCTCGATCCTACTAGTACCCTCCGGGGTATACAAGGGTACCCCCTGGGGTATAACATCTTCAGATGCACTTCCTGGAGTACGCGATTGCCGGGTTCGGCGTCGGCCTCGTCTTCGGGATGTTCGGTGCCGGTGGGTCCGCGTTCGCAACCCCTGTCCTCGCCCTGATCGGGGTGCCGCCTCTGATGGCCGTTGCGTCACCACTCCCCGCAATGCTCCCCGCCGCCTTCACCGGTGCGCGCCGCTATCTCCGCGGCGGCAACATCGACAGCCGCGTCGCCAGGTTGACGATTCTCGGCGGTGTGCCCGGCGCGCTCATCGGCGCGCTCTCATCTTCCGTCGTCGGTGGCAATCGCCTCTTGGTGCTCTCCGGGCTCATGCTCCTCGTCATCGGAATCCGACTGCTGATGCGGGACTCGCTCGGGGCGGCGGAACGCGGCGCAGCGCGTCGCGGCCGCAACGGCATCGTCATCGTCTGTGCATTCGGAGTCGGGTTTCTCACGGGGTTGTTGGCGAACGGTGGCGGATTCCTCCTCGTTCCGTTGTTCGTGTTGGTGCTCGGCCTCACCGCAATCGAGGCGGCCGGGACATCGATGGTCGTGGTCGGAGTCCTGACGGTCCCGACCCTCATCACCCACTGGGTACTCGGTCACATCGATTGGACCGTTGCGAGCGGCTTCGCCGTCGGCCGCATCCCCGCCGCGTCCGTCGGAGCCCGACTCGCGCAACGCATGGCGCCGACGAACTCTCGGCACGCCTTCGGAGCGATGCTCGTGGTGTTCGCAATCTGGTTCTTGATCCGCCAGCTCACCTGAAGAGCACACTCAGAATCCGAAACTGCCGGACCAACGACCCTGTCGAACGACGCACCGAGGGGCCTAGGTTCGCATCTGCCCACCAATGAAGGAGTCATCGATGACGACCAAGTATCACGACATCGTGAGTGAACTCCGTGAGCCGACGAAGCAGCTCCGCGCCGCGAGTCCCGACGTCTGGAGCGGATTCGGAACGCTCCACCAAGCCGCGGTCGCCGACGGTGCCCTCCCCGCAAAGGTGAAGGAGTTGATGGCGCTCGCGATCTCGGTGGTCAAACAGTGCGACGGTTGCATCGCATACCACGCCAAGGCCGCCGCGGCTCGTGGCGCCACCGCGGCGGAGGTCGCCGAAGCGCTCGGCGTGGCACTGCTGATGGACGGCGGCACCGCGTCGGTATACGGACCCCGTGCCTGGGCGGCATTCGAGGAGTTCGCCGCTCACACCGCCAACGCCGGGCCGGAGTAGCCGACGGATGAATCCTGCAGGCAACCTGCAGGATTCACCAATACGATCGCAAGGTTGGGTTCCTACAGTGCTCTTGCCTGGGCACGCAGCTCCGCATCACGCTGCGCTGCATTCCGCCGGCAACGACGTTCGACCAGCTCTCCGGCGACCGGCCGGAACGGAGGCCCCACCGCGATGACCGGCCGACCCAACGTGCATTCCGTCCAACCCGACACGCGTGGCGCGAGCGCCGGGCGGCGTCCGACTCGGAGGGCACTCGCGTGTTCGGCGGTCGCGATCGCGTTGATTGCGAGCGCCTGCGGGTCTTCGTCGACCACGGGCTCCTCGGGAGGATCCACGTCGTCGACGTCGCCGTCCTCGTCGACCACGACGAAGGGGTCCACCGGGTCATCGACGGACCTCACCACAGAGTTCAAGCAAGCGAAGTGGGCAACGGGTGTCACGGTCACCGTCGCGGACGGGAAACTCCGCTTCGTATCGAACGGGATACCGGATCACCAGCGAGACGCGGAGTACGCCGTTCCCCAGGGTGGTGTCCAGGTGCCGACGGCCACCACAGCCGTTGCCACCGCCGACCCGACCGTGGCGCAGTCCTACGACGTTTCGATTTCTCTGTCTTCCACCAAGGCAGCCGCCACGACGTCGACGAGCCTGGGGATCATCGGCTACATGATCTCCGGCGCCGCCCTCTTCAACCCGTACGAGGGAGACGGGACCACGGTCGCGACCGCTTCGAACTTCTCGGTGAAGAACGCGAGTGGACAGGACGTCTGGTTCCTCGACGAGTGCAACGGAATCACCAGCGCGACACCGGAGTTCCCCAACGGTACGTACCACTACGTGCTGCTGGACACTGCCGACTCGACGTCGTCGATCCGGTGTTTCGCCGGGGTGAT
>JANPBJ010000129.1:0-31242 GCA_031430375.1 Acidimicrobiia bacterium
GTTTCGGCGTTCGATTACCGATGAAGACGTTGGCGACCACGACCTTGATCTGCGCGGCGGAGGTCACCCACTCCGGCGTCGGCACCGCAGCCAGTCGCGGCACGATCATCAGGAGATGGACCGCCACCAGCGGAACGGCCGCGGCGAGCAGGAGCCACTGTTGGGTGACGACGGCGTAGGTCGCGACGACCCAGGCCCCGACCAGCGTGAGCGGGAGGCTGTCGTGGACCATGGCCAGGAACGCGAAGCGCGAGACGCCGACGCGCCAAGTCACCACGATCACGCCTAATACCGCCGCTACTGCCCACATCACCATCAACACCGGTGCACCGTAACCACTCTCAGCGACGGGCACGAGCACAGTCCCGGTCCGCGCCGGAGCAAGAGTGGAGCGTCAGCTCACTCTCAACGCCACCGGCTCGACAGAAGGGTTGACGCCCGGCGCCACGAGCGGCCACGGGTGTTCGCGTTCGACGGCGAGGGCAACGTCGAAGAGGAGTGCGTCTTCATGGTGACGGCCGAGCACCTGCATGCCAACCGGAAGTCCATCGATCGTCCCCGAAGGGATCGATACCGCGGGGTTGCCGTAGATATTGGAGACGATTGTCAACGCGCCCATGTTGACCAGGTCGGGGAACCGTCTGCTCGCGGTTGCCACCAGCGCGGGTGGCAGCTTCGGAAAGGCCGCTCCCACTACACGCGTCCCGAACATCACGCCGCGGATGGCCCATTGCGCGACCGTGCTCGACATTGCCCAGTCCACAATGCGTGGTTGGCTCTGACTCATCACCGATTCCGCCGCGAAAGCCGGACCGGGATTCGTAGCCGCAATGATGAAGTCGACGTCGTCGAAGGCGGCGGCCATCGCCTCGTTGGCCTTGATCCGTAAGGCTTCGGCCGCGGCGGCGGAGTGCAGGTTGTAGAGCGATTCTGAGAGGCGAAGCCCGAACGCAACCTCGTCGGTGAGATCTGCCGCGCAGCGCGGCCATCGCGTTCCGAGTTCACCGATCAGCGTCGCGAGGTTGCCCATCATCCATTGCAACGCGAGGTTCGGCGGCTCCACCCGCACGTCGACCTGCACCATCCCCGTGGCCGAGATCAGCTCCGCGGCTGAAGCGCGGATGCGATCCTCCACCCCGGGTGCGAGGGTCACGCCACCCAAGGCCGGAACGATCGCTATTTTCCGCCCGCGCAGGTCATGGGTTCCGAGCCCGGTCTCCCAACCGCCCACATCTGGAAGCGTGCTGGGGTCGGCCGCGTGCGGGCCCGCGCACACGTCGAAATAGCGCGCGGCATCGCGCACCGAGCGCGCCACGTTGCCCACCACGACCGTGTTGGGTCGCATGTAGGCATGGGGACTACGCGGGATACGACCGAACGTTCCTTTCATGCCAACCAAGCCGGTGTAGCCCGCGGGAATGCGGATCGACCCGCCGCCGTCGCCGCCGCTCGCGAGACTCACGAGCCCACCCGACACCGCGGCCGCAGAACCAGCCGAGGAACCACCGACCGTCCGACCATGACGCCACGGGTTGTGCGTCGCACCGTTGATCTTCGACACGCTCACGTTGAGACCGCCGAACTCGCTCGCGGTGGTCGCGCCCACCGGCACCACACCCCCACGCTCGATGAGCCGTTCGATGTGATGCGATGTGCGGTTCGCGATCCGGTCCTTGAACACCAGCGATGCTTCGGTGTGGGGCCACCCGAACACCGGATCCAGTTCCTTGATACCCGCGGGAACCCCGCCGAACGGCTTGGTGAGGTCCGCATGCTGCGCCGCCTCGCGGGCCGCCTCGGTGTCGAGGTAGGAGAACGCGTTGAGATCCGACGCCTCAATCGCCGTGAAGCTCGCCTCCAGTTCCTCCACCGGCGACCGCTCGCCCGCGCGGAAGGCGTCGACCAGCGAGCAAGCATCACCAGTCCAGGGCGCATGAGTCATGGGGTTCATCCTGGCACCTCACACGCCAAGGTCGTTCCGAGCGCTGGGCCCAGGTTGGGGTCGCACGCCGCGGGGACGGGCCACGGTCTCTCGGTGCGGATGACCGAACCGCTCGAGTCCCCAAGTGCGAGGGCCTGTGCGGGTCGCTAGCATGCGATCGGACGGCTGCGGGCGCTCCCCAAGACATGGCACCGTCATAAGGCCTAGTATCGGCCTGGTTGTGCATTACGTCCCCACCGGGGGAGTTCAGAATCATCTCCGATCCTTTCGTGTCTCACCTGCCTGAGAGTCCGTCCCATCCGGCACCCCGCCGCCTCGGCGAGATCGAGGGCCGTCGCGAGGCGTCTCCCAAAGTACGAGTTGTTCTCGTCGCGGGCGCCGGCCGCAGCGGGAGCACGCTCCTGACGCTCATGCTTGGGTCGCTTCCTGATGCGTTCGGAGCCGGCGAGCTCCGGTACCTCTGGGCGCGAGGACTCGTCGAAAAGCGGTTTTGCGGCTGCGGACAGCCGGTCCCAGAATGCCCAGTGTGGGCGAAGATTCTGACCAGCGCGTTCTCCGACCTCGGCCCCACCGATATCAGCCATGCCGTCGAAGGAGTGGACTGGCTCGGCGACCCCTCGAACCTGCCGGCAATCCTGCGACGGGGTGAACGAGGGCAGTTCCCGGAACTCGGCGACCTCCCAACGCGGCTCGGCCAGCTCTACCGCGCCGTTGCCGACGTCACCGGAGCGAAGACGATTATCGACAGTTCCAAGCCACCCACGTATGGCTGGCTGCTCGGGACACTCCCGAACATCGACCTCTTCGTCATCCACCTTGTCCGCGACCCTCGGGGCACAGCGTATTCGTGGATGCGGCCGAAGCCGGCGGGTGATCGGCCGAGCGGAGGTCTTATGCGTCGCATGCCGCCGTGGAAGAGTGCGCTCAGCTGGGACCTGTGGAACACAACAACCGAGCTGCTGTTCCGGAACCAACCTGAGCGGTTGCTACGCGTCCGATACGAGGACCTGACTACCCGCCCCCAAACCACGCTTCCCACGATCCTCCATTTTCTCGGGTACCCAGAAAACGCACTCACGTCGGTCCAGGGGCGACGCTTTTCGCCGGGACCGTCGCACACCGTTGCCGGCAACCCATCCCGTCTTGGGAACACGTCGGTGAATCTCGATCTCGACACCGCCTGGCAAGCAGGAATGCCCACATCGAGACGCCGAGTTGTGACCGCACTGGCCGCGCCCTTGCTGTTCCACTATGGGTATCCCTTGCGGCACTCGAGTCACCCACCCATTGTTCCGGCGAATCCATCCGCCGTGCATAACTCAACCGCCGCCACCCGACGTCGCCGTTCGGCTGGTTAGCCGACGCGACGTTCGTGAACCCGCGATGACCAAAACCTCGATTCTGCGTCCGATCATCGTGCTCGGGGCACCCCGCTCCGGGACGACAATCCTGCGGAACTGCCTCGCCCTCCACCCCGACTTGTGGCACCTTCCGGGCGAGTCGCACGAGGTGCTCGAGGGACCATTCAATCCCGCTGCCCGTAACTACCAGTCGAACCGCATCAAAGCGAGCGACGTCGACGATGCCCTCGCAGAGAGTCTCCGCGAGGCGTTCGCTCGGCGCGCCATCAATCTCAGCGCCGTTTCCGCGTCACCCGATCGGGTATTGCGCGCCAACTCAGTCACTGGGCGCGTTGCCGCAAAAATCGGCACCCGTTGGTTGGGCGCCCGTTCGATGCGAAATCGACCCCGCCACATCCGTTTCCTCGAAAAGACCCCGAAGAACATGTTGCGGGTTCCGCTGCTCACGCGGATCTTCCCGGACGCGTCATACGTGCTCCTGACGCGAAATGCACCAGAAAACATCGACTCGTTGATCGACGGCTGGTACGCCGTCGACCGCTTCGGTCCGGTCACCCGCCAGCGGTTCGCGCGCTCCGGTTACCCGATCGCGCGTGAGCTCGAACTCCACGACTACTCGAGCAAATGGTGGAAGTTCGCGCTCGTACCGGAATGGCGCGAGTTGCGCGGTAAAGGTGTCGCCGACGTAGCCGCGTGGCAGTATTTCCAGTGCAACCGGGCAGCGCTCGCGGACCTGAGCGCTATCGACCCCTCTCGCGTGCGACAGGTCAAACATGAGGAGTTCGTGCACTCACCGGTCAACACGATCCGCGATCTCTTCGATTGGTCAGAACTGGCAGCGAGTCCAGTGGCGGAGAAGTACGCCGCGTCGCTCCCGTCGGTAAACTCCACATCGCGATCGACCGTGGGCACTGCACGGGGACCCGAGCGCACACTTCGTCACCACAATGCAGTCGTCTCCGCCATCGCGTCGACACCCGGTCTCCGCGCGCTGCAGCAGCAACTGGGATATTCCTAGAGGGCGAGCGGATGACTGCAAGCATGGTGCGCTACGGGTCGTCGGTCCTCATCGTTGGACTCCTTGCTCTCACGATCGGCGAACCGGCCGGGAGCTCGCCACAACCGGCCGGAACGCCCCGCGCACGGGTGAGCAACCAAGCATTTCGGGGTCTCGGTACGTGGGTTGATGTCTACGACTACGGACCCAAATTCCAATCCTCGCCCAACTCGCTTCCGGCGGTGACTCCCGACTCGGTCGACGACATGGACCGGCTCGGCATCACGACGCTGTATCTGCAGGCCTCCCAGGACGACACCCGTTCCGACGGGAACATCGCCGACCGCAAACTCGTCGGCGAAATACTGCGGCGCGCGCATCGGCGCGGCCTCAAGGTCGTGGCCTGGTACCTGCCCCACCTCGCCGATGTGGACCGTGACCTGCGCCACGTGCGAGCGATGTACGAGTTCCGGAGCAAGGAACAGAAATTCGACGGCATCGCGCTCGATATTGAATGGACCAACGACGTACCCGATCCCGACCAGCGCAACCGCGCCCTGATCGATCTGGTCACGCGAACCCGACGTCTCGTCACTCGAATGCCGCTCGGCGCGATCGTGCTCGAGCCAGTGCTCATCGAGGACGTCAACACGGGGTACTGGCCCAACTTTCCGTGGAAGAAGCTGCGTCGGTCCTTCGACGTCTGGCTCCCGATGAGCTACTGGACGAACCGTTCGGAATCATCGGGCTGGAACGACGGCGCTCGGTACACCCGCGAAAACATTCGCCGCGTCCGTACCAACCTCGGCGACCGCGACGCCGTCGTCCACGTAGTGGGCGGCATCGCTGATCGCGCCAGCCCCCAGGACTACGCACGCTTCGTCGATGCGGCGAAGCAACGCCGGGCAGTCGGCTGGTCGATCTATGACTACGTCACGACGTCGAGCAGTGCCTGGCCGCGCCTCCGCGGGTAGCGGACCGTTCCGATATACCGTGCGACCAACCGCCGCGAGGAACTCCGATCAGCTCGGCGCGTAGGTCCAGTCTGGGAGTTTCCGCGCCGCCATTGGGTCGAGGGCCGCCGTGCCGTCGCGGATATCGATGATCTTGGGTATGGGAAGCGGAGCAACTGGACGATCGCGTTCCATCTCGGCGACGAAATCTTCGGGGAACTCGCGCAGCAAACTACTGATGATGCGCTGCTCTTCCTCGCCCAGATAGCAGCGGTTCTGGTCGGTGACCCCCCGCAACCGGCGGGCGATGACATCGATGTCGCTCACATCGCCGCTCCCATCGGCAAGCACCTCAAGATGACGAGTCACCTCGCCGCATCCCTGCTTGCACGCTCTGCACTGTCCGCATGACTCGACGTACAGGAACCTTGACACCATGTGCGCGACGGCGAGCATGCTGCGCGCGTCGTCGTACACGACGAACCCTGCGGAACCAAGCCCGCCGCCGGCGGCGGCCAAACCCTCATAGCTGACCGGCGCGTCCAACCCCGCGGCGGTCAATACGGGGTTCGACACTCCCGAGAGCACTGCCTTCACCGACCGGCCCGCACGCGGACCGCCGCCAATCTGATCGATGACATCGCCGAGCCGTGTTCCAGGTTCGATCTCTCCAAAGCCGGAGTGCAGGACATCGCCACTGACCGTGCATATCAGCGGACCACTCGTCTCGGCAGTGCCGATACGCCGGTACCAGTCGGCACCGCGGGTGAGGATCAACGCCACGTTTGCCAACGTTTCGACGTTCGAAACCAGCGTGGGGTTCGAACCGATAACACCGACTTCATCGGACTGCCCCACCCCTGCAGACCAACCTTCTTGGGGTGTGGTGGCAAACAGCCCATGCAGGTAGGGCGGCAGCCAGCGCGGCATCGGGTCGTTTCCCTCGATGACTTCGAGCAACGCCTTCTCCTCCCCGAAGAGGTACTCCTCTGGTCCGCTCACGATGGTGACGGGCACCGCAGCGATCAAACCCGCGCCGGTCATCTCGCGCAGCGCTCGCTCCAACGCCTCGATCTCCGGCGTGAAACTCGCCTTGACCGCAAGGAACGCTTCGCTCGCACCGAGCACATGGGCGGCGATGCAGAGGCCCTCGATCACCTGATACGGATTCGCACGCATGAGCGGACGGTCCTTGAACGTGCCCGGTTCGCCCTCCGCACCATTCGCCACCACGTAGCGGTCCCCGAGCGCCGCGCCTCCGGCAATCACGGACCGCCACTTCTGCGCCGCCGGGAAGCCGGCTCCACCACGCCCGCGCAGGCCCGCGTGCTCCAACTGGTGGATCACCCAGTCCCCGCCCTGAAGGACCGCCTCCGGGAGGGCGGTTCCACCGCCCGCTACGAGATACTCATCGAGAGACGCGAACGGCTGTTGCGGGAGCAGCAGGTTCGGTTCCATCAGCAGGACACCAGCGCGGCGACGAGTCCGTCGACGTCCGCAACGGTGACCGTCAACGCTGAATGACCGGAACGCCGCAAACGGCTGGGAACCTTGGTCTTGAAATGTACGCAGACGCCACGGTCCGTGTTTGTTCCGAACGTGAGTCCATCGTCGGCGAAGGACATACGAGCTCCGGCGGCCGTCCACCAGCGATAGCCCGTAGTCACGTGCGCGCCATCGACGTTCGCCAGCGGAGTTTCGACACGGAGCCAACCAAACGATGCCACGAACAGGTCGTCGTCGCTGATGGTGACTCCGTCCTTGGACGGCCGGGCACCGAACGGTGCCCAGAATGGCGCGAGCTTGGCATCGAACGCGTACCGAAACATCTGGCTCACACGTTCTCCTTCGTTACGGGATGCAACCGACACTACGACCACAAGTGCCGAGACGTAACCTTCACATCGTGGAGAACGCCGCGTCCGTGACCGAAGCCATCGCCCTGCTCGAAACGGACGGCTACCGAGGCGATTTCTCGTTCGCGGACGGGACGGTGCAATGTCATGGATGCGGACTTCCGCATCAACCGACCCAGCTCATTGTGCGCCATACGTTTCGGTTTGAGGGCGACACCGACCCAGGTGACGAAGCGATCGTGCTCGGCGTCGAGTGTCCCGTATGCGGAATCCGTGGAATCGTCGTCTCCGCGTTCGGTCCGGACGCGAGCCCGGAGTTCATTGCGTTGCTCAACCACCTCGACGGCTGAAGACCACACACTGGTATGCAGCTTGACGCAGCTCAACCCATCCATGAACATGGGCCATGCGCTTTGGCCGTTTCGTTCCGCTCATCGGTGTGCTCCTCATCGTCGTCGCCGGGTGTGCGAAGCCTGACCTCGTCCCGCCTGGCGACGCCCCGGTTCGGTATCGCGACCCAATCTTCAACGCGGTCACCGTCACCAACAACATCGTCTTCGGAACCGCGGTAAACCTCGGGAATCAGACGATCACCCTGGGCCTCGACATGTACCAGCCCACCGGCGACACCGTGACCAGTCGGCCGGCGATCGTGTGGGTCCACGGCGGCTCCTTCTGTTGTGGCAGTCGGACGTCGGGCGAGATCGTCGACGAAGCAACCAACTTCTCCAAAATGGGATACGTGAACGTGTCGATCGACTACCGCCTCGAATCACCCGGCTGCTCCGGCAACCAGTCGAACTGCGTGGCGGCAATCCAAGAGGCAACCGCCGACGCCCAGACCGCGGTGCGATTCCTTCGCACCAACGCTGCGACCTACGGCATCGACCCCGACCGCATCGCCATCGGCGGTTCGTCCGCGGGTGGGATAGTCGCGCTCAACGTTGGCTACTCGTCGTCGGAAGACCCCACCGCGAAGGTCCGAGCCGCGGTGTCGATCTCAGGTGCGCAGCTTGTCTCGGGATCGATATCGGAGGGTGACGCGCCGGCGCTCGACTTCCACTGCACCACGGACCCGCTCGTGTCGTATGCCTGGATCAACGCCACGGTGAACGCGGCACGAGCCGCGGGCCTCGAGATCTTCCTCAAGTCCTGGGAAGGAACGTGCCACGTGCCGTATGTCGCGCATCGCCAACAGATCCTCGACCAGTCGAGAAACTTTCTGTGGTGGGAGATGGACCTCGCGCACGCGGCCACGTGAACCGGGACTACCCTCCTCCATCGTGCCGAGCGACCTCAGCCTGAAGGCGTTGAACTCCGCGCATCGGATCTTGGTGAAGCTGTCCGGAGGGCGTCTGGGCTGGCAGGCAGGTCAGATGCCCGTCTTGGAGCTGACGACCATCGGCCGCAAATCCGGCCTGCCCCGTTCGGTCATGCTGTCCTCTCCGGTTCGGGAGGGAGAGCAATGGGTGATTGTTGCGTCGAGATGGGGAGGCGAACATCACCCCGCCTGGTTCCTCAACCTTCGCGACCGGCCCCAGGTTGAGGTCAGCGTCCAAGGAGCGCCGAAACGACCCATGTGCGCCCGGATCGCCGGCGCGGAGGAACGGGCGCGATTGTGGCCAATGGTCACCAAGACGTACCCGGGCTATGCCGACTACCAGAAGAAGACTGAACGGCAAATTCCCCTGGTGGTGCTCGAACCGGCGAACTGACCACCGTTTCGGCTGATAACTCGAGAGAAGACTCCAGCCTCATCATCTGGCCCGAGGCGCCGATACCTGCGGGATGGTGCGACGGCTGTCCGTGATTGGCGGATACATCGCGGCCGGCTGCGCTCTGGTCGTGTTCGCGTGGATGCGGGACCAAGGCTTGCTTGCGGCGACGCCGTACTGGCTACTCATCGTGTTCCTGGCGGCCTCATGCGCGGGTGACGCGGTGGGGCGGATCATGCAACACCGCTGGCCGGACTCGGTGACCTGCGACCGCGTGCGGCTCGCGACTGCGGCCGGGACGACGACCCTGGTGCTGTACTCGACCGGCTGGGGTTCCATGCTCACCATCGGTTTCGCCGTTGGCGCGACCCAGATCCTCTCCCAGACCGACCGGCCCGATTGGCGCTGGGCCTACGGCTGCGGGGTGCTCGCGATTGCGGCCGGCGAAGCGGCGATCCAGTTCGGAGTCGCACCCACCTTGATCGACGTACGGCTCGGACACGCGATCGCGTTCACCGGCGTTCTCTGTCTTGCCGTGGTCGTATGGATCCTGGGCGAGGCACTTGTCTCCGCGCACACAAACCAACGGCTCCTGCTCGACCGCGAAGCCACCCTCGTCCGCCAAGCAACCCACGATCCGCTCACAGGCCTGCCCAACCGGACCCTGTTCAACGATCGGCTCGAGCACGCGCTGCACCGGCAGGCGCGCGTCGGCGGGTACGTCGCGGTCATGGTCGTCGACCTGGACGGCTTCAAGAACATCAACGACAGTTTCGGGCACCTCGCCGGCGACGACCTCCTGATCGCCGTCGCGGAGCGCTATCGCTCGCACCTCCGCGGCTTCGACACCATCGCCCGCCTCGGCGGAGACGAGTTCGCAATCCTGGTCGAACACCTCGACGGACCAGATCAAGCAAACCAGGTCGCGCAACGGGTGCTCGACGTGCTCATCGAACAAGTCGAGCTTCCCAACCACACCGTCGCGATCGGTGCGAGCGTAGGAATAGCGCTCACGGACCGACCCGACACCGAACCGTACCAACTCCTGAGCAGCGCCGACATCGCGATGTATCGAGCAAAACGCGAGGGAAAGGGCTGCTACCGGGTCTTCGAAGCGGCCATGCACACCGCGGCGCTCGAACGGATGACGCTCGAACAGGAACTCCGGACCGCGTTGAGCGAGCAGCAGATCATCGCGTATTTCCAACCGGTCGTCGATACGCACACGGGCCGCGTCACTTCGTTCGAAGCACTGGCCCGCTGGCCACATCCAACCAGGGGGCTCATCCCTCCGACCACGTTCATCCCGCTTGCCGAAGACGCGGGCCTCATCATCGAGCTGGGTCACGCGGTCCTGCTCGCAGCCTGCGAGCAAGCCAGCCAGTGGCAGACGCAGTTTGCCCACCTCCGCCCGAACCTCTCAGTGAACGCGTCGCGTCTCCAACTCGCAGACCCACGCTTCGTCGGACAGGTCACCGACGCCCTCACCCGCTCCAACCTCGAGCCAACACCGCTGACCCTCGAGGTCACCGAGTCGGTTCTTGCTCACGACTCCGGGCGAATCATCGCAACCCTCGACGAACTGCGCCGGACGGGAGTACGCGTGGCCATCGACGACTTCGGGACCGGCTACTCCTCGTTCGCGGCACTCGCCGAACTCCCGATCGACATTCTCAAGATCGACAGGCGCTTCATCGACAATCTCACTCGTGACCACGAAGGTCGCGGGTTCGTCAACGCGATCATGCAACTCGCACAGACCCTCCGCCTCGAGACTGTCGCCGAAGGCGTTGAACACCACGAACAACACGCGGCGCTCATCGATCTCGGTTGCACGTCAATCCAGGGCTACCTCTTCTCACCACCGATGCCCGGCGCGGCGATTCATGGCTACCTCACCGGCCATCAACCGGTCGCGTCGCTCACGTCGTAGGCACATCACACGGCCTGACTGCGTATCCGCGAGGCCCCGATCGCTTCAGAGTTCGTCAGGAACCTGGTAGGTGGTTTGGTAGCGGCAGAAGCGCTCGCGCTCCCGGATGAGATCGAGACCGGTATCGGCCAGCGCGTACGTGTGGACGCCCCGGACGAGCCGCGGACGAGCCGCCAGGTAATCGGCCATCGTGTCGCCGAACCCAGTCGGAACGTCGAATCCGAGGCGGGCGTAGGCGTGGCAAACGGTGGTGGTGGGGTCCGCCATCAGATCCGCGTATTTCATATCGATGAAGGACGCGTTGGGAAGCGCGCCCGACGCACGCGCGTCGATGGTGTCGTCGAGCATCCGCGCGTACCCCAGTGAAACCCAAGGTGCCAGCGTGTCCACGTCGACGGTCTCGCCGCGCATCGATCGGATCGTGCCCATCAGACTGATCGTCGACGGCACCGTCTTCAACGGGTCGCGGTGGATCTGAATCACCCGCGCGTCGGGATAGACCGCGAACAGTGTGCGAAGTTGGGAGAGGTGGCTCGGCGCCTTCAACACCCAGCGTTCGGCGCGGGCGCGCCGCTGGAGCGTCTGGAGCACCGTGCGGTGGTAGCGGTAGGCCTCGATCTGATCAGCACCCACGAGATACGCGGAATAGGTGGGAACTTCGTACGCTCCCCCCCACTGGTCGGACAGGAACTCGAGCATCGCGGCGAAAATGCACTCGTTCGGTTCGTCACCATGATTGTGGTGCATCGACTCGTACGCCGGTTGGAGGTCCGCCCAGAACGCGTGCACTTGGTGGCCGGTGAGACGCGCCATCGCGGCGTGATCTCCGAGCGCCTCACCGGGATGCAGGAGCTCCCAGGTGAGCGGCACGCGGTTCGCGGGATCGAGGGCAAGTAGCTCATGGAGAATCGAGGTACCCGAACGGCCCGTGCCCACCACGAACACCGGACGAGTGATCTCCTCATCGAGGATGGTCGGGTCCTCGGCCCACGCCGCGGCGAGGAGAAGCCGTTGCCGTAGGGCCCGCACCAGCTCGGTACGCGCCACCAAGCGCCCGGCGACCGTCAGCCGCGCCTCAGTCCGTAATGCTTCGACCAGCACGTCGAAATGTGGTCGCCACGTCTTGCCGCCGAAATCGTCGAGACCCGTGCTCAAGCGCGCAGCATCAAGCAAGTCGTCGGGTTCGAGTGACACAAGGAACTCGGCGCCACCAACGGCGGCGCCATGCGCATTCAGGCGCCGGAGCCACGGCGGCGAGTCAGGTCGATTCCAGGCCAATGTCGGCTCCTCTCAGCTCCACCGGCGTTGCGCAGCGCGGTAGCGGTCAGCGAGTTGTTCTCTCCGCGTGGTCGCGTCGACGCTCGGGTGCGTCGCGGGCAGCGAGGCGCGCAGGTCTCGAAGCGCCACGACCGTCGCGGTCGGCTGCGGTTTCGTTCGGGCGCCGACGTAGCGATAGACGGCCATACCGATCGGCTGATCTTCGGTGTCGAGCCAGTTCGGGACGCCCGGGTCCCGGCCGGCCACGATGAGACGCACTTTGCCGTCGCGGTCGATGTGGGCCTGGCGACCATTACAGCTCGTGAGGCGCTGATCCCAAGCCCCTGAGTCGAACCAGTGCAGATGATGGATCGACCAATTCCAGTACCTCGCATCAGGCTCATCGTGTTCGATGACCAATGCCTCGTCGGCGCCGAGTTCGAAACACCCGCCGCCGTAGGCGATGCTCGGCGCGCCACCCGGAGGCGTGTTCGGCGGAGTGATCGTGTTGTGGTCGAGCAGGTCACGGGACGCCGAGACGTATGCGGCCCAGTAGTCGATCGACTGCTCGACCCAGCGAGTCGCCCGGTCGATCGCATCGGCGACAGATTCGGGGAGCGGCGGAGGCGGTGGCCGCCCGACAGTGTCGGTGCGTTCGATGGTGAAGCCGCCGATCGGCTCGATCGCCCAGTCGTAGAGGTACTGGCGGATAAGCAGGAGCCGAGCATCGGGTTCGGACCGCAACGCGTTCGCCCCGCGAGGTTGAGGTCCGATGTGGAGCTCGAATACTCCGTCGGCACCGATATCGAGGTCGGTCAGCGCGACCTCAGAAAACACGCCGTTCTCGCCGAGGTGCATATCGCCCTCGACAAGCGAGAACAATGCCTCGTGTATGCCGGTCGCCCGGCCGCGCAGCACGTACTCCGCGCTCGGGTCGATCGCACATCGCTCGTAGACGTTGTCGGGATTCGGCGCACCCCACTGCGACCACGGCAGCTCATAGCGGTGGAGCCGTGGATACGCGGCGTCGCTGTGTTCGAGTTCACCCGTCAACGCGAGGCCGGCTTGGCGGGCCAAGTGGCGCACGCCTTCCGCGCGCCCTCGCCCGTCGATCGGCCATCCATTCTCGGTGAGCCGTATGGAAAGCGCGCCCAATGTGGTGGTCCACCGCGCCCACGCGTCCCCGACCGGATCGCTCACCGAGTGCACCTCCGTCATCCGCCGACGGCCCGGCGTCGAGGCCCGGCGTCGAGTCTGGCATACACCTAGCATCCAGTGTTCCGACAGAGGTCACGAGGGAGTCCAATGGAACTCAGCGCGCATCCGGGGATCCTGTTGAACCCGCACACCTATCGAGCGCGTGAGCTCGATACCGGTTCGCGGGAACTCATGGAGGCAACGATCGCCTACTTCGAGTCCCTCGGCAAAGACCGCATCACGAACGAAGACAATGCCGGGGTTTGGTACGCCGACTTCTGCCGATTCCTTGGAGAGTCAGAGGCGTTCGCCACGCTGATGACACCGGCTGGTCACGGCTCGGACGACTCCCGGTGGGACACATGGCGCAACTGTCACTTCAGTGAGATCACCGCGTTCTACAGCCTCGGGTACTGGTATGCCTGGCAGGTTTCGATGCTCGGTCTCGGACCGATCTGGATGGGCGAGAACGAGGCGGTGAAGGCGCGCACCGCAGAGCTGTTGCGAGCGGGCGGCATCTTCGCGTTCGGCCTATCCGAGCAGGAACACGGCGCCGACATCTATTCGAGCGAGGTGGCGCTCACCCCGACGGGCGACGGTACGTACGTAGCGAACGGCAGCAAGTACTACATCGGAAATGGGAACGAGGCTGCGCTCGTCTCGGTGTTCGGACGGATCGCGAACGACGACCCCGACGCCGAAACCAAGTACGTGTTCTTCGTGGTCGAGAGCAAGCACGAGTCCTACGAGCTCGAGAAGAACACCGTGCATTCGCCGATGTACGTCTCGGCATTCACACTGCACGATTACCCGATCACCGACGCCGACATCCTGGTGCGTGGCCCGGAGGCGTGGAACGTGGCGCTGAACACCATCAACGTGTGTAAGTACAACCTCGGCTGGGCATCGATCGGAATTTGCACCCACGCGTTTCACGAGGCCATCGACCATGCAGGTCACCGCAGTCTCTACGGCGGACTCGTGACCGACTTCGGCCACGTCCGCCAGCTCTTCGTCGATGCCTACGCGCGCCTCACCGCCATGAAGCTGTTCGCGATGCGCGCCAACGACTACATGCGCTCGGCGTCGGACGACGATCGCCGCTACCTGCTCTACAACCCCCTCGTGAAGATGAAGGTGACCACCGAGGGCGAGCACGTGATCAACGCGCTGTGGGACGTGATCGCAGCGAAGGGATTCGAGGCGGACACCTATTTCCAGATGGCCGCGCGCCACATTCGCGCCCTGCCCAAGCTCGAAGGCACCGTCCACGTGAACATCGCGCTCATCGTGAAGTTCATGGCGAACTACTTCTTCGCGCCCCAGGAGTACGCGCCGGTGCCCGTCCGCCACGACGCCACGCACGACGCGTACCTGTTCGAACAGGCGCCGACGCGCGGGCTCGGCAAGATCCGCTTCCACGACTGGGCCGAGACCTTCGATCGATTCCAAACCCCGAACGTGGAGATCTTCCGGAGCCAGGTCGAGACCTTCCGCTCGATGCTCGAGGCCGCCGCGCCGGAAGCGCCCCAGGCCACCGACGTCGACTTTCTCCTCGCGCTCGGCGAGCTGTTCTCCTTGGTGGTCTACGGGCAACTCATTCTGGAGAGCGTGGAGTTGCACGGCATCAGCGAGCCGGTGACCGAACAGATCTTCGACGTGTTTGTCCGCGACTTCTCGGCTGGCGCCACCCGCCTGCACGGCAAGACCGCGACGTCGGACAAGCAGGCACAGTTCGCGCTCCAGATGGTGCAACGGCCGCACCATGATCCAACCCGGTTTGCGTTCGTGTGGGACGAAGCCTCCGCGCTGATGGACACCTACCAACTCGCGCCCTGAGCGGAGCTCAATCAGCCCCTCGATCGGTCGGGTCGCCGCAGGCTCGAGGGTCCTCGACGATGATCGCGAGCAGCGCCGGTGCGTTACGGCCAACACGGCGGATCGCGCATCGGACCTCCGGCGAGACCCGATCGTTCGCCAGCATGCGCGAGCGGCTTCGCCGTCCTGATGAAGCGACGCTCGTGCGAGACGATCCGAGTTTGGTGAGTACCGCGATCGAAGAGCTGCTTCGGCTCGAGGGCCCACACCACGCTGGGTCAGGCGGTGGCCGCTGGACCCACGAGCCGATCGCGCTCCACGATGTGACGATCGACCGGGGTATCCCGTTTGCCGCGCCCGACCCTGAGTGTCAAGTAGACATTCCTAGCTCCGGGAGGGCTTCAACGACTGGAGTGGGTCGACTCCGCATTGATCCGCTCCTGTGCGAGACCGACCGCGGCGCTCAGCTCGCTCCGGGCGCTGCGTATCCCCTCAATGAGCGCAGTACCAACGTCGGAGGCCTCCTCGCTCAGCGCGTCCAACCGCGTGCGAGCGGCAAGCCAGACCGCCTCGGCATCGTCGACCGAACCTGCAGTTTCGTCCCGCACCTCCATTCGACCGAGGTCCACTTGTACCCTCAGGCCGTCGATTCGCGCCTTCCAGGCCTCCAAGATCGCGTCGGTGGTCTCTCTACCGAGCTGCACGACCAGATCCTCAAGTTCACGAACCTTCAGCTTGAGTTCGTCGACTCGCTCGGACCGTTCGCTTCCCGATACATCAGTCATGGTGCCCCTCTCGTCGTTGCCCACTTTTTTATCTCGTAGCCACACTTTTGCGTTTTCTGTATCCCTCCGACAGTGGCGAAGGTCCCGACTTGCTGTGCCGGGTGACCTTCGGCTCTCGCGGCGATGCCCCAACGGGTGCCGGCCCGGTCGACGTCCTCCGCTTTCTGGTCATCGAGCGGAGTACATAACCAGCCAACCCCGGCGACCCTTGCTAACTGCGGGCGATGACGGCAGGCTTCCTATCGAACTCGCGAAGAGCGGAGTGCGACTGATGCAAACCGATCGACCCCAGAGCGCCGTGCCGCCGAACGGGCCCGAGGGCAGGCATCCGCCCACCCCGGACTCCGCCACTTGGGACCCTCGCGAAGACGCCGAGGTCGAGCTCCTCGGCGACGCGGACTCCATTGATGAGGTTGACATCGTCGACGAGAACTGGGCGCCGGGCCAGCTGCCGCCCGGAGTACCAGTGGACGAAGTGCTGCACATCCATACCATGATGGACAGCGAACCCGCGGCCGACGAGCTTGACGTCAACGAAATAACGCACGACCGCCTCGAGCTTGCCTCCGATGAACTCTTCGAAGGCGAAGACGAGCGGTAGCTCGCGATTCTTCCTCGGCGTCGCGACGCAGGGTTACGACGGGTCAGACGCCGTGGGCCATGACCTCTTGGAAGGCGCCGTATGCCGGCTTCGACTGCCGGTTCCGGTGTTGGAGTCCGAGGTTCTGCCATTTGTCTCCAAGATTCGTGCCCGAGTCGCGGAGCTGCATCCATATGAGCGGTCCGGTAAAGCTGCGGAACGTCGTGTTCCAACCGAAGTAGTAGTCGCGCACCCACTGCGCCTGCTGCGCTTCGGTCAGCACGCCGTCGTCGTTGCCGGTGGGCGCGCCCATCTCGGTGCCCCACACCTTCTTTGCACCATCGCCGTTGCTAACCATCACGTTATGGAGCCGCTCGGTGTTCTGGAACGCATTCCAGGTCTGCGCTTCGAGCGGATTGAACGGGAACGCGTACGGGTGGTGACCCACCGCATCGAAGCTCCCGCGCGCACCGCGTGCGTACAGGCCGCGCAACCAGGTTTCCGGCTGGTAATCCGTACCGTCCGCCGCGTCCGGCGCCGGGGCGGTACCGCCGGTGATCACCGTGGCTGTGGGATCCGCAAGCTTCACAGCGGCATAGGCCGACTTCAGCATCGCGGCGTACAGGTCGAGGTCCGGTTTCGGCTGGGCGAACTCCTGATGGTTCGGTTCGTTCCAGATCTGCCAGTGGGTGATCGTTGCGCGCAGCAACGGGTTTGTCGATTGCGTTCCGTACCGCAGCGCCGCGGCAGCCAGGAACCGTCCGTAATCGTCGGGGTTCGCAGGTAGACAGTGCAGCTCCCCCGGCGGGCAGCTCGGACCACGCGCCCACGGTGGGCTGTAGGCCGCCATCCCGAGAATCTTCAACCCATGAGCACGAGCGTTCAGCGCGACCCGATCCATAGCCCGGTCCCACCGAAAGCTGAGCGGTCCGTCGCCTTGGATGCTGTTCCAGTCGACGTCGATCGTTACCCACGTTGCGCCGGATGCAGCGATACCGGCGAGATCAGCGTTCTGTTCGGCATCGGATGCCCAGAGCAGCTCGGGGCCGGCGGACATCCCCGCTCGGGATGCCACCTCGGTTCCCGACACCGTCCGCAGTCGAGGCGGGTGACCGGTGTACTTCGCCATGCAACCCGTCGCCACGATGAGCACGGCGATGGGAAGTGCAACAGGTCGAATCCACGATCGACGCGAACGTGCACCGGTGCGATGGTTGGACCGCTGACCACGCGACGAGGTGGTGCGCAACATGACGGGCTCCCTCAGACGGTGGGTGTCTGGGACGTCGCGAGCCCGCGGGCCGTGCGCGAAAAGCGCACCCCGTCTCCGTCCCACTCTGAGTATCGGCAGTCGGGACCGAGAATCTAAAATCGTGGGCCAAATCAATCATTTCTTCGCGCCCGCCGTGGTCACCGCCGGGACGATTGTGGTGAAACTGTGTGGCGTTACGACAAGTCCACCAAATCAGACTCAGAACCTCCGGACCTCCAGCGGGTCAGGCCGGCAGGATGATCGTCTGCAGCTCGGTATACGGGTCGATGCCCTCGGGGCCGAGCTCGCGGCCGATGCCCGACTGCTTGAACCCACCGAACGGGGCGTTGAAGTCGAGGATCGTGGACGAGTTCACCGCGACCACACCGGTGCGCACCCGCGCGCCAACTTCGGCACCGTGCTCCACGTCGCTGGTCCACACCGAACCGCACAAGCCGTAGTCGCTGTCGTTCGCGATCTGCACCGCCTGGTCTTCACCGTCATACGGAATCACCGACAGCACCGGGCCGAAGATTTCCTCCCGCGCGATCTGCATGGTGTTGTCGACATCGGCGAACACCGTCGGTGCCACGTACCAACCGGTCGCCTGGTCCGGGCGCTCGCCACCGGTGACGACACGCGCACCCGCGGCCTTGCCGGACTCGATGTAGCCCTCGACACGGGTGCGCTGGCGCTCCGCCACGAGCGGACCAACCTGCGTAGCGAGGTCGAGCGGGTCACCCACGTGCAACGCCCCCACCGCGGAAGCCAACGCGTCGACGACCTCGTTGTAGCGCGAGCGCGGCGCCAGGATGCGCGACTGCGCGCCACAAACCTGGCCGTTGTTCATCAGCCCGGACATCACCATCTCGTTGAGCAGCGCGTCGTCGAGGACAACGTCGTCGAGGACGATCGCAGCCGACTTGCCACCGAGCTCGAGCGTGACCCGCTTGAGCTGCTCTCCACAGACCGACGCGATGTGTTTGCCCACCGCGCTGCTGCCCGTGAAGCTCACCTTGTCGATGCCGGGGTGACGCAGGATGGAATCTGCGTTCTCGCGACCGGCGGGGACGATGTTGATCACGCCCGGCGGCAGGTCGGCCTCGATGACAGCCTCGGCGAAGAGGTATGCGTCGAGCGGCGTCTCCGGCGCCGGCTTGATGATCATCGGCACGCCGGCGGCCATCGCGGGACCGAGCTTCAGCGCCATGATGAACAGTGGGACGTTCCACGGGATGATCCCCGCGGCCACTCCGACCGGCGCGCGGCGCACCTGCACCCGGCCGCCGGGCGCACCGGGGCGCTCGTCGAGATACGGGTAGGTCTTCGTGTATTCGGCGTAGCCGCCGAGGACCATGGTGGCCGAGAACACCTGGCCCATGATCGACCAGCTCTTCGGCGAACCGTTCTGGCTGGAGATCAGATCCGCTATCGGCTCGGCACGATTCTGCAATGCGGTGGCGAGACGGGCAATCGCCTCACCGCGCTCCTCGGGCGGCATCGTGGGCCACGGGCCATTGTCGAACGCGTCACGTGCCGAGGCGACGGCTTTGTCGATATCGGCCGGGGATGCATCGGGCACTTGGCCGATGATCTGCTCGGTGTGCGGCGAGACGACGTCGATCACGTCCTTGCTCTCGGGCTTCACGAACTCGTTGCCAATAAAGAGCGTGTCGAAAATCTGCACGGTGGAACTCCCGAGGTGTGCGGTCTGAGGGGATGCGCAGAATACAGGGAACCGCGCCAAAAGGTTGGCGTCGGGTCGACGGGCAAAGGCGCGTTGACCGAACGGCCGAACTCGCCGCGAATCCTCGGCGGGCACGCTTCGTGGATACGATCCGCACCAATATCGGCCGACCTTCGAGACAAGCGCCATGACCGCATTCGCTCCGCAATCGCCCCACCGCCGAACCGCTCACCGAGCCGGGATTCTCGCCGGACTGCTTGCGCTGGTGCTGGTCACCGCGGCGTGTGGCGGATCGTCCGCGCAGTCGACCGCCCCGAGCCCGACCCGCGCTACGTCATCGACAACGGACGCAGCCACCGCGGTCGCGGCCGAACCGACGGCCGCCCAGGCGGCGTTGGTCGCGGCACGGCCCTTCGAAGTGCACACACCCCCCGGGGTCGCGGCCGCGAAGGCGAAACCGCTCTTGGTCCTGCTCCACGGATTCGGTGCCAGCGGCGCGATCCAGGAGTCCTACCTCAAACTCACAACGGCGACCGAAGCGCACGACATGCTGTACGTCTACCTCGACGGGACTCTGGGTCCGCAAGACCGGCGGTTCTGGAACGCGACCGATGCGTGCTGCGCGTTCGGCGCCACAGTGGACGATTCGGCATACATCACTGCGGTCATTGCTGACGTAAAAGCGAAACACAAGGTCGACCCACGCCGCGTGTTTCTCGTGGGTCACAGTAACGGCGGATTCATGTCGTATCGGATGTCATGCGACCACGCAGACGAGATCGCCGCGATCGTGAGCATCGCCGGCGCCACCTGGCAGGACACGACCCAGTGCAAGCCCGCGGAGGCCGTCGCCATCCTCGAGATCCACGGCACCGCAGACAAGACCATCAAATACGAGGGCGGTGCGAACGGAACTGCCGGGTATCCGAGCGCGACCACGACCGTCGAGGCCTGGGCCAAGCACAACGGCTGCAGTCCGAAGCCCGACGCTGCGGCCGCGCCCACCCACGCCATCGTGGAGAACCTGGCGCCAGCGACGGTGACCTCGTACTCCGACGGTTGTGATCGCAACGGTCACTCGGAGCTCTGGACACAGGCCGACGGCGCGCACATCCCGTTGTTTACTCCCACATTCGCGGAGCAGATCATCACGTTCCTCCTCGCACACCCAAAGCGGTAGTGCACCCGCCGCGAAGCGAGCGGGTCCCTGACCCAGAACAGCAGGGACACAAGTGACGGGCACCCGTGCGAACACCGGTACACTGCCCAACGTTCGGCGCGGCCGGGAGCCGAACCCGGAGCTCAACAGGAGCCACGAAATGCAGCGGCGGAGCAGCGCTCGTCCGAGACAGCGGAACCGGTTGGGAGAGGTCGCACCGCGCCTGACGCTGATGTTCGCCCTGTTCCTAGGGGCACTATCGGCGGCGGCGCTCACCGCGCCGATCTCGCCCGCGGGCGCGTCGTCGGGGCCGTGGGAGTCGCTCGGCGGAAAGCTCGTCGGAGAACCGGCCGCCGTGGCGTGGGGGCCGGGCCGCATCGATGCCTTCGCACGCGGACTCGACAATCGCCTCTACCACCAGTTCTACGAGAACGGGTGGAGAGGTTGGGAAAGTCTGGGCGGCAAGCTCGGCTCCGCGCCGGCCGTCACGTCGTGGGCCCCTGGCCGTCTTGATGTGTTCGCCCGCGGCACCGCGGGCGAGCTCGTTCACCGCTTTTTCGAAAATGGGTGGAGCGCGTGGGAGTCGCTCAGCGCCCCCGGCACCATCGGGTCATCGCCGACGGCAACCTCGTGGGCACCCGGGCGGGTCGACGTGTTCGCGGCCAGCGCGATCGATGGACGTCTCATCCATCGATTCTTCTCGGCGCGCCTCGGTGGCTGGAGCGCGTGGGACAGCCTCGGTGGCAGGCTTGTCGGGGCTCCGGCAGCTACCGCGGTCGCCCCGGATCGCATCGACGTCGTCATCCGTGGCACCGACAACGCACTGCACCACAAGTCGTACACGTCGTTCGGTTGGGCGCCTTGGGTCACCGTCGGCGGAACCCTCGCCGCGCCTCCCGCTATTACGTCGTACTCGCCGGGCGTGCTCGAGGTTTTGGTCGTCGGAAGCGATCATGCGGTGTATCGCCAGACCAACTTCGGGGGCTGGCTTGGCTGGCAACGACTCGGGGGCGTGGCAACGTCTGGTCCCGCGGTAGCGAGCTGGCAAGCCGGCCGCGTCGATGTGTTCGTGCGCGGCACCGACGGCGCGCTCTGGCACACATGGGATGCGCTACCCAACGGGAATGGTCCCGCGCCACCATGGAACTCGGGTTTCGGCCGTCGCATTGTCTATTGCAACTCGTGCCAGCGCGCGTGGCACGTGTCGGACAACGGCGACTGGTACACGTTCCTCGTCTCGGGGAAAGTCGGAGTTCCATCACCGGGTTCGTACCGGGTGGTCCGACGGATCAACCCGGGCGGCTCCGGGAACCTCAGACTTCCGTACTTCGTCGGTTTCGCGTTCGGTACTACGACCGACATCGGTTTCCACGGGATTCCGCTCCGTTCCGACGGCTCCCCCATCCAAAGCGACGCCGAACTCGGCCAGTTCAGAAGCCATGGTTGCGTACGTGAGAACCAAGCCGACGCAGTGCGCACCTGGGACTTCGGAACGCTTGGAACACCGGTCATCGTCACGCCGTAACCGGCTCGTGGTGTTCCACGACGGGTGAGGCAGGGACCTGCGCGCGACTACCAGTTCGGAAGAAGGTCGTCGCTCGGAGTCGCCAGGAGATCGAAGGTGCTCGACGCAATTGCTGCATTTGGTATGGGGCCGGCTGCGAGCGAATCAGAAGATCCGGGATCGGATCCATCGCGGTGCGCAGCGACCTGATCCGCAGCCACGGGGTCCGCGACCGCATGGTCGGGGGTTTCGATGTCCAAGAACTGGCTCCAGTCGGCGCCCGCCGTCTGACCTGCGTGTGAACTCCAGAACGACTCGTCGGTCTTGCTGGGCGCGCTCGGCTCAGGAGGCCACGCGGTTGGAAGCGCGGGCACCAAGTCCACGGTCTCGACGGTCGTTTCTGATGCCGGCTGCACAGTTCAGGTATCGGCAGAACGACGCCGAGATCTGAACCCGACTCCTTCAATTCGTCATCATGGCGGTCCTGCCCGACGTCTTGCCTGCGGGCATCGCCGCGGTGTTGCACATTGGGTCTTTCGTTCTCGCGCTCAGTTTCGTGTTCGCGAACCGAGCCGTGGTCGGGCTTCCCGTCCTCGCGCTCGGCGGCTTGTGCAACATGGTGGCGATCGCCACCAATGGTGGCGTGATGCCCGCGTCACCGACTGCACTCCGCGTCGCGGGACTCGCGGGGCGGACACCGGACGGGTTTCGCAACTCCGCCGCGGTGCGCCACCCGCGCCTGGCTTGGCTCGGTGACGTGTTCGCTATCCCGAAGGATTGGCCTTTCGCCAATGTGTTCAGCGTGGGCGACGCCCTGCTCATCGTGGGCGCAACGATCCTCGTCCACAGCATCTGCCACGCTCGGTTGGGCGACCCAGGAGCAGACCGCGTAGCCCTACGGCTCCATCACGATCCAGCCGCGACGCTGAAGCTCTGCCGCGAGCAGTTCCGCCGGGACTTCGTGGAGCCGATTGATCCGCTGGGCGCGGCCGCGATCAAACGATGTACTCGGGGACGATGCGGTACCAGGATCAGCCGGGCCGGCAAACGGGGCTTCGAGCCCCTCGGCTTCGGCCTCCAGGCGGGCGATCAACGCGTCGGCCTCGTCCCGAGTGAACCGCCCACCCGCTTGCCGTTGGTTCAACCCCAACGGCCCCCGAGCGTCGCGAAAATCGGTGTGGCCGGCATCATGGATCAATGCCGTGAGTTGCTGCACCTGGCGGTGCGACGCCGGCGGTCCGGTTGGTTGACCAAATGCCATCTGATGTCCTCGAACCTGACTGCATCGGCACCCTGCCAACTGCACCGATGCCACTCTACGGGCACGGTACGACCTCCAACTCCCGGGACTGCGGGTCACCCCCGGTAGGGTCGCCCGCAGTGGCTGCCATCCTTGAACCATCGGATCTCGGGGCAACGGATCTTGGTGCGGCCGAGTTCGAACTGTCGGAGATGCGCGCGGCGCTCCACGGGCTTCGTACCCGACGTCGCGCCCAGCGACTCAGCAACATTGATTGGATCGACACCCTCTACCGCGCGTACGTGGTCGGGATCTCGATGATCGCCACGCTCGCCACGCTCGCGGCGATCGTTGGAGATGCGCCGGTGGGTCGCGCCACCCTTCACGACGTTCGGCTCGCCGGACCCGCGCTGGCCGGAGTAGTCGTGGCAATACTCATCGCGTTGGGTATGCGTTCCGGGGCGCATGGCGGTCCACTCGCATTCGAAGCCGCCGACGTTCAGCATGTGTTCCTCGCCCCGATCGACCGCGGCCTCGTGGTTCGGTCCGCCGCCTACCGACAGCTCCGCGGGGTCCTCACCGCCGGGATCCTCGCGGGTGCACTCGCCGGACTCTCCGCCGGACCCCGCCTCGGCGGCCGCGACGTAAGCACCGGGGCGTGGATCATCTCCGGCATTGGGTTCGGAGTGACCGCGGCATTAGCCGCATGGGGTGCCGCACTGCTCGCCTCCGCACGACAGTTGACGCAACGAGGAGCCGCCGCGTTCGGAGTCATCCTCATCGCGTGGTCGGCCATCGATGCCGCGACCGGCATCACCACCTCACCACTCTCGATGCTCGGACATCTGGCCGTGTGGCCGATTCAAACGTCGTGGCTCGTGCTCCTCGGCATTGCGGGTGTTGGAGGCGTGGTCGCCCTCGGACTGGTCTCCTCCCGGCGCATGTCCCTCGAGCCGGTTCTCCACCGTGCTCAGCTCGTGCGCGCGCTCCGGTTCGCGGCCACCATCCAAGATGTTCGCGCGGTCATCACCTTGCGGCGCCAACTCGCGCACGAACAATCACGCACGCGGCCATGGGTCCGACTCCGCCGCGGTGCGCTGACCGGCCGATCTGCGTGGCGACGCGACTGGCACGGGATCCTCCGCTGGCCTGGGTCGCGAGCCGCCCGCGTTGTCACTCTCACCGTGGTGGCCGGTGCCTCCACTGCGGCCGCCCTACGGGGGACCACTCCGCTCTTGGCCATGGCTGCGATCGCCACCTACGTCATTGCGCTGGATGCCATCGAGGGCCTCGCCCAAGAACTCGACCATCCGGATCGCGGCTCGGATCTCCCCATCCCCACCGGACGGCTTCTCATCGCGCACCTCGCCGCGCCGATCGTGCTGATGGGCGCGCTGGCAGTTCTCGGAGTTGGTGCCGGGGTGATCGCGGCCGCGCTGGTCCACGCCGCACCCGGTGTGCGGAACATCTCGCCCATCGTCATCCTCGCCGTCGCACTCACCGCGACCGTCACGGCGCCGACTGCCGCCGCGCTTTCTGCCTACCTCGGCCGGCCGGACCGAGACTTCAGCGTCGCGCTCACGCACCCGGGGTTCGTCGTTGCCCAACAGGTAGGGCCAATCGTGATCGTTGCCCTCGCGTTCATCCCGCTCATCGTGGCGCGCGAAGTTCACGCGCCCACCGACCCCGTCGGATCTGCCGTGGCGGCGACCACACCCGCGCTGATCATCGCCTACGGCATCGGCCTGTTCCTACGCGGTCGGAAGGCGGCACCCGAATGAGTCCACCCATCGCCGCGCGCGGTCTGGCCAAGCGTTACGACGAACTCGACGCGCTGCACGATTTCACTATCAAGGGTGCGCCGGGTGAACTCATTGCGCTCGTCGGCCACAACGGATCCGGCAAGTCCACCTTCCTCCGCCTCGCCGCCGGACTTCTCGAACCCACCGGCGGCGAGATCGATATCTGTGGTTCACCTGCCGGATCGCTCGACGCACGCGCCGAACTGTCCTTCATCCCCGACGAGCCCGTGCTCTACGACGACCTCAGCGTGAACGAACACATCGAGTACATCGGACGCCTTCACGGCTGCCCCGATTGGCCGGAGCGCGCGGACGAGTTACTCGACGCGTTGTCCCTCACCGATCGAGCCGACGATCTCCCCTCCCGCTTCAGCCGGGGGTTACGTCAAAAGACATCGCTCGTGCTCGGGCTCGTCCGCCCCTTCTCGGTGCTGACCATCGACGAGCCGTTCGTGGGGCTCGACCCTTCCGGCCAGCACGCGCTGCGTGATCTGCTGGTCCAGGCAGCAACCGATGGAGCGTGTGTCATCGTTGCCACCCACCAACTCGAGTTTCTGGACCACGCCGATCGCTGTATCGGCCTGCGCGACGGCCAGGTCGCATTCTCCGGTCCCGTAGATCTCCCGAGGATCAAGACACTCCTAGGCTGAGGACGGTTCATGCAGCGGTTAAGCGGTCTCGATACTGCGTTTCTCTACCTCGAGACCCCCACCGTTCACATGCAGGTCCAGGCGGTATTGCTTCTCGATCCATCCACGGTTCCGGGCGGCTACTCGTTCGAGAAGATCAAAGCCCATCTGGCCTCGCGCCTTCCGTTGCTCCCGGAGTTCCGGCGCCGGCTGGCCCATGTCCCCTTCGATCTGCACCGACCCGTTTGGTTCGACGATCCGGACTTCGACTTCGAATACCACGTGCGCCACCTTGCGATACCTGCACCTGGAAATGCCGGACAGCTCGCCGACATCGTTGGCGACATCGCGAGCCGTCCGCTCGATCGCTCCCGACCACTCTGGGATTTCTGGGTCATCGAAGGAGTGGAGCACGATGCCGTCGCAGTGGTGGCCCGCATGCACCACGCAACGATCGACGGTGTCTCGGGTTCGAGTCTGTTGACCACCATCTTGGATCTCGAGCCCACGACCGCGGATTACCCAACCCCCGACATTTGGGCACCGGAGCACAAGCCTTCGGACTTCGAACTCGTTCGCCACGCAGTGATCTCGCGCATCCGCCGACCAATGCCCCTTGCGCTGGCGTTCGCTGCACCCAACATCATCCGGAGCGCCGCCGGCTTCACCCGCGTGCGCCGAGACACGAGCCTGCCATCGGGTGGGACCCCCTTCAATACCCCGCTCACTCCATGGAACGCTCCCTTGACCGCGCGCCGCAGCGTGGCATTCGCGTCGGTCCCGCTCGACGAGGTGAAGGCGATGAAGCAGGCGTTCGGGTGCACCGTGAACGACATCGTGCTCGCCACCGCGACCGGCGCGTTGCGGCGTTACCTTGTCTCGCTCGACGCGTTGCCTGACCGACCGCTGATCGCCTCCTGTCCGGTCTCAGTGCGCAACGACGAGACCGCCGACATCGAGAGCGCGAACAAGGTCTCGTCCATGTTCGTGTCGCTGCCCACGCATCTCGACAACGTTGGGGAACACGTCGCCCATATCCGAGACGCCACCAAGGGTGCGAAGGAAGAGCACAACGCACTCGGCGCTCGGACTCTGCTGGAACTCGGCGAACTGGCAGGCCCGCTCAGCTTCGGGCTCGCCAGCCGCTTGCTCGGCGGGCTTGCGAGCCGCGGAACAGTCCCGATCAATCTCGTGATCTCGAACGTGCCCGGTCCGCCGTTCCCAATGTTCCTCGGCGGCGCGCGACTCGTGTCGATGCTGCCACTCGGACCACCGATCGAGGGCGCCGGTTTGAACGTCACCGTGCTCAGTTACATCGATCGGATCGACTGGGGATTCATCGCGTGTCGGGAACTCGCACCGCATCTCCAGGACCTCGCGACCGCCGTCAAGGACGCGCACGAAGAACTTCTCGAAGCGTCTCGAACGTAGAACGCTCCCGCGATTCCGTGTGACCCGAATCACGCGCCCTGATGTCCGGCATTGGTGTAGAACGACTGCACCAACAGGAACGGGGAGGTCGCGCATGCGCGTCCAAGTGGACAGCAACAAATGTCAGGGCCACAACCGGTGTTACGCGCTGGCTCCGGACCTCTTCGAGGTGGACGACCTGGGTTTCGCATCGGCGATCGGCTCCGGCCTCGTGCCACCCGGCATGGAAGACCGCGCCCGCGCCGCGATAGCCAACTGCCCCGAATACGCGATCACGATCGAAGACTGACGCGATGACCGATGAGACCACCCCACACCACCCGCCCGTGCACGACTGGGCCACCGACTTCGATCACACCGATCGGGCATGGGTCGCCGATCCCTTCCCGATCTGGGACGAGCTGCGGGCCACGTGCCCGGTCGCGCACAGTGATCGGTACGGCGGCACGTGGCTCCCGACCCGCCATGAGGACATCGCCGCGGTCGCCTACGACACCGAACACTTCACATCACGATCAGTGATTGTGAGCGAAGCTCGACCCGGACCGAATGAGCTCCCCGCCCCGGTTGGGATTGCGCCTCCCATCACCTCGGATCCCCCGTTCCACGCGATGGCCCGTCGGCTGTTGCTTCCCGCGTTCGCACCCAAGCCGGTGGGGGCGCTTGAACCGTTCACGCGATCGCTGTGTCGTGAACTGCTGTGCGCGACCGATGGCAAGGACTCCTTCGACGCGGCCATCGAATACGCCCAGCACATCCCCGTGCGGGTGATTGCGCAGATGCTCGGCTTTCCCCAAGCGGACGCCGATTTGTTCCGACACTTCATCCATCAGATCATCGAGGCAGTTGACGTTCCGGAAGCAGAGATCCGCGAACGTCGCGAGAGCGGCGACCTCGGCGAGTACATCGAGGCTCGCATCAACGAGCACCTCGAACACCCCCAGGACGACCTCACCACGTTCCTGCTCGAGGCCGAACTCGATGGCAACAAGCTCTCAATGGACCATGTCATGGGGACGATGGTCTTGCTGATGATCGCGGGCATCGACACCACATGGTCTGCGATCGGCGCGTCGATCTGGCATCTGGCAACTCATCCCGAGGACCGGCGCCGCTTGGTGGCCGAGCCGGAGTTGCTACCGACCGCGGTAGAAGAATTCCTCCGCGCGTACGCACCGGTGACGATGGCGCGGATGGTGGCTCAGGACTTCGAGTTCCAGGGTTGCCCGATGCGCGAGGGCGACTGGTTGCTCCTCCCATTCCCCGCGGCAAATCGCGATCCCGCGGTGTTCCCCGACGCGGATCGCGTGGTGATCGACCGTCTCGAGAACCGCCACGCCGCCTTCGGACTCGGGATCCACCGCTGCCTTGGCTCGAACCTGGCCCGGATGGAACTGACCGTCGCACTCGAAGAGTGGTTGGCGCACTACCCGGACTTTGAGGTCTCGGACCCTGCCGCGGTCACGTGGTCCGCCGGCCAAGTTCGCGGCCCCCGCACGATCCCCGTCCGCATTGGCCCCGTCCGCATCGGCTGATTCGATGAGTGAGTACTCACTCAGGTAGTCTCCCGAGTTGTGCCAACCGGACAAACCCCCCAGAACCCCAACATCGATACTCCGAGTCGGGCTCGGGCCGCCGCCATGCCCGCGGAGCAGCGTCGAGCCGAAATCATCGCCGCCACACTGCCGCTCCTGCTCGCCCATGGATCGGCGGTCACCACACGCCAGATCGCGGAGGCGGCCGGGATCGCCGAGGGCACGATCTTTCGGGTGTTCCCCGATAAGGAAACACTCTGCGCCGCGGTGGTCGAGTTTGCCCTCGACGCGGCATCCACCGACGCCGCACTCAATGGCATCGACCCCGCGCTCCCCCTCGAGACGCGATTGATCGAGGCGGTCGAGATTCTCCGGCGACGCGTCGCAGACGTGCTGCAACTTCGTACTGCGGTCGGGATGATGCAAGTGAACGGTGGGCCGCCGATCCCGGATCGGCACGCGTCCACCGACCTCAGCAAGCTCGCGAACGTCTTCGCACCTGATCGCGACCAACTCCGGCGGAGCCCCATGCGCGCCGCGCATCTGCTGCGCGGCTTGACCATTGCCGGTACCCATCCGGCGCTGATGCTCGATGAACCGTTGACGTCCGCGGAAATCGTGTCCGTCCTGCTCGATGGAATCCGCGCCGAGCCGGGACATCACGGCTGATGCTCATCCGACTACTCCGCACCTACCTGCTGCGCTACCGCGGTTTACTGCTCATCGTGCTTGCGCTGACCTTCGTGCAGACGATGGCCACGCTCTACCTTCCGTCGCTCAACGCCGACATCATCGATAAGGGCGTGGCGACCGGCGACACCGGCTACATCTGGCGCACCGGCGGAGTCATGTTGGCCGTGACCTTCGTGCAGATCGTTTTCGCCATCGCCGCGGTCTACTTCGGTGCGCGTGCCGCCATGGCGTTCGGGCGCGACGTGCGCTCCGCACTGTTCCACCGGGTCACCGACTTCTCCGCCCAAGACGTCGCCGAGTTCGGAGCGCCCTCGCTCATTACCCGCATCACGAACGATGTCACCCAGGTGCAGGTACTCGTGCTCATGAGCTGCACCCTGCTCGTGGCGGCACCGATCACGGTCATCGGCGGGTCGATCATGGCGGTTCGCGAGGATGGATCGCTCTCCCTGCTCCTCCTCGTGAGTGTGCCTGCGCTGATCCTAAGTGTGGGCACCGTGATCGTGCGCATGATCCCGCAGTTTCAAGTCATGCAGGAACGCATCGACCGCATCAATCAGGTCCTCCGGGAGCAGATCACCGGGCTGCGCGTGGTGCGCGCGTTCGTGCGCGAGCCCCACGAGACTCGGCGCTTTGCGAGCGCGAACGACGACCTCACGCTCACGTCGTTGCGCGCCGGTCGGTTGATGGCGCTCATGTTCCCGACCGTGGTACTGATCCTCAACGTGTCGAGCGTGGCCGCGATTTGGCTGGGAGCGAACCGCATCGGCAGTGGCGACATGAAAGTTGGCGCGCTCATCGCGTTCCTGAGCTACCTGATCCAGATTCTGATGTCGGTGATGATGGCAACGTTCGTCGCGGTCATGGCGCCGCGTGCGTCAGTCAGCGCGCAGCGCATCCACGAGGTACTCGATGCGACGTCCTCGGTCGCCGCGCCGACCGCGCCGATCACCCAACTCGGCGCGACCAGTTCACTCGAGTTCCGCGATGTCGAGTTCAAGTATCCGGGTGCAGACTCCCCGGTGCTGGCCGACCTCTCCTTTCGAGCTGTCGCCGGTGAAACCACCGCAATCATCGGCAGCACCGGCTCGGGCAAGACCACGTTGCTCAATCTCATCCCCCGATTGTTCGACGCCACCACGGGTCAGGTGTTGGTCGACGGAGTCGACGTTCGTGAGATCGAGCCCGAGCTGCTGTGGAGCCGGATCGGTCTCGTCCCCCAGAAGCCCTATCTCTTTTCGGGGACTGTGGCCAGCAATCTTCGACACGCGGACCCGAACGCGACCGACGAGGAGCTGTGGGCCGCGCTGGAAATCGCACAGGCGGTCGGTTTCGTCGCCGCGATGCCGGGTGCGTTGGATGCGCAGATCGCGCAGGGTGGGTCCAACGTTTCCGGCGGTCAACGGCAGCGGCTGGCGATCGCACGCGCGCTCGTCCGCCAACCCGGCATTTACCTCTTCGACGACTCGTTCTCCGCGCTCGACCTCACCACGGACGCCAACCTGCGCGCCGCCCTCGTCCCCTGGGTGGCCGACGCGGTCACCGTGATCGTGGCGCAGCGCGTTTCGACCATCCGACACGCGCACCAGATCATCGTGATGGAAGACGGTCGGCAAGTGGGGATCGGCACCCATCACGAGTTACTCGAAACCTGTCCGACCTACGGCGAGATCGTCGAATCCCAACTCACCGCCGAGGAAGCCGCGTGAGCGAGGCGTCGACCCCGACGAACCAGGTCCCACCGGACGACGACGAGATCGTCAAACCGCCCGAGGATGCCCGCGGGTTCAACGCTCGATGGGGATCGGCGGGAATGCCGCTCGAACGGTCAAAGGACTTCAAGACCTCCACCCGTCGGCTCGCCGCCCGGTTGCGGCCGGAACGTAACGGCATGATCGCGGTGTTGACGCTGGCCG
>JANPBJ010000130.1:0-3928 GCA_031430375.1 Acidimicrobiia bacterium
TACCCACCGGCACCGCACTCAACACCTCCACCCTCGGCCCCATCACCATCGTGCTCACCGGCACCGACGCCGTCGGCAACACCTCCACCGACACCCGCACCGTCAACATCGTGGACACCGTCGCCCCGCTCTACACCGTCAAGCTCCTGTACCCCTCAGGAACGGCCGTCACCAAGGGGACGAAGCTGCAAATCAAACTTCAGGTGCTCAACTCCGCCGGAGTGAACGTGTCCTCCAGCACTCGGCTGCTGGTAGCAACAGATGTCGACGGCGGTGCCGCACCTCCGGACAACCTCGCCGGCGGCACGAACAACGGGAAGAGGTTCCGCTACCTCGCGTCGGAGGGAAGCGAGGGGAAGCATTACCACTACCTCCTCCCGACCAGCAGTTACTCCATCGGTTCGCACACGCTGTTCTTCACGGTGGACGGAGCCGCGGCGAGAACCGTCTATATGGCGCCGTTCAAGCTGAAATAGCGGGAGCCGCGGACGCGCCGCGTAACAGCAGATCCGTGATCGTCGTCCGGACGCCGAGGCGCGCCAGCGTTGCGGCCGCCTCAGCCGACTCCGTTCCGTCCAGGAATGCCAGCGACTCCAGGGTCAACGCCCGCTCGAAGTCGGCGCCGGCGATCTCGGCCGAGCGGAGTGCCGCTTCCCAGTGAGCACGCGCGGCTTCGGGGTCGCCGAGCTGGAAGCACGCGGCCCCCGAGAGCCGCTCGAGCCAGGCTTCGAGGAGGCTGTGGTCCCGTTCCGCGGCTGCAATCCGCAGCGTCGCGGCACAGAGATCGCGCGCGGCCTCCGGGCGGCCCTCCACTAAGCAGGCCTCGACCCGACGGCCCTCGGTTTCCAAGACTTCGATATTGGCGCCCATCACACTGAACTGCTCGCTCGCAACATCGAAGAACTCGCGCGCCTCGGCCGGCGCCCCTGTCCTCACCCGGAGTCGACCGAGATCCGAGCTCGCGTATGCGATCCCGAACACATAGTGGGCGCCGCGAAAAACCTGCAGCGCGCCGGCGAACGCCGTCCCGGCTTCCTCGAAGGCACCCTGGTCGGCGAGGATCTCACCGAGGTTGATCATGCTGGTCGCGGCTTCGACGACATCGCCGATCCGTCGGGCCAACTCACGACTGCGTTCGTAGTGCTCGAGGGCTTCGGACCAGTTGCCGAGGTAGTACGCCTCAACGCCGAGGTTGTTGTACACCCCGGACTGGCCGTACAGATCCCCGCACTCCTCGAAGAGACGGATTGCCTCGCGCGCGTGAACTATCGCGCTTGGGTCACCGCGCTCCGACAGCGCCGAATACAGCAAGAAATGCGCCTTCGCTCTCGTCGCCGTCGACCGAGTGCCGGCCATTCGCGGGAGCTCACGGCGGAGGATGTCGATACTTTCGTCCCACCGCCCTTGGCGTTGCCGGATCCCGGCGCGCGCAACGCGCAAGTCGGCGCGGAGCGCGGCCGCACCCGGCCTCCGGGTGCCCTCAACGAGGCGCAACGCACGCGCGTAGAGCGCGAGGGCCTGCGACAGACGGCCGAGCCGCTGCTCGATCCAACCGTCCTTCTGTAGGAGCCGTGCCTTCGCCACGGCATCGTCGCGTACCAGCTGGCGAGCCCTCCGCAAGGACGCTCGAGCGACGTCGTAGTGACTGGCACGCTCCTCGACGTCGGCGAGCGCCTCCTCGAGCCGCGCTCGTTCCGCCGGGGCCACCGTACGAAGCGCGCGAGCCGCGCCGAGCGCCCGCCGGTAGAAGACTGCGGCTTCCACGGGGGCGAGGTCGTTCTGCGCCCGATCCCCGGCCACACCGCTGTAGTGGAGCGCCCGGTCGAAACTGCGCCCATGGAAGAAATGCAACGACAGGATTTCGGCGTCCTCATCGGAATGCTCGCCCGCGTCGGACTCCAGACGCGTCGCCGCCCGCAGGTGAAGCTCCGCTCGGGCCCGAAACGGCAGTCCTTCATACGCCGTCTGGCGCAACAGGGCGTGCCGGAATCGGAGCGAGTCGCGATCGCGTTCCAGGAACCGTTCGAGCCGCTGCAGCGCCGAGTCGAGTCCGCTCGTGTCGACGAGGTCGCGCAGGAGCCGAGCCGGGAACTCGCGTCCGAGCACCGACGCCTGCCGAAGCACCTGGCGGTCGTGGGGATCCAGCGTGTCGATACCGGCGGCAATCAACAACTCCATGCTCTCGGGCAGTGCGTCGATGTCCTGCCCGCCCTTCGCCGCCTGAAGTAACTCGGTGAGAAAGAACGGGTTACCGGCGGCCCGCGCGATCAGTGCGTCGATGGTTTGGGCCGGCAACATTGCGTCCTCGAGTTCAGACCGCGCGAGGTCTGCCGCGGCTTGCGAGTCCAACGGCGCGAGTTCCAATCGAGTGACCGCGATGTCATCGGCCAGGATGAGGCCGGTCGGGTCCGGGCGACGAGTGACCACGATGACCCAGGGCCGCTCGGGCGCGGATCGGGCCAGCGCGGACAGCAGCTCCTGCGACGGCTCGTCGAGCCAATGCGAGTCCTCAATGATGAAGAGCGCCCGACCAGGACACAGCGCGGCAAGCAACTCGACGAAGAGCTCGGCCAGACGCGCCCGCCGGAACTCGGGCGCGAGGTCTCTCGTCTCGGCGGTAGCCGGAAGATCGATGCCGAAGGCGATCGCGATCAGTGGTAGCCACGGTTCGAGCTGCGGAGCCCGTTCCGCGATGAACCGGGTCAAACCCCGACCCTGCTCCAGCTCAGGTGCATCCAGTTCGATCCCGACGATCTGGCAAAGGCCCGGGATCAACGCGCGGTACGGACTCGCGGCGGCGTACACCCCACCCTCGGCCACGAACGCGGGGCCGTCTTCGCTGAGAGAGACCAGCTCGGCGAGCAGGCGCGACTTCCCGATACCCGGCTCACCCACCAGCTCCACCACCGTGCCGCGGTGTTCCTCGGCCGCGGTCCACGCATCGATCAGAATCCGACGTTCGTAGTCGCGTCCGATCAGCGGGCTGCGTCCGCGGTGATCCCAATGAGAACCCGCGCCGGGATCTCCCACGATCGCGGCGCGGATCGGCTCGGTCTTACCCTTCACCAAAAATGGTTCAAGGGGCGTGCGAGCGAACTGGGTGCGCGTACGGTCGAGCAGAGCCTCGGGGGCGAGGACCGTACGCGGGGGCGCGTACGCCATGAGCCGCGCCGCCAGGTTCACGGTGTCACCAATCACGGTGTAGCTGCGTCGGGTCCGGCCGCCGACGGGGCCCGCAAACACGCGGCCGCTGTTCACCCCGGCGCGAAGCGCGAGGCGAGTATCGACCGCCACCATCTCGCGCGCCGCCTCGAGCATGCGGTCGGCATCGTCCGCAGTCGCGGTCGGCACTCCGGCCGCGACCAGGAACTTGACGGCGTCGGGGTAGACGTCGGGATCGAGCATGCAGACCTCGTAACGCTCCGCAATGTCTTGCATCGCCGAGACCAAGGCATCAAGCTCCGCGTGGACCGACTCGAGCCCCATCGTCGCAATGAGTTCGTCGGTGCCTTCCGCCTTCACGAACGCGATGGTCGCCGGACGATGCTCCGCCGGAGCACCCTCGCGCAGCTGGGGCCGGATCCGGGGCGCGATCAGCCGGGGGTCGACGGCCTCCGGGTCGTCGTCCACCACCGTCATCGCAGCCGCAGTCGGCGCGTTGAGCAGCAGGTGGCCCCCGCGATCGAGCGGTCCCACGCTCCCGACCGGCAGGTGGCGCGCCAGCGCCGGGCTCACCAGCACCTCACCGCGATCGGCCGCGCCCTCGAAGCTCAGCGTCGTGCTCACCGTCGGGCCGATGGCGAGCAGCTGCCGGTAGTTCGAGCCCACCCGCATCAGGTGAACGGGACCTTGATGACAGCCGATCGACATGCCCAGGGAGATACCGCCGACCGCGGCGTGCGCCGGGGTCCGCGCCCGCAACGCCCGT
>JANPBJ010000131.1:0-7372 GCA_031430375.1 Acidimicrobiia bacterium
GAGTTCGGCCAAGCGACGGCAGGTCGCACCACTCGACGGGTGCAGCGACAGTGAGCCGGGCATGTCGTCCTCTGCCTGCACGGCAGGCCCCACGATGTCGCCGTCCGTAGCGGCGGCGAAGGGCCCGTTCCATGTGAACAGATCACCGCAGAACAACGTCTTGGTCGTGATGTCGTAGAGCACGCCGGCTTCCCACGCGTGCGGCACGTGCGGCGTGTCGAACCACTGCACGACGTGCCCGCCGATGTCGAGCGTCTCGCCGTCGCCGAGCGCCCGTGGCGGGCGGTCCGCGAGATCACCGATCGACACCATGCACCCGATGAAGCCCTGGGCGACGGTGGCACGCGGCGCGAGCGCCAACCATTCGTTCATCGAGCCTGACTCGTCTGCTTCGACGTGACCGAAGCTCACCCAGCGCACCGTGTCCGCCGGGAGCACGGAGGACACACCGGCCGACACAAGCGGGAACAGACTGCGCATTCCGGTGTGGAACAGCAGCGGTTCCGCTGCCGCGATGAGGTACTGGTTGAAGGCCACAGGGGCCTCGGGGATCACCGTCGTCAGCTGGTGGATGCCGGCGGCGATCTCGGTCACCCTCGCATGCATGTCCATCAGAACGGCACCTCCGTGGCGAGCAGACCGGTGCGCGGCCGCGCATCGCCCACGCGACCGGAAAGCGTGCGACACATCTCGATCGCGTCGATGGTGACGTGTTCGCCGCTGCCGTCGCCGGCCACGAACTCGCCGCCGGCGGGGCCGGTGAGCGTGAGCGTGAAGGGCTGACCATGGCGACGGGCCAGTTCGGCGGCGACATCGGCGACGATGCGACCGTCGTGCTCCGCGGTGAGCGTGAGCTCGCGACCGGTCGCGTGGGCGATGTCGATACGGTGCATCCACGGGTCGCGCGTCAGGATCGTGTCGAGCAGGTACGCCATTCGCCACGTCTCGGTGGTGCCGCCGACTTCCTCCTTCATAGGCATCTTGCGGAACAGCCCCGGCGCCTTGGCCCGCCAACGGGCGGCGCGCGGACCGATCTCGTCGACGCGGGCGATCAGCTCGTCGGTCGACAGGTCGGCGTGGTCGGCGACCTGCTTGGCCGTCAACGCGTCGATCATCGGGCCGCCCTCTCGCTTCGACGCCTTCGTCGCTGTGCCCATCTCCCGGAACAGCCGGCGAAAGCCAACGAAAGTCGCCATCATGCCGAGGCTGTGTCCCGCAACGGCCCGAACGTCCCAGAGCGGACAGTCGGTCGTTTTGCTCCACTCGTCAGGTGCCAGCAATCGCAACTGTGAGGCCATGCGCTCGTACTCGGTGCGCGCCAGTCGCTCGGTGTCTGAACGGTTGATCGGTTGGATGGTGTCGACTGGTCGTGCAGTCGTCATGGTGTGCGCCTCCTCGTGGCTGCTTGCTTCCGCTTCTTGGTCATGTGGTCGTAGAACATCTCGACGGCATCGTCGATCAAGCGAATCCAGCGGTCCCCGCCAGGATCGTTGGAGAGCTGTTGGTCCGCCAGGCCTGTGCCGATGGCGGTGAACAGGTCGACCGCGGCGGGGTTGGTGATCCCCCACGCCACCATGCGTTCTCCGAGCCGTTCGAGGCTGCCCTCAGAGATCGCGAACGACTCTGCCGACGGCTCGAAGCCGGGGATCGTCCGCTGGAACAGCAATAGGTAGCGCGCCGCGTCGGCCGCGCAGAACTCGACGAAGAAGTGAACCAGCTGCTTCAGGCCCTCCAGCGGTTCGTCAAGTTCGTCCGATGGCTCGGCCTCGACAAACTCACGCGCACCCTGCGCATACATCGCGTCGTAGATCGCATGCTTCGAGTCGAAGTAGTTGTAGAGCGAGGGCGCCTGCATCCCCACCGTCCGCGCCAAGTCTCGCAACGACAGCGCAGCAAGCCCGTCGGCACGCACCAGCACCCACGCGGCGTCGAGGATCTCGGCCCTCGTGCCCTCTTTGCGTTCTGCACGCCTATCTCGCTTAGGTACTTCTAACACTGTTAGGAGATTAGAACGATGTTCAGCATTTTGTCAAGCAGCTTCGCAGGTTGAGGCGCGACTAGCAGCAGGCATCGTTAGGCCAGCCACCCTGCCCTGATGACGGCCCCGAGGCGGACTCGTGTTCGACGCGACCGACGCAACCGCGACTTCCCCTGCCACCCGCACACCCTGCCGACGAACCTGGCCGCAGCGTACCCACCACCACACTGAGCGGCCACACCACCACACGAAGGGCCGACACCCGACCCGTCACCGGATCACGCGGCAGTCCCGTGCGGCCTGTGGCCGAGCGATTCGAGGTCCGGGGCCTGTTGACGACCCCGACGAGCGGAGGTCAGCGCCGCACGCGATACGCCAGGTGCACCGCGCCGTTGCCGAAGCGACGCTGGTCGACGAGCTCGAGGTCCAGACGCAGATCGGTCGGGATGGCCGGCGTACCGGCGCCGACCGTCACGGGCAAGAGCACCAATCGGAGCTCGTCCACGACACCGGCGCGCAGCGCGTGGGCGGCGAGCTCAGGTCCGCCCACCAACAGCCGGTCTCCTGGCGCACCGCGTGCGCGAGCGCGACACCGTCCTCGGGCATCGCGTGACCGGCCGCGGCCTCCATCATCTCGATGACCTCGAAATCTTCGAGACCAACGAGATCGATGCGATACACGTCGGCTTCGCGTCGCAAGCTGGCCAGCATGTCGGACAGCGCGCTCCCCGCCGACAGCTCCGAGTCGCGGTAGGTCCCGAGCAGCATCACCTTGGAGAGCTGCGACGCGCGGGCGACGTGCCGCAACAACTGGAGCGACGCCTTGTCCGCCCAATGCAGATCGTCGACCACCAGAAGTAACCCCGCGTCGGCTGACGCCGCGCCGAACAGCCCGACCACGGCGGCGAACAACCGGGCCCGTTCGGTGTCCGGATCCGCGCTCTGCATCACCGACACGTCCGCCACCCGGGTCCCCAGCGCCGGCACCAACCCGACGAGCGCTCCACCGTGGGCCGCGACATGCTCCACGAGGAGCTCATCGTCGGCGTGGACCACCAGATGCGACAACGCCTCGACGAACGGCTGATACGGCAGGCCCAGATCCTCGTCGCTGCGCCCATAGAGCACGCAGACATCAGCCTCGTGCGCCCATTGCGCGAGCTGACAACACAACGAGGTCTTGCCGATGCCCGGCTCCCCCGACAGAAACGCCACCTGGCGGCTCCCCGCAACCGCACTCTTCGCCGCGTCGACAAGCTGCGCCTGCTCGCGCTCGCGACCGAAGAACCCGAACAACGCAGCCGACATCGCCGTCTGCAGACGCTCGGGGAGCGGAACCCCCGCCGCCGCGAGCGTCGGCTCCCACCCCACCTCGAACAACGCGACCGGGTCGGGCAAACCCTTCAACTCCCGATCACCAAGGGAAGTGAGCGGATGAGCGCTGCGCCGACCGACCATGAACCGCACCGCGTCCGTCACGAGGATCTGGCCACCCTCGCACAGCGCGCACACCCGAGCCGCTTCCACCACCGGATCACCGAAGTAGTCGCCGTCCTCGACCGTCACCTCCCCACCGCTCAAGCCCACCCGCAAGCCGAGCGAATGCGGCGCGCGACGGTTGTCCTCCTCGACGCCCTGTTGCATCGCGACCGCGCACGCGATCGCGGCCGATGAGCTGCCGAACACCGCCATGAGCCCATCGCCCAGGTTCTTCACCTCGACGCCCTCGGTCGCCGCGAGCGCCTGCCGCAACACCGAGAAGTGGTCCTGACGCACCCTGTCCGCCGCGGCCGGATCGAGACTCGACGACAACGCCGTCGAACCCACCATGTCCGAAAACAAGATGGTTACCGTCTGGGTCGCCACAACCTGCCCATCTACACGCAGATACGAAAGGCCGAAGCCTACATTCAACAGCCCAGCACGCGCCCGTGACAGGTGAGACGCGCGACGGGGTTCGAGTAACGCCGCCAAGGGCGTCGAGCGATCGCGTCGGCGACAGGACACGCGATCTGTGGATCCAACCGGCAGCGGGCGCTCAGGTCTGGGTCACGAACACCGTGGCGTCGAGCTTCCGCCAGGGTTCGAATAAGAAGACGAACGTGTTCGAGCGATCGGACACGCTAAACGGCACCTGACCAGGCCAAACGTTGTGATTCTGACAACGGGTGGACCTTTGGGGACTCAAACCTCTCAGTCCTGACTGGCGTCCGAACAGTTCGCCAAGGTTCAGTCCTCTGACTTCACCGCTCGTCTCGGTCTGGAACGCGTCGGGGCGCGCCGCCCAGTCGTCTCCCGACGTCGATGTCGGTCACTGCCGTGCGTGCGCGTGGGGTACCGAACGTGGAGATGAGGCGCGTCGATTTTAAGCGCCGTCGGTGGCTGCTCAGCGGCGGCGGCAGGCCGTGGGTAACGAAGTTGCGAGCGCCTCACCCGGCGTGGGCAGTTCGCCTCGCGCTCAGCGGAGGTCGAAACGGTCCAAGTTCATAACCTTGTCCCACGCGGCCACGAAGTCGCGTACGAACTTCTCGTGCCCGTCGTCTGCGGCGTACACCTCCGAGACCGCGCGGAGCTGTGAGTGTGAGCCGAAGAGAAGGTCCACCGCCGTTGCCGTGTAGCGGGCGTCGCCGGTTGTACGGTCACGTCCCTCGTAGACGTCCTCGGTTGACGCCGACTGTTTCCACTCGGTGCCACCGTCGAGCAGCCGCACGAAGAAGTCGTTCGTCAGCACTCCAGGCCGGTCGGAGAACACTCCCAGGTTGGTCCCGCCCGCATTCGCGCCCAGAGCCCGCAGACCCCCGACGAGCACCGTCATCTCCGGCGCGGTCAACGAGAGGAGGTTCGCCCGATCCAGCAGGAGGGTCTCCGGCGAAAGCTTCTCGCCCTCCGGCAAGTAGTTGCGAAACCCATCGGCTCGCGGCTCGAGCACTGCGAACGAATCGACGTCGGTCTGGTCCTGCGACGCGTCGGTGCGCCCGGACGCGAACGGAACCGTGATAGCGACGCCGGCGTCCTTTGCGGCGCGCTCCACGGCCGCACACCCGGCCAGCACGATCAGATCGGCGAGCGAGACGCGCGTGTCGCCGGACTGCCCGTCGTTAAAGTCCCGCTGGATGCCCTCGAGCCGTTCGAGCACCTCGGCGAGTGCTGCCGGTTCGTTCACCGCCCAGTCCTTCTCCGGCGCGAGCCGGATGCGGGCGCCGTTCGCACCGCCGCGCTTGTCGGTACCGCGGAAGCTGGCCGCGGATGCCCACGCCGTGCTCACCAGCTGCGCAATCGACAGGCCGGCGTCGAGGACCTTCACCTTCAACGCGACGACGTCGGCGTCACCCACGAGTGCGTGGTCGACGGCCGGCACCGGGTCCTGCCAGAGCTGCGGCTCCGGCACCCACGGACCGAGATAGCGCGAGCGCGGCCCCATGTCGCGGTGGAGCAGCTTGAACCACGCCTTCGCGTACGCGTCGGCGAGCTCGTCGGGGTGCTCGTAGAACCGCTTCGCGATCGGCTCGTAGACGGGGTCCATGCGCAGCGCGAGGTCCGTCGTCAGCATCATCGGTGCGTGCCTGCGCGACGGGTCGTGCGCGTCGGGCACGGTGTCCTGCGCCTCCGGATTCTTCGGAGTCCACTGCTGCGCCCCGGCCGGACTCGTCGTCAACTCCCAGTCGTAGGCGAAGAGGTTGTCGAGATAACCGTTGTCCCACTTCGTGGGCTCGTTCGTCCATGCGCCCTCGAGCCCACTGGTGACCGTGTCGACGCCCATGCCGGTGCCAACGGTGTTGCGCCAGCCCATGCCCTGCGCCTCAACCGGGCATCCCTCAGGTTCCGGCCCCACGAGGTCGCCACTGTTGGCGCCGTGGCACTTGCCAAACGTGTGGCCGCCGACGATCAACGCGACGGTCTCCTCGTCGTCCATCGCCATGCGGGCGAACGTCTCGCGAATGTCATGCGCCGACGCGAGGGGATCGGGGTTGCCGTTCGGCCCCTCGGGGTTCACGTAGATGAGACCCATCTGCACCGCGCCGAGCTTCTCGGAGAGGTCGCGCTCACCGCTGTAGCGCTCGTCACCGAGCCAAGCGTCCTCCGGACCCCAGAAGACCTCCTCCGGCTCCCAGATGTCGGGGCGACCGAAGCCGAAGCCGAACGTCTCGAAGCCCATCGACTCCATCGCCACGTTCCCTGCGTAGACGATCAGGTCGGCCCACGAGATCGCGCGTCCATACTTCTGCTTCACCGGCCAGAGCAGCCGCCGGGCCTTGTCGAGGTTCGCGTTGTCCGGCCAGCTGTTCAGCGGGGCGAAGCGCTGCGCGCCCTCGCCACCACCGCCGCGCCCGTCGGCGATGCGATACGTGCCGGCCGCGTGCCACGTCATCCGTATGAACAGGGGTCCGTAGTGGCCGTAGTCGGCCGGCCACCAGTCCTGCGACGTCGTCATCACGTCGATGAGGTCGCGCTTCAGTGCCTCGAGGTCGAGGGTCCCGAACTCGGCCGCATAGTCGAAGTCGTCACCCAACGGGTTCGAGCGCGGCGAGTGCTGGTGGAGCACCTGCAGGTCGAGCTGGTCCGGCCACCAATCCCGATTCGTGTGCGGACGACCCACTTTCGCAGTGGGCGCATCGATGACTGGGTTCTCACTATCGGACATCTCGTTCTCCTCGCTTGTTGGAGCAGTTCGTTCGCTCACTTCGTTCCGTGCGAACCCGACGTGGTCGCCGCAACGCACTCCGGGCAGCGACCCCAGTAAATGACCTCCGCCTCATCGACCTCGTACCCCAAGTCGTCAGACGCCGTGAGGCACGGCACGTCGCCGACTGCGCAGTCAACGTCGACGGTTCGGCCACACATTCGGCAGATGAGATGGTGGTGGTTGTCACCGACGCGATCCTCGTATCGCGACGGCGATCCCGCCGGTTGGATCCGCCGGACCAGGCGGTGTTCACTCAACGTGCCGAGCGCGTCGTACACGGCCTGGCGCGAGATCGCTCCGAGCTCGGCCCGCGCCATCCGCTCGATCTCCTCCACCGTGCTGTGCGGGCGTTCAGACACCAACCGCAGGACGGCGAGGCGCTGTGCCGTCACCTGCACGCCGTTCCGCCGCAGCAGGATGGCGAAGTCCTCGGACGCCGCGGTCATGACCCCAACTTTAATCCTGATCTTGGACGCAATCCAGAATCAGGTCGATACCAAGGCGGAAAAAAGATCACGCGAACAGCGGCCGAAGGTGGTCGTTGAGGAACAGCCCCTCGGGGTCGAGCTCGCGCCGCAGACGGCGGAAGGTCCCGGCCTCGGGATAGAGCGCGTCGAGGCGTTCCCGGGTCAGGTAGTGCAGCTTGCCCCAGTGCACGCGCGCGTCGAACTGCGCCAGCGTCGCGTCGACCGCGCGCAGGTACCCGTCGT
>JANPBJ010000132.1:0-10404 GCA_031430375.1 Acidimicrobiia bacterium
GTCTCGTTGACCCCATCCCAGCGGTGGAGCGCCGGCACGTCGCGCTCGACGACCGTGACGGTCTCGAGGACGCGCTCGACCAGCATCACTTCGACGGATTCATCATCCGGGTCGGCGACGGCGACAACGTCGACCTCGACCTCAACCGCAATCTCGACCTTGATCACATCGCCCTTGGTCACATCGCCCTTGATCACGTCGCCGTCGGCTTGTCCGGGCGCGATCGGTTCCCACGATGCGTCGGTCAACGTCATCGACAGGCGACCGAGCACCAGCTCGTCGGCATGCTCGGAGATCGGCAGCACCGCGCCATCGCGGGCCCGGCTCAATAACGCGGCGTCGACCCCGGCATAGGCCGGTGCCACCCGCGCAATCTCGTCTTGGACTTCCTCAGCCGTGGCAAGGTCGAAGTCTTCGCGCAGCCGCAACGCCAACTCGGCGGCGATGCGCCAGTCGGGCATCGCCGTGCCCTCGGCCGACACCTTGCGAGCCACCCGCTGGACCCGGCCCTCCACGTTGGTGACGCTGCCGTCCTGCTCACCCCATGTGGTGACGGGGAGGAACACATCGGCCGCGCGGTTGCTGTGGTTCAGGAACATGTCGACCGCGATCACGAACTTCGCGCCGGCCACGCCCTTCACCGCGAGCGACCGGTCGGGACAATCGTTGTGCGGATCGGCGCCCAACAGGACGAGCGCCTCGATCTTGGCGTTCGCGGCCGCCTGGAGGATCCCGAGCGCGTCGAGCCCGCGGTCGCTGGGTACTGCGCCCCACGCGTCTTCGAACCAGTCGCGGCCGGCATCGAGGCTGACCCGGCCAGGGAGGAACCCGGGCGCGAGACCAAGGTCGAGCGCGCCCCGCACGTTTCCCCGGCGCAACGCCACGATGAAGCGGGCGTCGTCCAAGCCGGTGAGCTCACCAATCGCGGCCACGGTCGCGTCACTGTGCTCGGCCAGGTTGCCGCGCCCGGCGATGACCACCACGTGACCCTCGCGGCCGGTGAGTGCAGCCGCGGCGGCTTGCATTCCCTCGTCGGTCCCGGCGTTGCCACCGAGGGCGGCCACCAACGCGGTGGCGACATCGGCTTGTTCGCCGGGCGCGTACCGCAGGCTGGCAGCCGCGTACCGGGCGAGACCGGTGGCGGTGGGAGTGATCTCGATCAGGGGAACGCCGAGCTCCACCGCGGCGCGACGAGCGCGCAGGAAGAGGACAGGAAGTTCTTCCTTGATGTCCACGCCGAGCAGCACGATCGCCCGCGCGGTATCGAGATCTGCGATCGTCGCATGCGGAAGGCCGAGCGCGACCTCGGCCGGCAGACCATCGCCCATCTGCGCGTCGACGTTGTCGGTGCGCAGCACACCCTTGGCGAACCGGGCCCACACGTAGGCGTCTTCGTTGGTGCCGCGCGCGCCACCGAGCACCGCGATGCTCGACGCGCCGTTCTGCGCCAGTGCAGAGCGCAGGGCGTCGGCCGCGGCGTCGAGCGCCTCGGGCCACGAGCACGCCACGAGCTGGCCCCCGCGGCGAATCATCGGGCGCGTGATGCGCGCCTCGCTGTGCACGGCGTCGTATCCGTAGCGGCCTTTGTCGCACAGCCAACCGTGGTTGACGGGTTCGCTGTCCACACCGAGGAGCCGCACGAGACGGTTCGAACTCGACTCCAGCGCGCCGCGGCAGTGCACCGCGCACGTGGTGCAACTGGTTTCGGGGGCACTCAGGTCCCACGGCCGCGCCTTGCACCGATACGGCGTGGCCGTGAGCGCGCCCACGGGGCAGATCTGCACCACGTTGCCGGAGAAGTACGACGCGAACGGCTCGTCGGGGAAGGTGGTGATCTCGGTGTAGCCGCCGCGCTCGCCGAACGTGATGAGCGGGTCGCCCGCAATCTCATCGGCGAACCGCGTGCAACGCGCGCATTGGATGCAACGCTCGCGGTCGAGCAGCACGAGATCCGAGATCGGGATCGGCTTTTCCCAGTGCCGCTTCTCTTCGGTGAAGCGCGACTCGCCGGGCCCGAACGCGAGGGTGATGTCCTGGAGCGGACACTCCCCGCCGCGGTCACACACTGGGCAGTCGAGGGGGTGATTCACCAGCAGGAGTTCGAGGATGCCGTCCTGCGCGTCCTTCACGGTGTCGGACAGGGTGTTGACCACCATGCCCTCGGCCACCGGCGTGGTGCAGGCCGGCGGCAGGCCCCGCACGCCTTCGATCTCCACGAGACACATACGGCACATGCCCACGGGCTTCATGCGCTCGTGCCAGCAGAACCGCGGGATATAGGTGCCGTGCTCTTGCGCGGCCTTGATCAGCACTTCGCCCTTGGGGACCTGCACCGTCGTGCCGTCGATCGTGATGCTGACCATCTCTGCCGCTCTTGCCCCTTCGGGGCGGGCCGCTCGGGCCACGCTCGCCGGGGTGGTTGGGGGGTTCACCGCCGTCGACGGCTCGCTCTTGCTCGTGCTCGTCATGGTGCGCTCACGGGGATCGACGCGTAGCCGTTGGTGCACATCGCCTCGACCTCTTCCTTGAAGTACTTGTGCAGGCTCGCGACCGGGGACACCGCCGACGGGCCGAGGGGGCAGATCGTGGTCTGGGTGAACGGCGCATTGAGCACACCCGGCGAGATGGAGTTGCCCACGTCGAACAAGAGGTCGAGGTCGTTCGGACGACCTTCGCCGTGCGAGATGCGGTAGAGGACCTTCTCGATCCAGCCTGCACCTTCCCGGCACGGCGTGCACTTGCCGCAGCTCTCATGGGCGAAGAACTTGGCGAGACGCCAGGCGACCAGCGCAGGATTCGTGGTGTCGTCGAAGACCATCACCGCGCCGGAGCCGAGCATGACGCTGTAGGTCTGCTGCACGAAGTCCATGTCGAGTGGCGCGTCGAGGTGCTCGTCGGATCCGGTGAGCCATTGACTCGATGCGCCACCGGGGACGAAGAACTTGACCTTGCGGCCGTTGGGCACACCGCCACCGAGCTCGGGAGACTCGATGAGATCGCGGAACGTGATGCCGAGCTCGACCTCGTAGTTACCGGGCCGCTTCACGTGACCGGAGAGCGAGAAGATGCGCGTGCCCGTCGACTTGTTCACGCCCAGCTCCGCGTACTTTGCGCCACCCAATTGCAGGATGTGCGGGAGCGTGGAGAGCGTCTCGACGTGGTTGACGACCGTCGGCTTGGCGTAGAGGCCCGCGATGGCCGGGAATGGCGGGCGGATCCGCGGCATACCGCGCTCACCCTCGAGGCTCTCGAGGAGCGCGGTCTCTTCGCCGCAGATGTAGGCACCCGCGCCGCGGTGCACGACGATCTCGAGGTCGAAGCCAGACCCCTGGATGTCCTTGCCGAGGAAGCCGCCGACGTGCGCATCCTTGATGGCTTGGGTCAGCCGCTCGTAGCCGAGTGCGAACTCGCCGCGTAGGTACACGAAGGCCTGATTGCAACTGATCGCATACGACGCAATCGCGATGCCTTCGATGAGTTGATGCGGGTCGAGCTCCACCAGCATGCGGTCTTTGAAGGTGGACGGTTCGCCTTCGTCGCCGTTCACCACGAGGTAGCGCGGGAACGAGTCCTTGGGCAGGAACGACCACTTGGTGGCCGCGGGAAATCCGGCGCCACCGCGGCCGCGGAGCCCCGAGGGGGCGAGGACCTCGGGACCGATTGCGGCGGCGTCCATCCCGAGCGCTTGGCGCAACGCGGTGTAGCCGCCGGACGCGAGGAAACCTTCCATCGTCCACGAATCCTGCGGACGGTCGTGCAAGCGCGCGGTGACGAGACGAGTTTCAGTGGCCGTCATCCGTCCCCCTCTTGGCCCTGCGGTCCGGGCCGGTCGGGCCCCGCTCGGCGAGCGCGGGCCGGGTATTCGCGATCGAACGCCTCGCTCACGACGCTCTGCTTCCGGAGATGGTGCGAGCCGCGAGGGCGCCGGACTTGTAGTCGTCGACCACTGCGGCGGCGAGCTCGGGGTTCAAGTGTTCGTGGAACTCGTAGTTCACCTGCATCGATGGTGCGTTGCCGCACGCCGCGAGGCACTCCACTTCTTCGACGGTCACGTCCGGGTCGTTCGCGTAGCGGGCGTCGAGGTGGTCGAGAATCTCGGGGCCGCCGAGGACGAGACAGGTGACGTTCGTACACACGCTGACCAGGTATTTCCCGCACGGCTTGCGCTTGAACATGGTGTAGAAGCTGCACGTGCCGAGCACCTCGGCGGGGGTGACACCGGTGAGGTCCGCGATCTCGCGCATGGCTTCGGGACTCAGCCAGCCGTCTTGATCCTGGGCAAGGTGCGCCAACGGCAGGATCCCACTCTTCGGCCGCGGGTACTGCGCCAAAATCTCGTGCGCCCGCGCAATGTTCGTCGCATTGAACGTCATGACTCCCGCTCCTGCGACTTCGTCGCGGGCCGCTCGGGCCACGCTCCGCTGGCGTTGCGGCTGCACGTCTGAATACGTCCCGCTGCGCTCATGACTCCCGCTCCCGCTCCAGCGGCTGTTCATTGTGCGTATTCCACGGGTGGAGAGGGCACGCGCACAATGAACGGGGGTTCGCGAGGCTCATCACTAGCGATCCACCTCGCCCATGATGGGGTCGACGCTCGAGATGATGGCCACACCGTCGGCGACCATGCGGTTCTTGATCATCGGTTGCATCGTCTGCAGGTTGTAGAAGGACGGGCCGCGCACGTGCATGCGGATGGGCTTCCCGGTGCCGTCGCTCACCATGTAGCAACCCACCTCGCCGCGGGGCGACTCCGCGTAGGCGTAGGTCTCGCCAGCAGGGACGCGGAAGCCTTCGGTGAAGAGCTTGAAGTGGTGGATGAGCGCTTCCATCGACTCGTCGATGCGCGCCCGCGGTGGCGGGGTGACCTTCTTGTCCTGCACGCGGTAGTCGCCGCTCGGCATCATGTCCACGCACTGGCGCACGATCTTGATGGACTCCGCGATCTCGTAGAGCCGGATGCGGTAGCGGTCGAAGCAGTCGCCGTTCTCGGTGTAGATGACGTCGAAATCCACCTGGTCATAGGCCAGGTACGGCTGGGTCTTGCGCAGGTCCCAGGCGAATCCGGTAGAGCGCAGGATCGGGCCACTCGCCGCGAATCCCAGCGCCTCTTCCTTCGTGATCACGCCCACGCCCACCATGCGCTCGAGCCAGATCGGGTTGCCGGTGAGGAGCTCGTCGTACTCGGCGATGCCGCGCTCCACCGTCTCGCAGAGTTCGAGGCACGCGTCCTGCCAACCCTCCGGCAGATCGGCGGCCACGCCACCGGGGCGCACGAAGTTGTGGTTCATGCGCAGGCCGGTGATGAGCTCGAGCACTCGCAGCGTTTCTTCGCGCTCGCGCCAGCCGTAGAGCATCATCGAGATCGCGCCGAGGTCCATGCCGTTGCTCGCCTGGAAGAGCAAGTGGCTGGCCATGCGGCTCAGCTCGGCGAGGAGCATGCGGATCCAGATCGCGCGGTCGGGGACTTCCACGTCGAGGAGCTGTTCCACGGCCATCGAGAACACGAGCTCGTTCGCGATCGGCGACGCGTAATCCATCCGGGTCACGTTGGTACAGCCCTGCACGTAGGTGAGCTGCTCGCCGGTCTTCTCCATGCCGGTATGGAGGTAACCGACGATGGGCTTGGCCCGCACCACGGTCTCGCCGTCGAGCTCCATCATGATGCGCAACACGCCGTGCGTTGATGGGTGCTGCGGCCCCATGTTGATGATCATCGTCTGGCTTTCGCCCTCGACCTCGGGCCACGGCCCACCGGTCACGACGATCTCGGATTGCTGGGTGAGGACCTGCTCGCCTTCGTCGGTCTGGCGTTCGAGGCGCGACTGTTCCATCTGCGCGGGCGTCTCGGTGAGGGGCGCGTCCGCGGACGCGTCAACCGCGCTCTCCGCGTCCGCCGACTCCACGTCGATCACCTCGAGGTCGTCACTCGCTGCGCTCATCGCGGGCCCGGGTCGCCTTTGAACGTGACCGGGACGCGCGCGGGTGCGTCGTCCTTGCGCAGGGGGTGGCCCACCCAATCGTCGGGCATGAGGATGCGGGTGAGTTCGGGGTGGCCGGGGAAGGTGATGCCGTAGAGGTCGAACACTTCGCGCTCCGCGAAGTTCATGCCGGGATAGACCGGCGTGATGCTCGCGATCGACGGGTCCGCCAGCGGTACTTGGGCAATCACGCGAATGCGCCGGTTGCGGGTGTGCGACAAGAAACTGGCCACGATCTCGAACCGCTCGGGGTTCACGCCGGGAATCGAAAGCCGTTCCACGTCGCCGAGGTGATCGACGGCGGTGACGTCGAGACAGGAGGTGAACTGTTCGTCGTCGCGCAGGTACGTGGCGGCGTCGGCCCAGTGGGCGCGGTCGAGGTAGACCACCGCCTGGCCGTGAGAGTTGTGAAACACCGCGCCGTCGAAGCGAGCACAGAGGGCCGCGGCGACCTCATCCGATGGCACGGGCTTTTCGGTCGCGGGGAGCTTGTGCTCTTCTTCACGAGCGACGTCGGTTTCGGGCGCGGCGGACTCGGTCATCGGGTTCAGACGCTCGCCGGCTTGAGGGTGGGCAGATCGACCAAAACCCCGTCCTGCTGGGCTATTTCGATGCCGGCACCGCCCGTGGGCGAGGCGTCGCGGCGCTTGAGGAGCTCGCCGGTACGAATCAGTTCATGCAACGTGATGATGCCGTGAAGGAGGGTCTCGGGGCCGGGCGGGCAGCCGGGAACATAGACATCCACGGGGACGATTTGGTCCACGCCTTGGACGATGGCGTAGTTGTTGAACATGCCGCCGCTGCTCGCGCAGACGCCCATGGAGATGACCCACTTGGGTTCAACCATCTGGTCATAGACCTGGCGCAGGACGGGGGCCATCTTCTGGCTCACTCGGCCGGCAACGATCATGAGGTCGGCCTGGCGCGGGCTGGCGCGGAAGGTCTCCATGCCGAAGCGCGCGAGGTCGTAATGCGCGGCGCCGGTGGCCATCATCTCGATCGCGCAACACGCGAGACCGAAGGTGGCGGGCATCACCGAGTTGCGACGCGCCCAGCGAACGAGGTCTTCGAGGCGACCGGTGAGAAAGTTGTACGGAACCGCGTCGAGACCCATCGCGCTAGGCCGCTTCTTGTTCGGGACTCGATACCACGGGTTGCTTCGCCACACCGTCGGGCATGCCCGCGGCTCGCAGCACCGGGCGCACGATGCGGCTGGCGACTTGGCTCACCGGGCCCCAGGAGAGCGCGCCCACGCTGAGGAGGTAGGCGAAGGGGACGATCAGCACGAGGAGGAAAGTGCCCATCATCGCGAGGCCGTAGCCGCCGAGGGAGCGGAAGATGGTGGCGAAGGGGTAGAGGAAAATGATCTCAACGTCGAGGACGATAAACGCGAGGGCCACCAGGTAGAACTTGACCGGGAAGCGCTCGACGGGCTCCTGCTCGGGCACGATGCCGCACTCATACGGTGCGGTCTTGGCCTTGGTGGGCCGCTTGACGCCGAGGAAGATCGAGGCGACGAAGCTCAGCGAGACGAACAGGATCACGAGGATCACCATCGTCAGGATCGGTAGGTACTGCGCCACGTTCCCGCTCCCCTCGTCCGCTCGTCAGATGCCGGCTCCGGCCGGGCGCGGTGAGGCTATCTGACCGAGTGGTGCAGGCGGCAAAGTGTGGAGGTAGAGGACAGCTGCAACACTGTGTCATCGACGACCTCACCGAACACGGCACGATCGAAGCCCGACGGTTCTACGAGTCTCCGTTCACCGACGTGAGCCCCCGCGGCCCCGAAGGCCTCTTCTCCACGGGCGAAGTCGACCGGCTGGTCGCCGCGGCCAAGACCGTGCGGGATCAAGCCGCGGTCGCCTGACGGTGTCGACGGACTTCTCGGCCACCGAACCACGGGAAGATTTCGATGGTCACACCCTCGGGGTACCGTCGAAACTATGTTCGACACACCGACCAGGAGGCCTGCCATGAGTAGTGGGTCGTCCATCGAGTGGACCGAAGCAACGTGGAATCCGACGACCGGCTGCGACCAGACGTCGCCGGGTTGCGACAACTGTTACGCCCTCGCGCTGGCCAAGCGACTGCGGGCGATGGGCCAAGCGAAGTATCAGAACGACGGCGACCCTCGGACGAGCGGGCCCGGCTTCGCATTGACGACGCATAGGGATGCGTTGCGCATCCCGTATGGGTGGCGGGCGCCGCGCGTGAACTTCGTGCACTCGATGAGCGACCTGTTCCATCCCGACGTGCCGATCGAGTTCATCCGTGACGTGTTCAAGGTCATGGAGGAGACGCCGCGACACACGTACCAAGTGCTGACCAAGCGATCGAAGCGACTCGCGCAGGTGGCCGACGAATTGGCGTGGCCAAGGCACACCCCTGGAATCGGCGTTGACGAGTATGCCCGATAGGGTATACGATAGTTTGTACAAGAGCCCCCTCAGGAGGGATCGCAATGGCAACGATCTCAGCACCGGACTTTGTTTCCGCCTGGAAGGACGCCCATCAGGCAACGGTGGCTCAGTCGGCGGACGAGAAGGCTCGGTTCCTCCTCGACACCGTCGGGCCGCGCATCGCCTCGGCGGCGCTCGGCATGGCCGATGCACGTCAGCTCAAGCACTGGGCCAGCGACGCCGCGTCGGAGCCGCGGGAACACGCGGTACAACTTCGCCTCGACGCTCTGTTCTGGATCACCCGGTCCGTGGCCACCGTGTACTCGCCGGCAGTCGCAGCGCGATTCCTTCGCTCCTCGAATCCTCAGCTCGGCGATGAGGCTCCGCTAGTCGCGCTTCGCAGCGTGGAGAACGAGACCGACGTGAACCGCGTCCTCACCGCCACCCGCGCGTTCCTCGAAGGCTGAAGGTGGATCCGGAGCAGCTCATCGCGTCGAGCGCAACGCCGTATCCGGGCGCCGGCACGCTGCGGGTGCACCCCCAACCGGATGCACTCCCGCATCCCGAACCCGAGCGGCCGGGTCTGAACCGCTTCGACGATCCTCAAGGACTCGTCGCGATTCGCTATACCGCGACACGCCTGATCGGTTGCCTGCGCGAAACACTTGCTCGGTTCCGTCCCGACTCAGAAGCTGAGTCGTTCCTCGCGGCAATCACGGGAATCGACACCGATGATCTCGACCCCGAAGCGCGCGATTCAAGCGGCGTCGGCGACTGGCTTTCGATGCAGCGGGTCGGCACAGTCAGAGTGCTCAACGTCGGGTCATTCATCGACATCGAACAGCCAAGCGCGCTCGTCGCGCTCGACAAACATCCGGTTGTCCGCGCGACGATAGAAACCTTGGACCGATCCGGTCACCTCGACATCGGGCTATTGCGGCTCGGTGGCCGCATCGGGCGACCGGTCAGTCAGGGCGTAGGACTTGCCGTACGCGAGTGGCTCCCGCAAGTGTTGGGAATCGGATACCGATCGCGCCTCGCGACCGATGAACCGTGCTGGGCGATCTGGGGAAACGTCACGGTTGACGTAGGGAGCGTCGCCCTCGATCCGGATGACCCTCAACACCGCGACGCCATCCGCTCGGTCGCGGCCGAGTTCGAGATCGACCTGCCCAACCGCTGGTAGACCCGCAACGCCTTCTCGTCTGAGCGCCTCACCACGTGACGCCGACCGACCCCGTCGTCAGAGATTTCCCAAGCAGCCTTTGGGGCCGTCTTTGCCGATCACGATGTGGAACTCACCGCCGTTCGGGAGGTCGACAAGCGGCGACGGGCGATTGGCGGCGCCGCTGCCGTAGTCCTCGCCGTAGGGGATCGAATAGTTCTTCGACCCCGGGAACATCAGCTGCGACCAGAGGTTCCCCGCCAAGAACTGATCGCCCCCGGTGGTCGGATCCGCGTTCGTCCGCGCGGCCCCGAACGCCGGCTGGCCGCCGCTCGGCGCGGTCGGCGGTGCCCACGAGTTCCAGAAGCCGCTCGAATCCGTTCCGTACTTCCCGCCCCAGTAGCCATAGGTGAACGCAGTGGTTAGATCGCGGTAGATCACGTTGTACGCATCATTCGGAGCGTCGGCCACGGCGACCCCGGTGTTTCGGTCCACGCCGCCGACCGCGTACATCGAAGCCTGGTCGTAGATGCCGGTCACCAATCCGTCGATGCTGCCATCCGACGCGAACGTCCCCGTGTACTGGTACCAACCCGCCTAGCTCAGGTAGCTACTTCCGGTGCCCGGGGTAAAGACGCCCTCGACCGTGATCGATTGGCCGGCGAGCGAGGTGACGTACGGCGTCATCGACGGCCACCCTTGCGCATAAGGATTCGCGGCGCCACCGGTGGTGGGAGGCTGATGCGTCCGTTGCTTCGGCGAAACCACGCGTACGAAGTTGCCGTTCGCGTCGCGCACCACGATCTGGGGCCACGACGCGCGCTGCGCCTTCGGCAGTATGCCGGTGTAGGTCGAGTTGTAG
>JANPBJ010000133.1:0-18667 GCA_031430375.1 Acidimicrobiia bacterium
CAAGAGTTAGGAGACGACATGCGACGTGGATTGTTCATGGTGGTTGCGCTGGTGGGTCTCGCCGCCTGTGGGAGCAACGGGTCGAAGCCGGTGGCGTCGTCCAGCTCGAGCACATCCAGTACGTCGACCACCGGTCCGGCCGACAACTTCGGGCAGACCGAGTGGGTCGACGTCACCGGAAGGTGGAAGGCGCTGGCTCCGAAGGCGTTCGATGCCAGTCCCGACGCCGTCGCCGAGGACTTGGCCGCGTTGCTTCGTGGCGGGCCCACGTCCGAGGTTGGCGTGGTGGAAGTGGTGTCGGTACAGCGAGGTGAACCGGCGCTCGTCACGATCCGAGAGACCGGCCTGCCGGATGACGCGACCGCCAGCATAGAAACGGAGATCACGCTGGAGCCGGGCGATGAGGGCTGGCTCGTGAGCTCGGCCCGTGCTCGCCAGTCGTGTCGACGTGGCGTGGCGACAACCGACCCGACGGGTTGCATGTAACCCCCGAGCCGGTCGGTCGGTCCCCGGGTTGGGGTCGGGTCAATGGCGGGAGCGCCAGGCGTCGCGGGCGAGATGGGCGAGAACTTCGTGGTTTGCGTGCCAGTCGTCGACGGCATCGATCTCGCGATACTCCGCGGCGAGCGACTCGTGCGAGATGGTGATCGGGCCGGGCGCAACCTCGCAGCCGTAGAGGACGCTGACTACGGCATGCGGTCCGAACCCGGTGGCGGCGGGTCGACCGATCGCGTCCACGAGTTCGAAGTTGGTCACGGTCAGGCCGACCTCTTCGGCCACCTCGCGTACCACGGTGGTCGCAGGCGTTTCGCCCGGGTCCACCCAGCCGCTGATCATTCCCCACCTGTGATCGTCGGCCCGGTGGACCATGAGCATGCGGCCGTCCGGATCGAAGATCGCGGCGTCGGCCCCGACCTTGGCGGTCACGTAACCCAGGTCCTTGGCGAGACGCTCCCGCACCACCGACTCAGGCAGATCCAGCGCCTCGGCATAGCCCTGTGTTGCGAGGTCGAGCAGCCGCGTGCATCGCTCGCGGTCATACGGGTCGGTGGCGTAGTGGAGCCCGGTCTGGGCGATCGCGCGGAGTTCGTCGAGCAAGGTCAAGCGGTCGATGGCTTCGACGTTACGACACCTACGATCCGCCGATGACCAAGGTGGTGATCATTGGTGCAGGCGCCATCGGAGGCGTGGTCGGCGTTCGGTTGGCGGAGGCGGGAGTTGACGTCACGCTGGTGGCGCGGGGCGCCCACGCCGACGCGATTGAGCGCGACGGGCTGCTCCTCGCGGAGCCCACCCGAACAGTGCGGGTCCCGGTACCCGTTGTGCGGACGGTGGCGGCGGCGGGCATCGACGCGTTCACCGTCGTGGCCCTCGCGGTGAAGAGCCAGGACACCGCCCCGGTACTCGAAGCGTTACAGCAGTGCGCGCCGCACCAGACGCCGATTGCGTGTTTCCAGAATGGTGTGATCAACGAACGGGTCGTGGGCGCGGTGTTTCCTCGTACGTACGGCGTGGTCGTGATGATGCCCGCGGCGCATCTCGCACCGGGCCGCGTCGAGGCGTACGCGTCACCGATACCGGGACTGTTCGATCTCGGGCCTGCTGTCGGCCTCGTAGACGCGGTCGCCCGTGATCTCGCCGCCACGCTGTGTCTCGGGGGGTTTGATGCCCGCGCCGTTCCCGACGTGATGCGATGGAAGTACACGAAGCTGTTGATGAATCTTGGCAATGCGGTGCAGGCGATGTGTGTGCTCGACGATGCTGCGCTCGATCTGGTGGATCGAGCGCGCGATGAAGGACTGGCGTGCTTTCGAGCCGCGGGCATCGATTTCGCGTCGAGCGCGGAGGAACGGGAGCGACGCGGCGAACGACTCCAGGTGGGCACCATTGATGGTGCGGATCGCGCCGGAGGATCCTCGTGGCAATCGATGGCCCGGGGGCTCGGATCCATCGAGTCCGGCGCGCTCAACGGCGAGATCGTTCGGATCGGCGACACCGTTGGCGTCGCCACCCCGGTGAACGCGCTCCTGGGGCGCCGGGCGCTCGAGGCGGCGGCCAAGCGGCTCCCCCCGGAATCCATCCCGGCCGCCGACCTTCTCGCCGAGCTGGCCGAGAACGAGCGCCGGTAGGTCGGGCGAATTACGTTGCCGTCATGTGTTCCTGATGATTGGATCGCCTCATGACTTCGCACCGATTGTTCCGCCGGATCGCAACGGCGGGCTTCGTGTCCGTCCTGATCAGCGGGAGCGCGGTGGCATTGGTGGCCGCGCCCGCTGGCGCGGCCGTCACCACGGTGAAATGCATCGATCCGGCGGAGCCCCAGTTGGGAGGCGGGACGCTGGCGAGAACGTGGACCGTGAAGTTCACCACGTCGAGTACTGCGTTCGGTCCGGCCGCCACGGTCACGTTCTTGGGCCGTTCACCCGGAACCGCCGAGTTCGTCGACAGCGGCTGGCAACTCAACTGGTTGGGGATCGCCGCGACGCCGACCGGAGAGGTGGAACGGTTTCCCATCCCGCCGGCAACGGTCAGCGGGAACGCCGCGATCAAGGCGCAGCCCGTCTTGAGCTTCTTGTTCCCGAGGGTCACCTCTCCGAACGGGCGCTGCACCGTCTACCTGTTGCCGTATTCGCTCGTGCCGTCGTCTGGACAGAAGGCAGCGTGGGTGGGTGACAGCCTGGTGGACCGCGCGGCCGCGACCCTCACCGACCGCCAGACGCTCGCTTCTCAGTGGGACGCCAACGGTTGGAAGCTGGAACCTGATGGTCTGGGCGGTGCGAGATTCGAACCGCGCCGCGCGGTGCTGCGGGGTTTGAAGTGGACGGCACCCAAGCGAATCGCGATCAGCCTGGGTGCGAACGACGCGATCTATCTCTCGTTCTTGCTGGAAGACTGCGCGACCCGATCCCCCACGAACCAGTGTGCCCCAGGCCTTGTTGCCGCTGAACAGGCCAAGGTCGTTGGAGCGATCCACGATGGGGTCGGGGAGCTGAAGGCTTCGGGTCGGTGCCTGATCCTGACCACTCCGCCGAAGCCCAGCGACGCGTTTGGCGTTGGGACGCCACTCAGCCTCGGGTATGTCCTCTTCGCCGAGTGGGTTGGCAATCTGCTCAGGGCCGAGGCGAGCACGGCCACGGCCGGCAAGGTGACGTACTTCGATTGGATGGCCAACTCTGCGTCCCATCACCTCCCTGATGGCACCGACGGTGACTGGTACGAGGACGGCGACGAGCTTCACCCGAACCAAACTGGCAACGAGGCCTTCATCAACCAAACGATCGCTGCGGTCAACGCCGGTTGCCCGTAGGTCTCGGGCCACTCTGGAGGCCCGGAGACAGCGTTCAGTATCCGCCTGGTACCGCGCGCCGGTGCTCAGCGAATAACTCTCGGTCGCGCGGCGGGCCCTGCCCCGGCGAACCCTGAGTCCAGCGAACGCCGAAGTTACGCGGCGAGCGACGTGAGGCGGTCGAGGCCGAGGCCACCGGTGAGGAGACGTTCCTTGCGATTGCTCACCAACTCCTGGGTCCAGTCGGTGAAGCCACCGTCGCCGACCTCCAACGCGGATGGCCCGGTGTCGACGATGACCTTGAAACACAGGTCGCGGTAGTAGCCCCGTCCCAAGACGCGGTCCGGGTCGGCGGTGATGAATGCATCGTTGACCGCGTCTCGGGTGTCGCTGATGAGCGCATCCGTGAACTCGTCGCGCAGGCTGGTGAGGCGCACTTCGATTTCCCGATCGGTCACGGACCTGACCGCGCCGACGAGCGCCTGGAGCTGCTCGATCAATGCTTCGCGTTCGAATTCGAGGTTGCCGCGGTCGCGTCCCGCCGTGACGAGTCCGAGCACCGAGAAGTGGGCCTGACCCTGGTCGCCGAACGGTTGCGCTCGCAGAATTCGTTGTACCGCAGCCAGACGATGGGTCTGGACCTGGGGCGCTGAACGCCGGCGACCCGCGGCGATGAGCGCGAGCGCGTTCGTGGGATCGGCGGCGACCTCGCTCCCGCGGATGGTTGCAACGACCTTGTGTTGGTGCACAGTCGCGACGACCGAATGCGTTCCCAGCGGGGTGACGGGCGCGAGTTCGAGGAAGTCGAACGGGGGAGGGATCGTCGCGATCACGGTGGCAATCACGCGGTGCAGCGACCGGGCGTCGACCGTCCCGGGCTCAACAAAGCGATCTGTACCCGCGCGTCGGACGATGGCGGCCGGAGATTGGCGGGCGGCGCGGAGTCGCATCACCTCGAGCAGGAACGTGGTGAGATCCGTGCCGCTCACCTCGTGGCCGAGGACCGCGAGGGCGTCTCCCTCGGCGAGCGCGGAGCGAACCCGCCGGATCGCCGCGTCCGCATCGTGTGCCATGGCGAAACCATATGGCTGTGGCCGTGGTGCCGACTGTCCAAATATGTAACGAAGCCAGGGTGGAGTGTGCTGCGTCCATCCTGTTCGATGATCCACGAGCACGTCGGAACCGGGCGAACGGATCACCGACCCGTACGATCCTTTCCCATGAGTCAACAACCGCAGAGCAGTGGACGAGGGCCCCGCGTGATCGCGGGGGAGATGGGCGGCCTGCACCTCGTGGTGGGCAAGGGCGCGAACACGAGGCCCACCACCGATCGGGTCAAGGAGTCGGTGTTCGGCGCACTCGGTGACGAGCGCCTCGCGGGCGCCAACGTGCTCGACGGGTTCTCGGGCTGTGGAGCCCTCGCCATTGAAGCGTTGTCCCGCGGCGCCGAGAGCGCGACCCTGGTGGACCGTGATCCGCGAGCCGTCGACGCGATTCGCCGGAATCTCATCAGCACCAAATGTGGAGACCGGGCGATGCTCCAGCGCCGTGGCTTTTCGGGCTACCTCAAGGGTCGAACCCCTGAGAGCCCCTTTGACCTGGTGTTTCTCGATCCGCCCTACGAGATGAGTGGCGCCGAGCTCGGGGTGGTCCTCGAGCTCTTGACCGCGCCCGGTTGGCTCAGCCCGGATGCTGGAGTGGTGATCGAACGTCCGGCTACCGCGGGGGCGCCGCCGATTCCCCAAGGCTGGGAAGTCGCGTGGGAACGGACCTACGGCGATACGCTCGTAGTCCTCGCTGGCCCCGGAGCCGGCGAGTTTGGCGAAACCGGTGCGCCAGACGACCTCGCGTCGCCGGCATTGCCAAGTTGACCAGCCTCACCCATTTGATCTGACGTCGAGCGAGGAGTGTTCGAAGCTGTGGCCACCGCCCTTTGCCCGGGTTCCTTTGACCCGGTCACCCTCGGTCACCTCGACATCATCGAGCGAACCGCGCGCCACTTCGACCGGGTCATCGTCGCGGTGATTCGGAACCCGCAGAAGTCGAAGTCGCTCTTCACTCTCCAAGAGCGCCAAGAGATGCTCCACGAGGTCACTGCGCACTTGGGCAACGTCGACATCGAGTTCTTCAAAGGGTTGCTCGTCGACTTTGCCCGTGATCACGGCGCGGCGGCCATCGTCAAGGGACTGCGTGCGGTCTCGGACTTTGATTACGAGCTCCAGATGGCGCAGATGAACCAGCGCCTCTCAGGCATCGATACTTTCTTCATTTCCACCACACCTCAGCATTCGTTCTTGTCATCGAGCCTCGTACGTGAAGTTGCGAAGTTCGGAGGAGATGTGTCGAGCATGGTGCCGCCGCTCGTCCGTGAGCGGCTCGCCGAACGTTTCGAGAAGGGGACTCCCGCGTGACCGACGTCGAACAGTTCACCGGGAGTCCCCTCGATACCGAGGAGCTGATACTCCAGGTCCGAGACCACATCGAGACGGCCCGCTCGGTACCGATGTCGGCGAGTGTGATGGTCAACCGCGACGAGCTGATCGGCCTGCTCGAGGACGCGATCGGCGCGCTCCCCGAGGAGATCCGCCAGGCGCGGTGGCTGCTGAAAGAGCGGGAGGAGTTCCTCACCAAGGCGCGCCGCGAGGCCGAAGACATCATCGACGCCGGTCGCCAACAGGCCCAGCGGATGGTGGAGAAGACCGAAGTCGTGCGGGAGGCCAACCTGCATTCACGCCGGATCGTCGACGATGCCGAAAAGACCTCGCGGGACCTCAAACACGAGGCCGAGGACTACATCGACCAGAAGCTGGCGAGTTTCGAAGTGGTGCTCGAGCGGACGATGGCTGCGGTCACCAAGGGCCGCGAACGGCTCCAAGTAGTCATCCCGGCCGCGGAGGTCGAAATCGACGATGAGCTCGAAGAAGGCAGCTTCTTCGACCAAGACATCCCGTAATTTCCGCTCATGCGACTGCGTCGCAGGCCGCTCGGGCCCCGCTCGCCAAGCGCGGGCCGAACGACCTGGGGTTGGGTGCCTCGCTTCGGGTTTCCGCTCATGCGACTGCGTCGCGGGCCGCTCGGGTCCCGCTCGCCAGGCGCGGGCCGTGCCAGTAATGCCAGATAATGGAAATAGGGGCTGACCTGCTAGTCTCCGGCCCGGCCGGAATCTCGGTCGACCCCGTTTCCGGCGCTGTGACCACGAGATCGCAGACGCCCCCTGAGGCTGATGACCGCGCTCCGATGCAACGTGTCTGACCTGCTGCATCGCCCGGCCGCGCGCCGAGCGGTTCGCATGGAAATCCCTGGGCTCGAGCTCGGCGGAGCGGTTTCGGCGCGTCTATCCGCGACGCCGCTCATCGTGGACCTGATGCTCGAACATGTGCCAGATGGGCTCGTGACCCACGGTCGCGTCACCGCCGAATATGAGACCGAATGCAGCCGCTGTCTCAAGCCGGTGAAGGAAGCGCTCACCGTGCGAGTCTCCGAGCTCTTCGAGAAGGCGCCGATCGAGGGGGAGACCTACCCACTCGAGGGTGAAGAGATCGACCTCGAGCTTCCGGTTCGCGATGCGTTGCTGCTCAATCTGCCAGCGGCGCCTCTCTGTCGGGTGGACTGCGCAGGTTTGTGCTCGATCTGTGGAACCGATCTCAACTTCGCCACGTGCAACTGCGATCACCATCCGCCCGACCCCCGATGGGACGCACTCAGCGCCCTGACCTTCGACACCTGATCATCGACCCTAGAAACCAGAGGAGCCCTCATGGCCGTTCCGAAGCGAAAGACTCCACGATCAAAGACGCGCCAGCGTCGGGCTTCGAGCTGGAGAATTGCGACACCCGCCCGTTCACTGTGTCCTGCGTGTGACGCGGTCAAGCTGCCCCACACCGTGTGTGGAAACTGCGGCACATATCGGGGCCGCCAGGTGCTCGACGCGAAGTGACTTCGAGCGAGGATCGCCCCGGGGTGACCGAACCCAGCGAGATGACTGTCGCGATTGACGCGATGGGGGGCGATCACGCGCCGCAAGCGATTGTCGAGGGTGCGTGCCAGGCGGCTGCCTCGATTGGTTGCCACATCTTGTTGGTGGGTGACGACGCGGAGATTCGCGACGCGCTCCCCGACGGCATCCTCCCAGAGCGCGTCTCGATTCTGGCCGCCTCGCAGGTGATTGCGATGCACGAGGAACCCGGCGCGGCGGTCCGTAAGAAGAAGGACTCGTCGGTGGTTCGGGCCGCGGAAGCGGTGCGCGACGGTCAGGCGAACGCCATGGTGGGCGCCGGAAACACCGGGGCCACCATGGCTGCGGCGCTGCTGCGCTTCGGCCGTATAAAGGGTGCAGCCCGACCCGCGATCGGGGTGCCGATTCCCGTCCCGTTCGGTCGGCCCCATCTGCTGGTCGACGGTGGGGCCACGGTCGAGTGCTCTGCGGAGTGGCTCGTGCAGTTCGCGCTCATGGGTCGCGCGTATGCCCGCCTCCGTCTTGGAGTGGACGAGCCCACGGTGGGGCTTCTCTCCAACGGCGAAGAGCCCGGGAAAGGCGACGACCTCCGCAAGCAGACCTACGCCATCCTGGATGGCGAGCCGTGGTTCGTCGGCAACGTGGAGGGTCGCGATCTCATGTCGGGTCGCCCCGATGTGATTGTTACCGACGGCTTCACCGGCAACGTCGCGCTCAAGACCATGGAGGGCGCGCTCAAGGCCGCCGCGGGTTTGGTCTTCACCACGTTGGGAGCCACGCCGGAGGCCAAGGCCGCGGCTGATGTGGTGGCGCCGCTTCTGCTGCAAGGGGTCACCGATTACCTCGACCCCGACACGGTGGGTGGTGCCGCCCTCCTGGGGGTCGACGGCGTCTGCGTGATCTCTCACGGTTCGTCGAGTGCGAGGGCGATCGTGAACGCGGTCCAGCTCGCGGTCGATTGCGTGGCCGGCGGATTCGTCGACCGGATGCATGCCGCCATCGTTCAAGAAGGCCCACTGAACACCGTCACCCCTGAAACCCCTGTTGTCCCGGAGGATGCGTATGCCGGCTGAAACCCATTCCACTCATGACCCGATCGACGCGACCGAAGTGTTCGGCGTGGTTCGATCTCATCTCAGCGAGATCCTCGAGATCGACGATGCCACGATCACCCTCGACTCCAAGTTTGCCGATGACCTCAATGCCGACTCGCTCGCGCTCATTGAACTGGTGGAGGCACTTGAAGAAGATCTCGGAGAACGCACAGTTGGGTTCACAATCGACGACGAAGACCTCGGCGATCTCGTGACGGTGCGTGACGCTGTGGACTATGTGGTCTCCCGCCTCGGAGGGACCGCGGCCTAATCGCCGCCTCCACCGATGCAGCCTGAAGACCGCTCCCGCCTCGAGTCGCTCCTGGGGTGGTCGTTTATCGACGGATCCATCCTCGAGCAGGCGCTGTCGCACCGTTCGTGGTGCGCCGAGCATCCAGAAGACAGCTCGAACGAGCGGTTGGAGTTCCTCGGCGACGCGGTCCTCGGGGTGGTGGTCACTGATTTCATCTTTCGTACCTACCCCATGCACCAGGAGGGCGAACTGGCCAAGGTGCGAGCGTCGGTCGTGAACGCGGAGACGCTGGCGGCCGTTGCCACCGAGATCGCGCTCGGACCGTGTCTGCGCCTCGGGAAGGGCGAGGACGGTTCGGGCGGACGTGAGAAGCCGTCGATCCTGGCCGACGCGATGGAGGCAGTGATCGCGGCGGTGTACCTCGACGGTGAAATGGAGGCCGCGTGCCTCGTGGTCATGGGTCTGCTCCACGATCGGATTGTTGAGGCCGCCACCGGTCCCGGCGGCGACGACTTCAAGACTCGGTTACAGGAACTCGCGGCGCAACGGTTCGATCGGTTGCCGCGGTACCACGTGCGGGATGAAGGCCCTGATCACGCGAAGCGGTTCTTTGCCACGGTGGTTGTCAACGGGGAGGACCACGGTCGGGGCGAGGGTGGATCGAAGAAACAAGCGGAACAGGCCGCGGCGCGAGCCGCGTGGGTGCTGTTGTCGGCCACGGATGCGACGACAGTGAATGGTTCAACACAGTTGCCGGTTTCGACCGGTTGCGGAGGGGTGCAGGATGCCGGAACTCCCTGAAGTCGAGGTGATTCGCCGCGACTTGGATAAGGAGATCGCGGGCAAGAAGGTGAAGTCGGTCGAGGTCACCGGGATGCGTTCGATCCGCCGGTACCGACAGCGCAAGCCCTTCACCTCCGCGCTCGAAGGTCGCAAATTCACGGGCGTGGTACGCCGCGGTAAATATCTGTTGTGCAAGCTCGAGGACGGTGACGTTCTCGTCATCCACCTTGGGATGTCGGGCCAGCTGCGCCGAGCCGCCGGCGCGAAGGAACCGCTCGAGAAGCACACCCACGTGGTGATCACCTTCACCGTCGGAGGCCAACTGCGGTTCATCGATCCGCGCACGTTCGGCGAGATGTTCGTCACTCCGCTCGTGGGGATCGAGACTGAGGTCGAGGAGCTCGGCCATCTCGGGATCGACCCGCTCGAATCCGCGATGAGCTGGGACTATTTCGGGGAGCTGTTGGCACAACGCCACGGCAAGCTCAAGCTTGTGCTGATGGACCAAAAGTTCTTGGCGGGCATCGGCAATATCTATTCCGACGAGATCCTCCATCACGCCGGATTGCGCTGGGATCACATGAGCGATTCGTTGCGGCCTGAGGAAGTGCGCCGGCTCTACCGGGCGGTGGTCGAGGTGCTTCAGGACGGCGTGAAGTACCGAGGTTCGTCACTCGCCGACGAGCAATACGTGGACCTCTTCGGGCGCAAGGGCAGCTACCAGGATCATCATCAGGTCTATGCCCGCGAGGGGAAATCGTGCTTGCGGTGTCGTCGCGAAATTGTGCGGGAAAAGGTTTCGGGCCGCTCCACATTCTTCTGTCCGTTCTGCCAGGTGTGAGTGGACTCAGAAACGTGGCTCCGGGTCCCTCGCGCGCCGGGCGCCCGTCGCTACGCTCGGGGATCAGTTACAGAGGAGCTGCGGAGTGTTCCTGAAGTCGCTGACCCTGCGCGGGTTCAAGTCATTCGCGGACAAGACCGTCCTCGAGTTCGAACCCGGTGTCATGGTCGTTGTGGGCCCGAACGGGTCCGGGAAATCGAACTTGGTCGACGCCGTGGCGTGGGTCCTCGGCGCGCAAGGTCCTCGGACGCTGCGCGGCGGCAAAATGGACGACGTCATCTTCGCCGGCACCGCTGATCGCCCGGCGCTCGGGCGGGCCGAGGTCGCACTCACGATCGACAACAGCTCTCACATGTTGCCGATCGAGTTCACCGAGGTCACGATCACGCGTACCTTGTTCCGCAACGGCGATTCTGAGTACGCAATCAACAGCGCACCGTGTCGGCTCCTTGATATTCAGGAGCTCCTCTCCGATAGCGGTATCGGTCGCCAACAACACGTGATCGTGGGCCAAGGCCAACTTGACGCCGTGTTGAACTCGCGCCCGGAAGATCGCCGGGCGGTCATCGAAGAAGCGGCCGGCGTGCTGAAGTTCCGCAAGCGCCGCGAAAAAGCCGAACGGCGCCTCGAAGCTACCGAGGGCAACCTGGTTCGCCTCAACGATCTACTCCGCGAGGTGCGACGCGGACTTGGGCCGCTCCAGAAGCAGGCCGACGCCGCCCGTCGTCACGACGGCGTGGTCGACGAGCTCGGCGCGATCCGCCTCCATCTCGGGGGCCGGGAGCTCGCGGGATTGCAGGCCAAGACCAGCCGCTTGCGCGAAGCCGCCCACGAACTCGCACGCGAGGAGGCCACGATTCAGGCGCGCTTGCGTGAACTCGATGTCTCGGTGCTCGATGCTGAGCGGGCACTCACCGACGTTGGCCAGGGCGACGTCGCCGACGCACTCGCGCGGGTTGAAGCGCTGCGGGAACGGTCCCGAGGTATGCGTGCGCTCGTGGCAGAACGCCGACGCGGCTTGGAGCGCGAACTCGCGGCCGCAGCCGATATCGGTGTGGTCGAGACGTTGGTCGCAGACGCGGGCGCAGTGCGAACAGAGCTCGATGCTCTCGACCCGCAGGCACGCAACCTCTCGGAACAGGGCCTTGAGGTGGAAGCCGCGGAACGCGGTCTCGCGCAGGAGCGTGCCGCGCTCACTGTGGACGACGCCGCCGCCGATCCCGCGTCGGAGACTGAGGCAGTCCGCCGCGAAATCACCGCACGCCGCGAGGGCTTGGCGCGGATCGATGCCGAGTTGGAGCGCTTCGACCGGCGGGTGCGCGGGGTCGAAGCGCAGAGGACGCAGCTCGTGCTCGACCTGACCACCGCAGCGGAGCGTTTGGAGACCGCGACGAACACCCTTCCCTCGGCCACGGAGGCGGCGCAGGTCTCCACCCGGGTCCGGTCTGAGGCCGAAGCGCGCCACGCCGATGCGGAGACGCAATGGCGGGAGGCGGAATCCGACGCGAGTCGTTGGCAAGCGCGTGCTGATGCATTGGCCCAGGCGCTCGATGCCGCGAGCGATGCCGAGGCCGCGGGCGTCCTCGAAGGCATGGTTGGGGTCGCCGGTGCGCTGGTGAACCACCTCGTGATCGAGGACGGTGCGGAGAAGGCCGTGGGCGCCGCGCTCGGCGACGCCATGGGTGCGCTGATCGTCTCCGGCCAGGATGAAGCCCGTACCGCCGTTGCGCGCCTTGCCGTGGGCGACACATCGGCCTGGCTCCTCGTCCTCGATGCTGGCGACACTGCGGTCACCACGGGTGCGACCCTCGCACCTGCAGGTTCCCGCTCGCTCGCCGGCTGTGTTCACACAAGTCTTCCGGGACTCCAAGCCACGCTCGCCCGCACTCTCGCCGGTGTGGTGTTGTGTGACGGCGACTGGCGCGTCGGCATGGACCTCGCGATTGAGAACCCCGATCTCACGATCATGACCAGGTCCGGAGACCGTTTCGGTGGCGGTCGCGCCTGGCGGTTTGGTGGCGATCAGGCCGCAGGGGTCACGCGCGCCGCGCTCGACGAAGCAGTCACGGCCGCAGAAATCGCGGTGGAAGCTCGGGATCGGGCACAGCGCGCGGTGGACATGACTCGCGCGGCGGTTGCCAGTGCCAGGGAGGTCGAACACCATGAGGCTGAAGTGGCGCGCTCGGCGCAGACCGCGCATGACCGAAGCCACGGTGACGTTGGGCGCCTGACGACCGAGCGAGATACCCGAGCGGAGGAACTCGAAAGCGCGAGTGCGGCCCGGGTCGGGCTGTTGGACTCTGCCTCGAACGAGCGGGCGCGTCTGGCGACCTTGGAGGCCCGGATTCCCGAGCTGGTGGCGGCCGAGGCTGAGGCCGCGATCCGTGAGGGGGCACGGGCCGTCACGCTGGCTGAGCTTGTGGCTCGCGAGGTGGCTGTGGATGGGGTCCGCCGTGCGTACGCGGTGCGGGTTGCGGCCCTGGATGAGCGGCGGTCGATGCTGACCCGCCGATTGGCCGAGGTTGAGGAACGTTTGGCCCGCGATCCCGAAGCGAAAGCTGAAGCCGAGCGATACCGAACGTCGTTACTGATGAAGGGCAAGGCGTACGAGGCGGTCGATGGTCGGCTCGCGGATTTGGGTGGCCGCGTCGACACAGTGCTCTCGTCGGTACGCGAGCAGCGTCGCCTCGAATCCGAACGAGCGAGTGCGGCGGGCGGCCGACTCGAACAACTGCGCGGTCAGCGCAAGAGCCAGGAACACGAACTGGCTGGAGTACGCGAACGCCAGCAGCGCCGTGAGGTCGAAGAGGCCGAGAACCGGATGCGGCTCGAAGCGGCCGTCGAAAGGATCCGTGCCGATTTCGATTGCGAGCCCGGGCTGGCGATCGATGCAGGCGCTCCCGAAGTTCCGGAGGGGACCACGCTCGCCGGGCGGGCCCGCGATCTCGATCGTGATCTGCGGCTCATGGGACCGATCAACCCCCTTGCACTAGAAGAGTACGAAGCGCTGCAGGAACGGCATGACTTTCTCGTTGCCCAACTCGACGATGTGAAGAACAGCCGTCGGGAACTGATGCGGGTGATCAAGGCGGTGGATATTGAGATCGTCACGGTGTTCGAAAGCGCGTTCAACGACGTTCAGGAGAACTTCGGGCAGCTGTTCACAACGCTGTTTCCAGGCGGGTCGGGCCGGGTGTTCCTCACGGATCCCGACGACTTGTTGAACACCGGGATCGAGATGGAAGCGCGCCCGTCGGGCAAGAACACGAAGCGCTTGTCGCTGCTGTCCGGAGGTGAGCGGTCCCTGACCGCGATGGCGTTCCTCTTTGCGGTGTTCCGCTCGCGACCGTCGCCGTTCTACTTACTCGACGAGGTTGAGGCCGCGCTCGATGACGTGAACCTGCACCGGTTCCTCGACCTGGTCCGCGAGTTCCGCGATGAGGCTCAGCTCGTCATCGTCTCGCACCAGAAGCGCACGATGGAAGCCGGCGACTGCCTGTACGGCGTGTCGATGGCTCCGGGTGGCTCGACCAAGGTTGTGAGTCAGCGCATGCGTGGCGAGATCGTGCTCACCTGAGCTGGTTATGAAACCTGTCGAGGCGGCCGGCGCGGATGCACTCGAACTCGTCAATGCGTGCGGTCCGACCGGAAAGCAGGCGTGGTTGTGCTCGGCGGTGCATGATCTCACCGGCAGCGCCCGCGCATCGCAGGTGGCCGACGATCTGGCCAAACCCTTCCGTATTCTGCTGATTCTGCTGGTCGCTTATGCCCTCGTGCGGTTGGCCAGGCTCGCGATTCGGCGAGTGGTCGGGCGCCTATCTCGCGACGAGGCTTCGGAGCGGCTCGACAAGTTCCGTCGCCGCAGCGGCATCGCATTGTTGGACACCGGGCCGGTTCCGAGCGTGCGCCGGGCGCTTCGAGCCGAGACGATCGGCGCGGTGCTCCGCAGTTTGGTGAGCGCGCTGATCTGGGCAACGGCGATCGTGATGGTCCTCGATACGTTGTCGGTGAATCTGGCCGCGATCGGGATTGGCGCAAGCATCGTGGGGGTCGCGGTGGGCTTTGGTTCCCAAGCACTCGTACGCGATTTCATCTCCGGGCTCTTCATGTTGGTGGAGGACCAGTACGGGGTCGGTGACGTGATCGACACCGGCGTTGCTACTGGGACCGTTGAAGGCGTGAGTTTGCGTACCACCCGACTGCGCGACATCGAAGGGGTGGTGTGGCATGTTCCGAACGGCGAGATTCGGAGGGTGGGGAATAAGAGCCAACAGTGGGCCCGGGCGTTGCTCGACATCGCGATCGCGTACGACTCTGATCTCAACGTTGCGCAGGCCGCGATTAGCGACGCAGCCCACTCGCTGAGTGCCGATCCGGTCTTTGGGCTGCTCGTTGTCGATGAGCCCGAGATGCTGGGTGTGGAACAGATCACGAACGACCAGGTGCTGATCCGGCTCGGACTCAAGACGAAGCCGTTGGAACAGTGGAGGGTCGCGCGCGAGCTGCGGGCCAGGGTGAAGTCGGCGCTCGACGCCGCGGGGATCCGCCCGGGTGGGGACAGCGTGATTACCTACCGGCCGGAGGGCTCACCGCCGTACGGGAGTTGATGCGACGGGCGACCGCCGCGGTCCCGTCGATTTCTGCGGGCCGGCCTGGCCCCATGATCGTGGTGATGTGCCGCGCTGCGTTGGGTCGCGCCGTTAGCATCGCCCGCCGATGGATCCCCTCGTACTGATACTTATCTTCGCCCTCGCGATCGTCCTCGCGGTGGGTGGCGTGTACCTGTCCCGACGGTCTGCCCGCCAGACGCCGTCCACAACCGCGCCCGGCCGAGCCACCCCGACCGGTCCGCCGCGCGGACCGGAGCCGCCCACGGCGGGCACGCCCGATGTCGACACGCCCGATGTCGAAGCACCCGATGTCGAAGCACCGGCCGAGGTGCAGGCACCCGACGTCCTGGAGGAATCGGCGCGGGTCAAGCCACGTCTGCGTGACCGACTCGGTAAGACCCGCGCCGCGTTTGCCGGCGCGTTTTCTGGGATCACGGGGCGCGGCACGGTCGACGATGAAACCTGGGACGAACTCGAGGAAGCCCTCATTCTCGCTGACGTGGGAGTGCCCACCACCACGAAGGTCATCGACGCAGTTCGGGAACGCGCCAAGGCCGAGAAGGTCACTGATCCCGAGCGCGTCATCGAGTTGTTGCGCGAGGAGCTGGTGGCACTTCTCGACGGTCCGGACCGCGAGCTCCACCTCGGTGCGCCGACGCCGAGTGTCTGGATGTTCGTGGGCGTCAACGGCGTGGGCAAGACCACGACCATCGCCAAGCTGGCGCAGCGTGAGGTCGAGGCCGGGCACCGGGTGGTGTTGGCCGCCGCCGACACGTTTCGCGCCGCCGCGGCCGAGCAGCTCGCGCATTGGGCAAAGCGAACCGGGGCAGAGATCGTTCGGGGCCAGGATGGGGCAGATCCTGGATCCATTGTCTTCGACGCGATGAGCGCCGCCTCGACGCGCGGTGCCGATCTCGTACTCGTGGATACGGCCGGTCGGCTACACACAAAGGTCAACCTGATGGAGGAGTTGAAGAAGCTCCGGCGCATCGTCGACAGGACTGAAGGTGCGCTGCGCGAGGTTCTCCTGGTGATCGACGCTTCCACGGGTCAGAACGGATTGACCCAGGCGCGCCAGTTCGCGGAGGCGGTCGATGTCACGGGGGTCGTGCTCACCAAGCTCGACGGCACCGCGAAAGGCGGGATCGTGCTCGCGATCCAAAGTGAGCTCGGTATCCCGGTGAAGGTGGTGGGCGTTGGTGAGACCGCGGACGACCTCATCGCCTTTGACCCCGAAGAGTTCATCGCCGCGCTGTTCTGATCGACACCGGTAGCTCTGATCACTGTGCAGCATTGGCGAGATCGAGCTTCAGATAGAGGAAGTTTTTGGTCTGGTCAATGATCAGGCCGCGCCACTGATCGTAGGGAACGTGACCGGCGCCCGGGAGAACCATGAGGTTCGCATACAGCCCGTTGGTGAGTGCGGCCTGGGTGGTTTCGAGCGCCCAGGCAAGCGGAACGAGGCGTCTTCGTTGCCGTGAAACAACAACGCCGGTGCGTCACCGGCTCCCACAATGCCGCTGCGCCGAAAATTCCCGCGGAGAGCGATATCGCGCCAGCGATCGCGGAACTCGGGCCGGGATTGCCACTCGCGCCGGGGTCGTCGCTGAGGTATGCGGCGAGGAGCGCGGTGATCCCACCCGCGGAGCTGCCTGCCATCGCGATGCGATCAGGGTCGATGCGGTAGGTCGCGGCGTTCGCGCGCAGCCACCGCACCGCAGCCTGCGCATCGTGTTGAGCCCCGCGTGCCGCGGCGACACACACCGCAGAGGGAGGATCGTCGCCGTAACACCCGTTGGGTGCGAGGAGCCGGTAGTCGATCGAAACTGACACGATGCCGCGTTGACCCAAGGAGTTCGCGAGGTCGACGAGTTCGAAGCTGGACTTGGCGCCGAACGAAAACGCACCACCGTGCACGAGGACTATTGCCGGGCGGGCGCGTGCAGAGTCGCCGTGTGGCTCGTACAGGTCGAGTTTCAATGCGACGGTGTTCTGGAACAGGTCCGGTGCGGAGCCGTAGGTGAGATCCGAGGTTGTGTCGGTTGCCGGAAAGATCGGGTCCCGGTACCGGAGAGGCCCAGGGCCCTCGGGGGCAGGGATGAACGTGCAGCCGGTGGCAACTACGGCGAGCGCGCCAATCGCAAGGGCGGGCGCGACCGTGATGGCGAATGCGCACGGGACTCCAGGGTCGGCGGGTGGTGGAGCGTGTGAACGATTGTCGCGCACCTCGGCGTCGAATGCTCCGAAGTCGTAGTGCGGGGCTGGTCGAGGGTTTGACGGGCGGGTTCCTATACTCGCCGGGTCATGTTTGACGCCCTTACCGAACGCTTCGACGGGATCTTCTCGCGCCTGCGCAGCCGTGGAAAGCTCACCGAAGCTGATGTTGACGCGGTGGCTCGGGAGATCCGACTCGCGCTGCTCGAGGCCGACGTCAACGTCAAGGTGGTCAAGGCGCTCATCGGTCGGCTCAAGGAACGGGCCAACGGCGCTGAAGTGCAGAAGAGCCTGAGTCCCGCTCAGCAAGTGATCAAGATTGTCCACGACGAGCTCGTCACGACCCTCGGCGGAACGTCCGGCAAGCTCGCGATGAACTCCAAGCCGCCCACCGTGGTGATGCTGTGCGGCCTGCAAGGTTCCGGAAAAACCACGGCTGCGGGCAAGCTCGCTCGCCAGTTGAAGAGCCAGGGCCTTCAGGTACTGCTGGTAGCCGCCGACTTGCAACGCCCTGCCGCCGTCGAACAACTCCGAGTGCTCGGCCGCCGTGTGGATGTGCCGGTGTGGTCCGCACCCGACGACGGTCCTCAAGACGCGGTGGAAGTGGCTCGCACTTCGCTCGACGAAGCGGCGCGCCTCGGACGCAACGTGGTGATCGTCGACACCGCCGGTCGACTCCAGGTGGACACCGAGCTCATGCTCGAACTCCGCCAAATCCGCGACACCGTGCAACCCACAAACACGCTGCTGGTCGTCGACGCGATGACCGGACAAGAAGCGGTGAACGTCGCCACTGCGTTCGATGACGCGGTGGGCCTCGACGGCATCGTGCTCACCAAGATCGACGGTGACGCGCGCGGTGGGGCCGCGCTCTCGGTGAAAGAAGTGGTGGGCAAGCCGATCCTGTTCGTGGGGACCGGGGAGAAACTCGAAGAGTTCGAAGCGTTTCATCCCGACCGTATGGCGAGCCGGATCCTCGGTATGGGCGACGTGCTCACGCTGATCGAGAAGGCCGAAGAAACCTTCGACGCCGACGTTGCCCTGAAAGCCCACGAGCAGCTTCGCACCGGACAGTTCACGCTCGAAGACTTCTTGGAACAGATGCGCCAAGTCCGGAAGATGGGCCCGATCGGCAACCTCATGAAGATGTTGCCGGGGATGCCCAAAGAGCTACGTAACGCGGAGCTCGACGACGGCGAAATCGACCGGGTCGAGGCGATCATCTGCTCGATGACGGTGGCGGAGCGCCGTGACCCTTCGCTCATCAACGGATCTCGGCGGCTACGCATCGCGGCTGGAAGCGGGACTTCGACCACCGAGGTCAACGCGCTCTTGAAGCAGTTCAAGCAGGTACAGCAGATGATGAAGTCGATCACCGGCGGCGGGAAGCGCCCGAAGCTGCGGAATCTGGGCGGAATGGATTTGAGCCAGATCCAAGAAGGCTGACGGTTTGCGGGCCCGCCTACCGGGTTGGATGGTGTGGGCGGCGTGGATCTGATCGCGGCGCGCCCTCTTGATCCTCAACTGACATCCCCAGGCGCAGTTCCACTAGCCTGGCTCCCTCGTGCCGCCCGGCGGTGCAAGTCCCTTTCGGAGAGGAAATCCCCGCACGTGTCCGTGAAAATTCGTCT
>JANPBJ010000134.1:0-1912 GCA_031430375.1 Acidimicrobiia bacterium
GCTGGACATCGCCGCGGGCGCAGCAGCGACCGCGAGTGCGACGGTGGTGCTCGGGATCACAGCAGATGACGTCGGTGGGACCGGCGCCGCGCAGATGCGCATCGCGAACGGCACTGATCCCAGCGGCGCGCCATGGCAGACAATTGCTTCGACCAAGACCTGGAACCTGGCCGACGGCGATGGGACCAAGGTCGTGTCGGTCCAGGTGCGCGACGCCGCCGGAAATGAGAGCACGGTCGCGGCCGCGAGCATCGTGTTGGACACGACCGCGCCGGCGATTGTCGACACGACGGGCGATGTCTCGGTGCTGCCGACGGATTCGCAGGTGACGATCTCGGCCACGGTGACCGACGCCGGGGTCGGCGTTCAGTCTGTCGTCCTGCGATCGCGGCCAGCCGGTGGGGATGCCTTCGGCGAAACCGGGATGCCCGGGATCGGTGGCAACTCGTTCGCGGTCACCATCGGCGTAACTGGTGACCTCGACTACTACGTGGTCGCTACCGACGGGCTCGGTCATGCGGCGACCGATCCCGCGGGCGCACCAGGTGATACCTATCGGGTGACTCGCGGCCGCGACACGACGGGACCGACCGGCTCGATAGTGATCGACGATGCCGCGACTGCAACGAACTCGAACGCCGTCACCCTCACGTTTGCCGCACAGGATGATGTTGGGGTCACAGACATGCGGGTCGCTGATGGCAGCGACCCGACCAGCGCCTCCTGGGAGCCATTCACGACGACGAAGGCATGGATATTGCCAGCCGGCGATGGGACGAAAACGGTCTCAGCGGAGTTCCGCGACTCCGCCGGGAACCTGAGCACGGTCGTGACGGACGACATCGACCTCGACACTGCCGTACCCGAGATCGTCGACAGCACAGGCGACACCGACGTGATCGAAGGCAACGATCTCGTGATCCATGCGTCGCTCAGCGATCTCGGAAGTGGTATCGCGTCCGCGACCGTGTTCGCGGGACCACTCGGCGGTCCGTTCCAGCCCTACGAGATGACACCCGCCATCGGCGATACCTGGCGCACGACGATCGGTCAGCCCACCGAGACTCTCGCCTACTACATCGAAGTGATCGACGCGGCCGACAACCTGGTGCGCGACCCGGCCGGCGCGCCGACCGCCGCCTACCAGGCAGTGTTCGAACCGGTCATCGTGACTCTCAACCCGCCACCCCTGGATGGGACCGTCGAATCGAAGCTGATCGATCAGGTGGGCTTCTTGTACGCGGGTCCGAACGCACCTCAACAGGGGGTCGCACCCGGGGCGGTCGTGGCCGAACGCGCGAGCGTCGTCCGCGGCCGGATCCTTGACCGCGACGGTGGACCGATCGCAAACGTCCGAGTGGAGGTGCTCGACGCACCCGGGTTCGGATTCACCCACACCCGGGCCGACGGCGTCTATGACCTCGTCGTCAATGGTGGTCGGCGCATCGTCATCCGAATGTCGAAAGACGGCCTCCTCGAGACCCAGAGGTACGCGGACCCCGCTTGGGGGGAATGGGCGGTCATCGACGACGTCCGCATGATCCCACGTTCAAGTGACGTCGACGTGGTCGACATTGGCGCGATTCCGGCCGGGACCTTCCAGTCCGCCACTGGCGAGACGAGTACCGACGCCGACGGAACGCGTACGCCGGTGATCATGGTCGCGGCTGGTACGACCGCGACCGCTGACCTTCCCGGTGGTGGTACCCAGAACCTGCCGCAACTCGCGCTTCGCCAGACTGAGTTCACCGTCGGCGACGACGGCCTCGCGATGATGCCGGCCGAGCTCCCCGAGATCACGAAATACACCTACGCGGTCGCGTTCACCACCGACCAGGCCGAGGCACTTGACGCGAGGTCGGTCCGGTTCAGCACACCGGTGATCAGCTACACCGACAACTTTCTCGACGCA
>JANPBJ010000135.1:0-5788 GCA_031430375.1 Acidimicrobiia bacterium
CGACGTGTTGTGTCTTCAAGAGACGAAGCTCGCCGACAAGAACTTTCCCGCGCTCGCGTTCTCGGCGCTCGGCTACGAGAGCGTGCATTTCGGCTACAACCAGTGGAACGGCGTGGCGATCCTGTCGAAGGTCGGCATCGAGAATCCCCAGAACGGCTTCGGCCCGGAACTCGAGGACCCCTACGCGGAGGACGCCCGGATGCTCGCGGCCACCTGTGGTGGAATCCGCGTCGTCAGCGTGTACGTGCCGAATGGGCGTGAGGTACCGAGCGAGTTCTACGACCGCAAGCTCGTGTGGTTCGAGCGCCTCGCCGAATGGCTCGATACGCACCACACCCCGGCGGATTCGGTGGTTATCACCGGCGACTACAACGTGGCGCCCGAAGATCGCGACGTGTGGTCACCCAAGGCCTTCGCCGGTTCCACCCACGTCACCGAACCCGAGCGCGCCGCGGTGAAACGGCTGGAGGACTGGGGCCTGGTCGACACCTTCCGCCGCATGTATGACGACGACAATCTCTACAGCTACTGGGACTATCGCCGCGGCGATTTCCACCAAGGCCGCGGCATGCGCATCGACCTCGTGCTCGCCACCGAGCCCGTCGCCCAACGGGTCACGTGGGCTCTGGTGGATCGCAACGCCCGCAAAGGGAAGCAACCGTCGGACCATGCGCCGGTCGTGATCGACCTCACGGACTGACCACTTCGGGCGACGCCGTCCGGTTCCGACCACTGTTGTTCTTCCGCGTTCGGCTCCTCCGCAGTAGCGTCGAGCGCCATGTCCACACCAACTGACTTCGCGCCCCGCCCCCAATCAGGTCGGAGCACCACGACCACCGCGATCGTCGTCGTTGTCGCGCTGGTCGTTCTCGCCGGCGCCGCGTTCGGCGTGTACAAGTTGACGCAAACCAAGGACAAGGGCACGCCCGTGGCAGAGACGGTGAAGTCGGTGTTCACAGCATGGCAAGACGGCGACGAGGCGGCCGCCGGCGCTCTCATGACCGACGCGGCCGTGGCCGACCTGTTCGCCATTAAAGCCGCCGAGGGCAAAGGTCTCGTCTTCGGCAAATGTCAGAGGGTTGGACTGTCGTTGTTCCCACTGCTCTGCATCTGGACCCGGCCCGGGGGACAGCTCGCCATGCGGGTGGTCCACCAAGGCGACAAAAACGTGATCGACGCGATTAGCTACGGACCGGCCGGACTTCCGCCGGCCACCGCCACCCCACCGTCCACGTAGGCCCGAGTCGGAATCAAACAGCTGACGAACTCGAGGCTGGTGTAGCCGCGGTTTAGCCGCGGGCTTTCAGGGCCTCGATCAACTTCGGCACAACCTTGTGGACGTCGCCCACGATGCCGAGGTCGGCGACCGAGAAGATCGGCGCTTCGCCGTCTTTGTTGACTGCGATGATGTTGTCCGAGCCCTTCATGCCCACCATGTGCTGGGTGGCACCGCTGATGCCGAGGGCGATGTACAGCTTCGGCTTCACGGTCTTACCCGTCTGGCCCACCTGCTTGGAGTACGGCACCCAGCCGGCGTCGACGATCGCACGCGATGCGCCGGACGCGCCGCCGAGAATCTTCGCGAGCTCATCCACGAGCGGCTCGTAGTTCTCGGCCGCACCGATCCCCCGCCCGCCGGACACCACGATGGTGGCTTCCTCGAGCTTGGGGCCTTCGCGCTCTTCAACGTGACGCTCGAGCACTTTGGCTTCGGCACCCCGACCGGCGTCCACCGCACCGACCACCACGACTTCGGCTGCGGCGGCACCACCGGGTTCGGCCACAAACGACTTCGGCCGGATGGCCGCAAGGCCGGGCTTGGCCCCATCAAACTTCGTATCGACGAGTGTGTTCCCGCCGAAGATCGCGGTCCCGACGATGATCGAATCGCCATCGACTGCCAACGTCATGCCGTTGGTGATGACGGTGCGGTCGAGCTTCACCGAGAGGCGCGCAATCGCATCACGACCGTCGTAGGTCTGCGCGAACAAGATCAGGTCAGGCGCTTCGGCCTCCACGAGACTCGCGATCGCGGCGGCACCGATCACACCGGCGAGGCTGTCGCCCGCTTCCACCGAGAACACTTTGGCCACACCGTGTGCTCCGAGTTCGGGTGCAACCGCGGCCGCATTCGTACCGACGTAGATGCACTCGACCGTACCCAGCTCACGAGCCTTGGTGACCATCTCGAGGGTGGCAGTGGTGGGCTTGTCGCCCTCGGATTCTGCATAGACCCAGATCTTCATGATGTGCCTCTCAACCCTCAGATGACCTTGAGCTCGTCGAGGAACTCGACGACCTTCTCGAATGCAGCACCGTCGTCTTCGATCTTTTCTCCGGCTTCACGAGCCGGAGCAGCCGCAACCGTGGTGATCGTCTGATTCGCCGCGATGGCCTCATCGGTGAGTCCGAGGTCGGTGACGGTGACCTCATCAACCGGCTTGGACTTCGCCGCCATGATTCCCTTGAACGACGGATACCGCGGCTCGACCACGCCGGCGGTGACGCTGACGACCGCGGGCAGCGATGCCGCCACGACGTCGTATCCGGCCTCGGTCTGACGCTGGATGGTCGCGGTGCCATCTTCGATCTCCACTTGCTTCGCGAACGTGAGCGACGGCCAGCCGAGCAACTCCGCGACCTGGGCCGGGATCGTGCCGGTGTATCCGTCGGTTGACTCGGTGGCAGTCAGCACCAGGTCGATACCACCCGCGCGTTCCACGCACTTGGCGAGCACCTTGGCCGTCGTGAGCGAGTCGGCACCGGCGAGTGCACCGTCGGAGACGAGAATCGCTTTCGCCGCACCCATCGCCAAGGCCGTCCGGAGGCCCGAGACCTCGTTGTTCGGCGCCATCGAGATCAACGTGACCTCACCGCCGCCCGCCTTGTCCACCAACTGCAACGCCATTTCGACGCCGTAGCTATCGGATTCGTCGAGAATGAGCTTGCCCTCGCGCTTCAGCGTGTGGTCACTCTCGAGCTCGCCCGGCACCGCCGGGTCGGGGATCTGCTTCACGCAGACGACGACGTTCATTCAGTCCGCTCCCAGAGACAAGTGGGGCTCGCCACGGTTGTGGGCAGCCCCTCGGAATGCGGTCGAGATTCTGACCGCGGGGCCGAGCCGATGTCGAAGCGGGGCCCCAAACTGTGCCGCAGGCCCCAGCGGCACCGCGGTGAGATCGACAGGTTCCGCATCGAACAGATCCGGCCGAGTCTTGGGATTCTGACGTCCCGCAGGGAAATACTGTGCACCTGATGCCAGCCGTGCATGACTGCGACCTTCTGATCATCGGCGCCGGGCCCGCGGGCTGCGCCGCGGCAATTACCGCGGCGCGGGCCGGCCGAGGTGTTGTGGTGATCGACCGGGCGTCGTTCCCCCGAGACAAGACCTGTGGCGACGGTCTCACCACCGGCGGGCTGCGCGTTCTTGAGTCCCTCGGCCTTCCGCTCAACGCACTTTCCGGATCGGCGTCGGTACGCGAGGTCATCGTTGTGTCGCCGACCGGCCGCCGCGTCGATCTTCCGCTCCCTTGCGTTGGTGAGTACGCCCGAGTCATGGCCCGCGTTGATCTCGACCTCGCATTGGTACAACATGCTCGTTCCGCAGGAGCGATCATCGTCGAGGACTGTGCTTTGGCTCAGCTGAAATGCGGGGCGACCGAGGTGGAAGCCACCGCGGCGGACGGCACGGTGTTCCGCGCCCCGTTCGCGATCGCCGCCGACGGCAACTATTCGACCGCCCGCCGGCTCCTCGATCCCGACGCCGCTCCCGTCCTCGGCGAGTGGTCCGCGTTCCGTCAGTATTTCTGCGGGGTGGATGACGAACGGTTATGGGTGCTGTTCGAACGCGATTTCCTTCCGGGGTACGCGTGGGTGTTTCCATTGCCCGGTGGGCGCGCCAATGTGGGGATTGCGATCCCGCGCCGTCCGGCGATCACCGGGAAGGTGCTCGCGCAGAAGTGGCGGGAACTGCTCGGGCACCCGTCGATGCGCAACATCCTCGGACCGCGAGCCAGTCCCGAGGGCACACACCGGGCCTGGCCGATTCCGAGCCACCTCACACCTCACCGTCTCGTCACCGACCGCGTGCTGTTCGTGGGCGACGCCGCGGGTGTGGTCGATCCGATGACCGGCGAAGGGATCGCGCAGGCGTTGGAAACCGGCGTGCTCGCGGCGCGCGCCACCGCCGGCGATCGCCTTCCCGACGTGGTCGCTGCCGATTATCGCGCCGAGGTCGAGCGCACCATCGGTCGTGACTTGCGTTTCGGCCACCGGTTGCAACGGGTCCTCGCACATCCCGTCGGCGCGAACGCAGCGCTCGGTATCGTGGACCTCAACGGCTGGACCCGACGCAACTTTGCTCGCTGGATGTTCGAGGATTACCCCCGAGCGCTTCTGCTCACGCCAGATCGCTGGCACCGCCACATGCTCACTCCTCCGGCCCCATATTCGGCCTGAGCTCCAGCCACCGTGCCTTACACCGGGACGATCGAGTCCCCCGCGCCGGGGACGACCATGACCTTGGCGTGCTCCTCGGGACGTCGGAGGATCTCGAACGCGTCGGGCACACCGTCGATGCCCACGACGCCAGTGATGAGCGGCGACGCGTCGATCTCTCCCTCAGCCAGTTGGCGGAGGGTGTCGGCGAACTCGGCCGGGTCGTAATAGATCACGAACTGGAACTGGAGCTCCTTCGCGATCGCCACCAGCGGCAGGAACGTGTCGGGCTCCATGCACACGCCCACGATCGTGATGCGCGTCTGCGGCGGCACCGAGCGGCAGATGTCGTCAAGGATGCCCGGGATCCCAATCGCTTCGAAGACCACGGGCGTGGCACCAGCGGATGCGCGGTTCCATCCGTCCATTGCCGTCTCCACGGCGGGATCCACCACCGTGGTCGCACCCATCGCCGCAGCGAGAGCCCGGCGACGCGGCGAGAAGTCACTGGCCACGATCTGCTCGATTCCTTTCGCTTTCAACACCGCGATCAGCGCGAGTCCGATCGGCCCTGCACCGAGTACGAGCGCGCCCTCGCCCCGCACGATGTTGGACTTGTTGACCGCATGCACCGCGACCGCGACGGGTTCGGTGAGCGCGGCGGTCCGAGCGTCGAGACCGTTCGGCACGGGTAAGCACATCCCGGCCGTGAGCTGCATCCGCTCGGCGAACGCGCCCACGTAGTTATTGGAGAAGCCGAGCAGCTCGAGACCGTGCGGGGCGAACGCCATCGGCATGCTCACCACGAGGTCGCCCACCTTGATCGGCAACCCCGCGGTCTCGGCTCCGAGTTCGAGCACTTCCCCGCAGAACTCGTGGCCCATCACGAAATCGGCATCCGGGTCGAATGGATTGTCGAGACCACCCATCCCCGAGAGCGCGAGCATCGCGTCGGCGTGGCGCAACGTGTGCAGATCCGAACCGCAAATGCCGCAGGCCTTCACCTCGATCAGGGCTTCGCCCGTCGCCGGTACCGGCTCCCGGACATCGTCGACCACCATCTGACCTCGTCGTGCAATCGCCGCGCGCATAGCGCCGAGCGTGCCCTTCGTTTGACCGCGCCGTCAAACGCGGGGCACGCTGCGCGCATGGCTATCGATTTCTCTTTGTCGCCCGACCTCGTTGCAATACGCGAGAGGACGCGTGATTTCATCGAAACCGTCGTCAAGCCGGCCGAAGCGAAGATCGTCAAGGACGACCGGACCTCACTCGTCGCCGCGATCATCGAGATGCGCACCGAGGCACAAACACGCGGCCTCTGGCTCCCCCACATGCCCGAAGAGTGGGGCGG
>JANPBJ010000136.1:0-7314 GCA_031430375.1 Acidimicrobiia bacterium
TGCCCGTGCGCGGTCAGCGCACCCGTACCAACGCCCGCACACGTAAGGGTCCGAAGAAGACCGTCGCCGGCAAGAAGAAGGCGAGGAAGTAGCAGATGGCAAAGCCCCCCGCGGGTGGACGTCGTCCCCGTCGTCGTGAGCGTAAGAACATCACGCACGGGATCGCGCACATCAAGTCGTCATTCAACAACACGATCATCACCATCTCGGATCAGCAGGGGAACACGCTCGCGTGGGCCTCGTCCGGAAACGTTGGGTTCAAGGGCTCCCGGAAGAGCACGCCGTTCGCGGCGCAGCTTGCGGCCGAGACCGCAGCCCGACGCGCCATGGAGCACGGCGTGCGCCGGGTCGATGTGGTCGTGAAGGGTCCAGGATCTGGTCGAGAGACCGCGATCCGTTCGATTCAGAACACCGGCATCGAAGTCCTCGGCATCAAGGACGTCACGCCGATTCCGCACAACGGTTGCCGCCCTCCCAAGCGGCGGAGGGTCTAACTCGTGGCGAGGTACACCGGTCCTGTGTGTCGATTGTGTCGACGCGAGCGCATGAAGCTCTTCTTGAAGGGCGCGAAGTGCGACACCATGAAGTGTCCGATCGAGCGTCGGCCGTACCCTCCGGGTATCCACGGTCGTGGCCGTATTCGTGAGAGCGAGTACATGCTCCAGCTGCGCGAGAAGCAGAAGGCACGCCGCATCTATGGCCTGCTGGAGAAGCAGTTCCGCAACGTCTACGCGGAAGCCGCTCGCCAGAAGGGCATCACCGGCGAGTCATTGCTGCGGATGCTTGAGCAACGCCTCGACAATGTGGTGTTCCGAGCGGGCTATGCATCGAGCCGGAACCAGTCGCGCCAGTGGGTTCGTCACGGGCATGTGCTGGTGAACGGCAAGCGGGTCACGATTCCGTCGTTCATGGTCCGTAAGGGCGACGTGGTCGAGATGGGACCGAAGGCCGCCAACATGATCGTCTTGCGTCACAACCTTGACACGATCGATCGTGCGGTGCCGATGTGGCTCGAAATGGTCGACGGTAAGGCCACAGTGCGCGATCTCCCCCTGCGCGATCAAATCGACATTCCGGTGCGCGAACAGCTCATCGTCGAGCTCTACTCCAAGTAACCCCCGACTTCGGGCGCATGCGCGCTCGATTGTGAGGAAACGCCATGCTCATTATTCAGCGTCCCGAAATCGAGGCCGACGAGCCCGAGGGCAACACCCAGCGGTTCACCATCTCGCCGCTCGAGCCTGGCTTCGGCCACACCCTCGGCAACAGTCTGCGCAGAACGCTGCTGTCGTCGATTCCCGGTGCGGCCGTCACCCAGTTGCGTTTTGATGACGCGCTGCATGAGTTCGACACCATCGCGGGAGTGAAGGAAGACGTCACCGACCTCATCCTGAACCTCAAGGATCTGGTGCTCCAGTGCACCAACGATGAGGGTGTCACGCTCCGGCTTGATGTTCGGGGTCCAGCCGACATCACCGCGGCGTCGATCCAGGTCACGTCCGATGTGGAGATCCTGAACCCCGAGCTGCACATCGCCACGCTCACGGAGAAGGGCCGCCTGGCGATTGACATCACCGTTGAGCAGGGGCGCGGTTACGCCTCGGCCGACAAGACCAAGAAGCCGGGTGCCGCGATCGGCGTGATTCCGGTGGACGCGATCTTCTCGCCGGTGCGCCGCGTCAGCTTCGATATTGAGCCCACCCGAGTTGAGCAGGCCACGAACTACGACCGGCTCGGTTTGGAGATCGAGACCGATGGCTCCATCTCGGCTCGTGACGCGCTCGCCTCAGCCGGCGCCACGTTGCGGAGCCTCGTTGGTCTCGTCGCCGACATGTCCGAAGAGCAGGCCGGACTGGAGCTCGGTGAGGTTTCACCCACGCTTGCAACCTCGCCCGATCTCGAGCTCGCCATCGAGGAGCTCGACCTCTCGGAGCGTCCCCGCAACTGCCTGAAGCGCGCTCGGGTCGACACCATCGGCCAGCTGGTGCTCAAGACCGAAGACGACCTGCTCGCGGTGACGAACTTCGGTCAGAAGTCGTTGGACGAGGTCATCGTGAAGCTCGACGAGCGCGGGCTTTCGCTGCGCATGAAGGACTGATCAGTCATGCCTCGCCCTCGTAAGGGTCCGCGCCTCGGCGGCGACCCGCATCACCAGCGCCAGCTCATGGCCAACTTGGCAATCGCGCTCTTCGAGCACGGTGGCATCACCACCACGGTCGCGCGAGCCAAGGCACTGCGTCCGTATTCGGAGAAGTTGATCACCAAAGCGAAGAAGGGCGGCCTGCACCGCCAGCGGCAGGTGGTGGCCACGTTGCACGACCAGACGATCACGTCCACGCTGTTCACGACGATTGCGCCGAGGTACCAGGACCGCAACGGTGGTTACACCCGCGTCTTGAAGCTCGGCCCGCGCCCCGGCGATCAAGCCCCGATGGCCCGCATCGAACTGGTCTAAGAGGGCGAGCGGATAGGCAACTCCTGTCATTTGGATTCCGCTCGCCCGTGGCCCGAGCGGCCCGTGAACGAAGTGAGCAGGAGCGGGAAATCAGTTCGGTAGTTCGACGACGCTTGGGCCTATTCGAGCGGGTCCTAGGTAGTACTGCAGTAGCATTAGTGATCCTACCGTGGTAGGATACTGCTATGAAGCTGAGCGTCAGTATCCCGGACCAGGATGTCGAGTTCATCGATGTCTATGCCTCCGCGCATGGCGTGGAGACGCGGTCGGGAGTAGTGCAACGTGCGTTGACGCTGCTCCGAACCACCGAACTCGGTGAGGACTATGCGGCGGCTTGGGCCGAGTGGGCGGTCTCGGAGGACGGCGACCTCTGGGAGGCTGTCGCGGCGGACGGCATCGTCGAGGCGACGAGATAGTGCAGCGGGGCGAACTTGTCTGGGTCAACCTGGATCCGGCTCGATCAAACGAATCCAACAAGCGACGACCGGCCGTGGTTGTCAGCAACGACGGAGCGAACCGTTCGGCCGCGAGACTCGGGCGCGGTGTGATCACCGTGGTGCCGGTGACGTCGAACGTTGACCGCGTGTATCCGTTCCAAGTTTTGTTGCCGGCGAAGCGGTGTTCACTCGTTCAAGACTCGAAGGCGCAGGCCGAGCAGATTCGGTCCGTTTCGGTCACCCGAGTCGGAGCTTCGATCGGGCGGCTCCCCGCGGACCTGGTCGGCGAGCTCGACAGCGCGCTACTCCTGCACCTTGGACTATGACCCTGTTCGAGGTACCCAGTGATGGCGGCCAGAGTCCTGAAACGATGCCGTCACCAGCAGCGGTGACCGTCGGGAACCCCGTGCTCTGTCGGTTGGTGGTGGCCTATGACGGGACTGCGTTTCACGGGTTCGCGGCCCAGGTTGATCAGCGCACGGTGGCAGGAGTGCTCCAGGCCGCGCTGACGAAGGTGTTGCGCGCCGAAGTTGAACTGGCCTGCGCGGGCCGAACCGACGCGGGAGTACACGCGTGGGGGCAGGTCGTGTCATTCGCGGCGCCGACCGGCGTTGACCTTGACCGGCTGCGCAAGAGCATCAACGTGATGCTGGGACCGGAGATTGTTGTTCGCCGGGCCGAAATTGCGGCGCCGGGGTTCGACGCTCGCCACTCGGCCGTTTGGCGGTCGTACCGATACACCATCGTGAACCGGGTGGAACCGGATCCGTTCCGGTCTCGGTTCGCCTGGCATGTACCCGCGCCAATGGATCTTGACGCGTTGCGCCTCGGCGCCGATCCGTTTGTGGGCGAACACAACTTCGCGTCGTTCGCCCGCAAGGGTCCCGAAGGTTCCACCACGGTTCGGCGCGTGACCGCGTCGAGTTGGCACAACGTGGGCGATGGAATCCTCCGCTACGACATTTGCGCCTCGGCGTTTTGTTGGCAGATGGTGCGGTCGATCGTGGGCACGCTGGTGGAGGTGGGTGTGGGGAAGAAGCGCCCGGGCGACATCCTCACGATCATGCGCGCGGGTGATCGCGCCGCCGCCGGTGCCGTCGCGCCGCCCCACGGTCTGTGTCTCTGGGAAGTCGGCTACCCGACCGTCTGAGCCCGGAGCGTGAGTGAGCGTTAGTCCGCCGCAGTCACACTCACGGTGAGCACGGGTGTGCTCGAACCGCCGGCGGCCACGATCACGTTCCAGCCGTTCCCTACGGCGAGCAGCGTGCTGGTGGCCGCTCCGCTGAGTGGGGCGTTGACCTTGAAGCCGGCGGCGTCGAGCTGGTCTTTGTAGCTGGCGATCGCGTCAGCCGGCGTCTGTGAACCGAGCGTGTAGCCGAGCGAGAAGACCTTGCGTGATCCGTCGCCGCCACTCGCCGCCGACGTGAGCTTCAGGCCCTTGGGCAGCGGAACCGCGCTCGGGAAATCGTCGGGCACCTTGCTCTGGTTGAAGGTGATCTCGTTCCCGTCCTCGCCATTGATCGTGACCTTGGCGTCTTTGCCCTTGCCCTCGACCGTGACCTTGCCGTCTTTGGTTTCGATGGTCTTGGTGTCGTCGCCGCACGCCGTGAGGGCGACTGCGCCGAGCGCGAGCAAGGCGATAACCCGTTTGATAGCCACGATGAACTCCACGATCGACAATAGGACTCGGTGTTCAAGTCTTCCAGAGCCAACGGCACCCACGGGTGATGGCTTCAGTACAAATCCGCAAGTTCAGGCGATCCCGAGGTACAGGAAGCCGTAGGCCTCATCGCGGAGGGTGAGGCCGGACTCCTTGAGCGGTATGCCCCAGTCGCCTTGCACCGATGGGTTGTTCTCTTCCATGCCGTGGTCGGCCACGAGCACGAACGCGGTGTCGTCGAACGCGCCGGTGCGTTCCACCGCGGCGATCACTTCACCGATGCGCGCGTCGGAGTCACGGATGGAGGCCGCCGCGATCTCGGAATGAGGGCCACCTTCGTGCATCGCGCTATCGGTGAGGGTGAAGTTCACCCACATGAACCGCGGGAGCGGATAGCTCACATCGCGGTAGCTGCCACTCAAGATGCCCACGGCCTGCTCCACGCACATGTGATCCACGATGGTGGACCACGAGTAATCCTTTGACGGTCGCACGAACCGCTCCGTGGAATGGGGGAGCCCGATCGGATCGTCCGGGATCGGCGGGACTTCACCGCGGCGAAAGAAGTCGAAGGTGGAGTAGCTCGCGTCCACGTCGCACGGCTCGTTACACGACGCGGTGAATGCGTCGGGCCAGGTGCGGTGCACCGCGGTGTGAATCGACTCGGTCCCGGGCGTGAGGTTCTCCATCGCCTGATGCCAGGTGGCGCTCGAGTTGGTGATGATCTGCTTTCCCTGCGAACGGTCCCACCACGCGTTGTTGAGGATGCATGATGACCCGGATGGCGTCCGGTGATGATCGACGTGTGGTTCGCCAAGGTGATCGTGGGCAGGCTCGCCATCGCACCGTGTTGGTAGCTGGTGCCCAGCCCCATGAGGCGCGCCACGTTCGGCGCTTCGCCGCTTGCCGCCATGTCGTAGAGCACATTCGGATTCGTACCGTCGAACAGGAATCCGATCACGTGCTGCGGGCGACCGCTCTCCACGTCGAGCACGTCGAAGCGCACTTCGCCGTCTTGACCCGCGAGGTAGGTGCCATCGGTATGGGGCGCCGCGCCGAGGAGGTGCAGGATCGTGGGCGCCACATCAACGAGGCGCCCGCTGCGCGCCACGAGACCGTCGTTGCGCACGCCCTTGCCCGCGATCACGAACGGAGCTCGCGCCTGCACCACGCCGAGTGATCCGTGCTCGCCGCGGTGACCGCCCTGGTCTTCCCAGTTGTGCGACGCGGAATGGATCACACAGAGGTCCGGCGCGGAGGGGTGATCGAACAGTTGCGCGATGGTGTCGTACGCGTGGGGATACGCGTTCAAAGACCGGTGGGGATAGGGGTTGGCGCGCTCGTCGACGAGCGGAGCGAACTTCTCGGTCGACTGATCGGCGAGCGGGTCCACACCCTCACCGCCGATGCGCTCGTATGTAGGTGTACCGGCGTTGGTGAAATCGCGGCGGAAGGTCACGGATCCGTCATGGGTGCGAGCTTCGTAGTGATCGCCGTGAGGAACCAGCACCATGTCCACGATCTGTTCGAGATCAGGGTCGAGCAGGATCTTCATTGCGGCTTCGGCATCGGCAACGAGTTCGGGCGCGATCTGGTGGCTGGCAGTCGGTTGCGTCACGCCGGGAAGCGTACCGACTGAGGCGGTGCAGGTATGGGGGATCGGGCGATCTGGCGGTCAGGGCGGGAACGGTGGTTGCAGACCCGGGAACATCGGGAAATGGCGGACATTGAACGTCTTGAGTTCCGCTCCGAGGTGCTCGGCAGTTGCTGCGATCACATAGTCGACGATGTCGATTTTGGAATGGGAACGGCGAAACTGCCGAAGGTGTTCACCGCTGCGTCCGGCGATAGCGTCGCTCACCGGTTCCATCTTGAGGGCTGAGAACAAGCGCGCCACCGACGCTCGCTCGCCTGATCGCATACCGCCTTCCAACTCGGTGCGCGACAAGACGCTTGCGTGCGCAACACCGGTTGAAACTGCGCTGGTGATGAGTTGCGTCGCGCGCTCGTCGCCGCGCAGGTGAGCAATGAGAATTGTGGTGTCGAACAACGTTGTGCTCACCCGATCAGGCCTCGAACCCGAGGTCGGTGAGGCGTGCGTCGGCGCCGCGGCCGCGGACCTTCGCGAGCCACTCTTCCCAACCCGGGGCGTTCGGTAGGACGCCGGCGGTTGCGGCAACCGCGGCAAGGCGCGCCTGAACCCCGTCGTCGATTCCGAGGTCTCGGTCCAGGATGCGGCGGATCACCTCGGCCTGGGAGACCCCCGCGTCGTGGGCGTGGCGGGCGACCCTGGTCCTCTGCTCGTCGGTGAGGTAGATCTGAGTACGATGCATACATCAACAGTATACACCGGATTCACTTCCCGGACGACTTTGAGCTCCGCGCCGGGTACCAACGACTTTGAACCACCGGAGCATGACATCGTCGTGGATGAGCGATCAGCCGGCTGAGGCGGCGATCCCGGCCGGGCGTTGGTTGCGTCTGGTCCGTCGCGATGCGGATCTCTGCCGCTCTCGGCCGACGCCGTTTCCGATTGTCCATGGCCATGAGAAAGTCCCCGGTGGTGGCCAGTTGAGGTCTCCGCTGGTGGCCATGAGAAGTCCCCGCTGGTGGCCGGCGGAAGTCTCCACCCTTCGCTGAAGCATCCACGTTGAGTGTCCCCCGGCCACCAGCGGGGACTTCTCATGGCCACCAGCGGAGACCTCAACTGGCCACCACCGGGGACTTTCTCATGGCCATGGACAATCGGAAACGGCGTCGGC
>JANPBJ010000137.1:0-9292 GCA_031430375.1 Acidimicrobiia bacterium
TTCGCGACGATCATGCGCCGCCACATGATCGAGTTCGGCACCACTCGCGAGCAGTTCGGCGCCGTCGCGGTCACCTTGCGACGCCACGCGAACCGGAACCCGGCAGCGGTGTTTCACCAGAAGTCGTTGTCGCTGGAGCAGTACCTCGGAGCGGCGATGCTCGCCGATCCGTTGTGTCTGTACGACTCGTGTCCCATCTCCGATGGTGGCGCGGCCTACGTGACCACGTCAGTCGAGCGAGCTCGAGATCTCCGGTCCGACCCGGTGGTGGTGCGCGGCGTGGCTGAGGGATACTCCGGTAGTGGCACGCACTGGGCACAACAGGGCGCATTCACCAGCACCCCCCAAGTGTTCAGTGCACCCGATGCCTTCGCGATGGCCGGAGTCTGCCCCGAGGACGTGGATGTGTTGACCTGCTACGACCCATTCACGATCGTCTCCCTGATGCAGATCGAAGACATGGGGTTCTGCGCCAAGGGTGAAGCGGGCGCACTGGCGGAATCGGGCGCGCTCGCATTCGATACGGGTTCGTTGCCCTACAACCCTCATGGCGGCTTGCTTTCGCACGCCTACGTTTTGGGTATCGCGCACGTGGTGGAGTGCGTCAAGCAGATCCGTGGTGCGGCCAATGCGCAAGTGCACGACTGCGAAGTAGCGGTCTACGGCGGATACACCGGCCATATGGCGAGCACGCTCGTGCTCACGAAAGATCGTTGAGGTCGGCCGATGACAATTGCTCGGTCGACCTTCCCATTGCCCGATATCGATGATCCGCTGACGGCACCCTTCTTCGCCGCCGCGGCGCGTGACGAGCTCAGGATTCCTTGGTGCACCACCTGTGAGAGCCACGTCTGGTATCCCGAAGCGCGCTGTGCCACATGCGGTGGCGCGTTGAGATGGCGGTCGGTGAGCGGACGCGGCACGCTGTTCTCGTGGGCGGTCGTCGAGAGAGTGTTTCTGCCCGCGTTTGCCGATCGCGTTCCCTTCATCACCGCGTTGATCGCGCTGGAGGAGGATCCACGCGTGCGACTCTGTAGCTACCTCGTCGATGCGGCACCGTCGGAGTTGCAGGCGGAACAACTGTGCAGTGTGGTGTTTCGCGACCTGAGTTTCCCGACCGTCGTTGGTGAATCTGTGCGGGTCCCGATGTTCCGCCCAACACCATTCCGCCCAACCTCATGATCTACGACGAGGTCAGAGTCCTGGACCGCACGGTCGGGTTGCCGGGTGCGTATGCCGCCAAGCTGCTCACCGATCTCGGCGCCGATGTGGTGCGGGTGGAGCCCGACGGCGGCGATCCGATGCGTGCCGATGGCCTCGATGGTTTGCACTACGACTATTTGCGAACGTCGCAACGGTGCGTTGCCGATGGTTCGGGCTGGGAACCCGGTGCTCATGTGGTGCTGCGCAACGAACCGGGACCCAGCACTGCGCTGGTTGCCGTGACGATCAGCGCGCTTGGATTCGGTGGACCCGATGATGCGTTGAACGCGCTGGGTCTGAGCGAACCACTGCTCCAAGCGCGCAGTGGCGCCACGATGGGCCACGGAAACATGAACGATGTCCCGCTCACGATCGCGGGGAACCTCGGGAGCTACTGCGCGGGTGTCTACGCGGCGCTGGGTGGGGCAACATCGCTTCGCCGTGCGTTGCGTACCGGGATCTCCGAGCAACTCGACGTGTCGCAACTCGAGGCGATGCAGTTGACGATGCTGACGATGCCCACACTGTTTGCCAACTTTCCCGGCGGGGCCAAGCAGGCCTTTCGTTTCGTGATGATCCCGGGCAACGAACCGTGTGGCGACGGGAACTACGTGGGCATCACGACCAACACCGCCGCGCAGTGGCGGGCGTTGTGTGGCGCGATGGGTCGCGATGATCTGCTCGACGATGCCAGCTTGTCCACGATGATTGGACGGTTCGGCCAGGCGGATCTGGTCAATGGCGCGATCCGCGAATGGACCGGCCGGCACACCGCGGCCGAGATCGAAGATCAGTGCGAGGCAGTCCGGGTGCCCGTCGCGATCGTGGGCAACGGCCAACTGCTGTTGGAGTTTGCCCATCTGCGCGAACGCGGCGTCTGGGTTGCCCAACCGGGCCGCGATGTTATTCGTCCCCGAGCGCCGTTCCGGTTCGGCGCGGTCGCCGATCGGGAGTTGCGACCCGCTCCGGGCCCGCCGACAGACGAGGTGGCGTGGCCGACCCGCCCGCAGACCGTTGCCGTCGCCACCGGTCCGGGTGCGGACGCGGAGTCGATGCCACTAGCCGGTATCCGCATATTGGACTTCACCGCATTCTGGGCCGGTCCCTCCGCGGTGGCATGGCTGGCGGCGTTGGGCGCCGATGTGATCAAGGTGGAATCCATGCAACGCCCCGATGGCATGCGGATGGCCGGGCCGGTGAAGTCAGATGCCGGGCCGATCTATGAACTGTCGCCGCTGTTCCATGCATCGAATCTCAACAAGCGCGGCATCACGCTCGATCTCACCCAACCCGAAGGCGTGGCGATCGCGAAGCGGCTCGCGGCCACCGTCGATGTGGTGTGTGAGAACTTCACCCCCCATGTGATGGAGCAGTTCGGGCTCACGTACGACGCACTGACACGCGATGAAGTCACGGGTGCACGATCGGATCTCATCATGTTGCGTCTCCCCGCGTTCGGGTTGACGGGGCCCTGGCGCGACCGACCGGGATTTGCTCAGACCATGGAACAACTCACGGGGATCGCGTGGACCACGGGCTATGAAGGTGGACCGCCGATCATCGCCGGCGGAGTGGTGGACCCCATGGTGGGCGCACACGCCGCGCTGGCGGTCGTCGCCGCAATCGCGCATCGGGACGCCACGGGCGAAGGTCAGTTGGTAGAAGTCCCGATGGTGGAGGTGGCGCTGGCGACGACCGCCGATCAGGTCTTGCGGTTCCAGCACACCGGAGAACTGGGCGAACGCCGCGGCTCCCACGGCGTGTACCGCTGCGAAGGCCGCGAGGCGTGGATCGCGATCGATGAGTCCCGAGATCCGATGGCGAACGAGTCACGCCAAGAGTGGTGCGCCGCGCGATCGACGGCGGAGGCCTATGACGAACTCCTCGCCGTTGGCATCCCCGGCCAGGTCGTGACGGCCGGATACGCGGCACTCGACGATGCCCAAATGCGGGCTCGCGGGTATTTCGAACCGGTGGTGCACTCGATCGTGGGTGAGCAGCAGTTTCCCGGGTGGCCGGTGCGGTTCAGCGCCGGGCCGCAGCGATATTGGCGAACCGCGGCCCCGTGTCTCGGCGAGCACAATCGTGAGGTCTTGGTCGACGGCATCGGCGTCACCGAGCCCGAGTTTGCCGCGCTCGTCGCGGCGGGGATCGTCGGGACAACCCCGGTGTGAACTCAGAGCGGCGAGCGCTCGGTTTGGGTGCTCGTTTAGCGCAGCCCGGCGCGGCGGCTACGTCTCCCACCGGCGCCGCCGGCCTCATTGCGTCGGATCGACGCTTCCCAATCGCGGCGCAGCCGTCGCGTTTGGAGAGCGACGGCGAGGAAAGCGATTCCGAGCACACCGACGGTGGCGATCGCGGAGACTCCTGCGCTCGTGAGGCGGCGGTCGATCTCGGCATGGCAACTCGGGATCGGCGCGCCGCCGGAGATCGCGCGGAGCTCGTCGGTCGATTGGTCCTGTCGGCCCTCGAAATACCAAAAGGCGGGGGCGCCACAGTTGACCTCTGTGGTCCCGACGACCACGTGCGGGGACGCGATCAGGAAGGCAATGGTCACCAGGACCCCGGCGATCGCGATACCGGCGAAGGCCTTGGTCAAGACAGGGAGGGGCTCCACGGACGTTGCCATGCCTTTCGCGCTGATTGAGGAGTGTGACGATATCGGTCGCACCGAACGAAGTCGGTCCGACCACCCACGGTGGTTCCTCCGACCCATGCGGTGAAGGGCGAGCGTGCCTACCATCGGTTGATGGTGATTCGAACGGAGATTGAACCGGCCGATGTGACGGAGCCGCCGGTCAAGCCTCGTTTCAGAGGGAGCCTCCATCAGATCACTTTCTGGCTCACCCTTCCCGCCGGACTCGTCTTGGTGCTCCTCTCCGCTCGCGCGTCGTCGTACGTGGCCGCGTCGCTGTACACGGCGTCCATGGCGGCGCTGTTCGGAACCTCGGCGATGTATCACCGCGGGAAGTGGACCCCTCGCGTCCGGGTGCGGATGCAGAAGGCCGATCACGCGATGATTTTTGTACTGATCGCGGGTTCCTACACCCCGATCACGCTGCTCGCGCTGCGCCCCGCGTGGGGGATCACGCTGCTCGCTCTGGCATGGACCGTGGCGGTCGTCGGTGTCACCTTGACCATCACCAAGTGGGAGTTCATGGATCGCAACAGCGGCTTCCTCTACGTAGGATTCGGTTGGCTGCTCGTGATCGCGCTTCCAGTGATCGTCCAGGCATTGTCCACGACCGAGTTGGTCCTTCTCCTTGCCGGTGGCGTCCTCTACACCGTGGGCGCGGTGTTCTTCGGTCTCCAGCGGCCACGCTGGTCTCCGCGCACGTTTGGGTTTCATGAGCATTGGCACGTCATGACAGTCGCCGCCGCCGCGTGTCACTATGCACTCGTCGTCATGCTCGTGAGTGCATAGGACGTGAGATGAATCCGGTACTGACCGCAGTGTTTGGTGTGGGCCTGATCGGGCTCACGTGGTTCGCAATCGATTCGACGCGGATCCCGGGTCCCATCTGGTACTGGTCCGGCCATTCCCGCGCTGGCTGGTGGACCGCGGCCCTAGCGTGTGTCCTGGCGATGGGAATTCCGGCACTGATTCTCGCCTTTGTGTGGCGGTTCGGCGCGGCGCGTCGATCGCTACGGCGAGAGATGGATGAGTTACGCGAGAGTGCGCACTTGCGTCGGTCGTCGCGGCCCAGCTCCACGGGCAGCGTCGCGTAGACCGAGTCGTTGCCCGCCTACTGACGGGTCGGTGTGCGGTCTTCCATGCCCCACGGTGAGCCGTAGGCGGCGAGCAAGTCGAGGAACGGCACCGCGTCGAACGCCTCGGGGCCAAGCACCCCCGTGCCCGACCAGGTCCCGGCCGCAAGGAGTTCAAGGGCAATGACCGGGTTGATCGCGGTCTGCCAGACCACGGCTTGATGGCCGTACTCGGCCATGCACCAGTCGTTGTCCACTACGTGAAAGAGGTACACCTCCCTCGCGGCACCGTCGGGTCCGGTTCCCGTCACCCAGGTCCCAGCGCACGTCGTACCGTGCATCCGGTCGCCCAGCTCGGCCGGGTTGGGAAGCGACGCGGCCACAACGTCGCGTGGGGCGATGTCGACACCGCGGACGCGAATCGTTTCCTTGCGATCGAGCCCAGTCTTGTGCAGCGCTTCGAGGACCGCGATGAACTCATCGCCGAGGCCGTACTTGAACGTCACGCGATTGCACTCGACCCACCGGGGGATGAGAAGGACCTCTTCGTGTTCGACGTTCACGCACTCGACCGGGCCGATGCCTTCGGGAAACACGAAGGTTTCGGGTTCTGAAAACGGTGGCGTGGTGTACCAGCCGCGGTCACGTTCCCAGATCACGGGCGGGTTGAGACACTCCTCGATGGTGGTCCAAATCGAGAACGTCGGCGCGAAGTCGAACCCGTCGATGACGAGATTCGCACCGTCGCGCACCCCGACCTCGTCCACCGCGGAGAACAAATGATCGGCCGCGTAACGCGCGAACACATCGGAGAGGCCCGGCTCCACCCCCATTCCGACGAGGGCGAGCTGACCGGCACGCTCCCAAGCCGGTGCCACCGCGAACTGTGCGTCGCCGAGCATGCCCCCGGTCTCTTCGTGGGGGCGGTCGGGATGCGCGGTCGAGAGATGCATCGCCATGTCGATGTACGTAGCGCCCGCAGCGAAGGCGCCGTCGAAGATCGGCGGGTTCAGCCGTGGATCACACGCGTTGACCACGACATCGGCGCGCATCGATTGCGCCAACCCGGCCACGGACTCGGCGCTCGACGCGTCCACCGCGGCCGCGGCGAGCCGCGGATCGTTCAGTCCGGCGATTGCCTTCTCGGCCCGATGGGCTTCGAGGTCGGCAATGGTCAGGTGCTCGAAGAAGTCGCGTCGGTGGGCGATGGCCACCATGGCCGATCCGACGCCGCCGGAACCCACGATCAGAATGCGCATCGGGGGCAGGCTACCGGGGGGCTCAGCTACCACCGCGATGCTGTGGTGAAACGCGCACGTAGTCGCGGGTCGGGCTAGCGTTCTGGCGTGTTCTGGTGGCGCCGAGCGGACGGCGATCTTGTCAAAGGTGGCACCGACCTACGTCGGGCTATGCCCTATGTGATGAGGACCCGTAACGAATCGGTGGTGTATTTCGAGCAGCGCATCGATGTTCGAAATGCCGAACGATTCGTGCGCGCGTTCAACGTCACCCATTCGGACGCCCGCGCCACGCTGTTTCACGTGATCATGTGGGCGGCGCGCCAAGGCCTGGCCGAGTATCCGGCGCTGAATCGTTTCGTTGCGGGTGGGCGCCATTACCAACGCCATGGCATTTGGATTTCCTATTCTGCGAAGCAACGGATGAAGAGCGGCGCGCCACTCTTGGTCTTGAAGCGCAAGTTCGCGGCGGATGAAGAGTTCGAGGCCATGGTGAGCGCCGTGGGTGATCAGTTGCGCAGCGCGAAGTTCGGCGGAGCCAAGACCACCGTGGACAGCGAGCTCGGGTTGGTGCTCGCACTCCCCGGCTTCTTGCGGCGACTCGTGTTCGCGGCGTACCGGTCACTCGAAGCATTGGGGATGTTCCCGCGGGCCTTCATCGACAACGATCCGCTCTATGGAACCCTGTTTCTCACTGACCTCGGATCGCTGGGGATGGAACCGGCCTATCACCACCTCTACGAGTACGGGACGATCGGCATCTTTGGTGCAGTCGGTCGGGCGCGTACCGAGTTGGTGGGAGACCCCAATACCGGCCGGATGGAACGGCAGCGCATCGCAGTGGTGCGTTGGAGTTTTGACGAACGAGTCGAAGACGGTTTGTACGCTGGCTACGGACTGAAACATGTGAAGCAGCTCATCGAAGATCCGATCAAAGGCGGAATTGCGCGTGGCGACGATGCCACGCTCGCGGTACTCGAAGGCAGCGATGTGGATCTCACCGATGATCGCGGACCAGTGACGGTCGTCGAAGAGGCGTGATCCCTGCCTTCGCCGCACCGTTTCCGCAGGCCGGCATCGCGACTCCGCACTATCTTGCCTCCGCCGCGGGCGCCGCGGTGCTCGCCCGGGGCGGCAATGCGATCGACGCGATCATCGGCGCGAATCTCGCGCTCGGCGTGGTCGCGCCGTACTACTGCGGGTACGGGGGTGACATTTTCGCGATTGTCTGGGACGGGGAGCTGCATGGGTACCTCGGGTCCGGTCGCTCACCCGCCGCCGCCACACTCGCGGCGGTGCATGACGCACTTGGAGAGTCCCCGCTACTGATTGGACCTCACTCGGTCACGGTCCCGGGCGCGGTCGCGGGATGGTTCGATCTGCTGGCACGATTCGGGACGATGAGCTTTGGCGAACTCGCTGCCGACGCGATCCGCTTCGCCCGTGACGGCTTTAGCGTCACACCTCTCGCCGCGGCCGCGGCGCAGGGCTATTCGAAGTTGTACCGACGGTTCCCCGAATGGCAGGCGGTCTATGGACACCTCGACGTCGGATCCGTGCTCACGCAAGAGCCACTCGCCCGTTTGATCGAGCTACTGGCTGCCGACGGTCCCGCCGCGTACTACCGAGGCCCGGTTGCCGATGATGTGGTGGCCGCGCTGGGCGGTTATGGCGGACTGATGCAGACCACAGATCTCGATGCCCATGTCGGGAGTTGGAACGCGCCGCTCCACGCCCCGTATCGAGACGTCATGGTCGCGGAACTTCCCCCACCGACGCAGGGCGCCGCGGTCCTCGAAATCTTGCGCATCCTCGATGGCTATGAGCTCGCCTCGATGACACCCACGGATCGTGCCCACGTGATCATCGAGGCGGTCAAGATCGGATTGCGCGACCGAGACGATCACATCTCGGATCCTGATTCGATGCACATCGGGGCGACCGACCTCCTTGCCGATGATTGGGTGGCCGATCGGCGCGATCAGATCGATCTCACGCGGGCCAGCACACCGACGCCGGGACATCCACAGCGCGGCGGCACCGCGTACCTTTGCGCCGCAGACGGCAACGGCTTGATGGTGAGTCTGATCCAGTCGAACTTCACCGGTTTCGGTTCGGGCGTGCACGTCCCGGAGTGGGGGATCAACCTCAACAATCGTGGGTCGTCCTTCGTCCTCGACCCGGCACACGTCAATGCGATGGCTCCGTCCAAGTTGCCGATGCATACGTTGATCCCTGCCATGGTCCTGCGCGAAGGAACACCATCGGTGGTCTTCGGTTCCATGGGTGGCGATGCGCAGGCCCAGGTGCACGCACAGGTTCTCACGTCGATGATCGACGACGGGACCGACCCGCAAGCCGCGATCGACGCGCCCCGGTGGCGGGTAGAGCCGTGGGACTGGCGCCTCCGGGTCGAAGCGTCCTACGACAGCAGCGTGTGCGCCGATCTCTCCGCGCGCGGCCACCAGTTGGTCGAGGTCGCGGATCTCGACTCTGGTATGGGCCACGCACACGCGATCGGCGTGGGCCCCCACGGGTACCGGGTCGCCACCGATCCTCGGGCCGAAGGTGCGGCGCTCGGCTTGTAACGTGGCCGGGTGGTCGATTCCGTCGCCGAAGTCAGCGACGCCCTGGTCGCGCATGACTATTTCGCTGATGTGGGACTCGCGACCACGATCTTTCTCGCCCTGAGCCTGCAACGTCCCTTGCTGCTCGAAGGTGAGGCGGGGGTGGGCAAGACCGAAGTCGCCAAAGTCCTGGCCCGCTGGCAGGGCGCCGAACTGGTTCGGCTTCAGTGTTACGAAGGCATCGACGCCGCGCAGGCCCTCTACGAATGGGACTACTCACGTCAGCTCCTCCATCTGCGTGCCACCGAAGCGGCCGGCGCACCGGTCGACGAGGACGAGCTGTACACCGAACGCTTCCTGATCCGCCGTCCGCTCTTGCGTGCGATTGATCACACGTCGCCGGTGCCACCGGTACTGCTGGTGGACGAGATCGATCGGGCCGACGATGAGTTCGAGGCGTTCCTGCTCGAAATGCTGTCCGAGTATTCCGTGACGATTCCTGAACTCGGTGAGATCCGCGCCAGTGTGGCGCCAATCGTCGTCCTCACCTCGAACCGGACGCGCGATGTACACGAC
>JANPBJ010000138.1:0-36434 GCA_031430375.1 Acidimicrobiia bacterium
TCGAGCGTGACCACCTCGCCGATCACCTCGGCGGCCATACGCGGTGAACCGAGATACATCGAGGCGTTGCCCTCGACCATGAACACCACATCACAGAACGCTGGAATGTACGCGCCACCGGCGGCCGACGGGCCGAACAGACAGCACACCTGGGGCACCCGACCGGAGAGTCGCACCTGGTTCGCGAAGATCCGCCCGGCGCCGCGCCGGCCCGGGAACAGTTCCACCTGGTCGGTGATACGCGCGCCGGCCGAGTCGACGAGATAGACCACCGGCAGCTCGTGCTTGAGCGCGGTCTCGGTGAGCCGGACGATCTTTTCGACGGTGCGCGCGCCCCAGGACCCGGCCTTCACCGTCGGGTCGTTCGCCATCACACACACTGGCCGACCGTCGATGCGTCCGGTGCCGGTGACGACGCCGTCGGCGGGGAGATCGTCGGCCAGTGCGTTGGCCAGGAGTGCATCTTCGGCGAACGATCCATCGTCGAGTAGAAGCGCAATCCGGTCGCGCACGAACAGCTTGTTCGCCGCCGCGAGCTTGGCCCGATCCTTCTCGAGATTGCCGGCGAGCGCCCGCGCGGTGCGCTTGGCAACTTCTTCCGCACTCATGAGTTCACTTTCTTGTTTCGCGGTCCGGCGCGCATCACCTGGCCGGGGAGTTCGCGCCCCACAATGTCTTGTGCGAGGTGCGCGCAATCGATCAGGGCGTCGAGATCTACACCTGTATCGATGCCCATGTCTTCGAGCATGTACACCAAGTCCTCCGTCACAATGTTGCCGGTAGCACCTGGCGCGTATGGGCAGCCGCCGAGGCCACCGATCGACGCGTCGAAGCGCGCCACGCCCCGAGTCAGAGCGGCGAGCACATTGGCGAGTCCGGTGCCACGCGTGTTGTGAAAGTGGAGCGACACTTCGGCCGCCTCGATGCCTACGGCGGCGAGCTCATCGAGCAGCGCAACGACTCGCCGTGGGGTGGCCAACCCCGTGGTGTCGCCGAAGCTCAACCGATCGGCACCGCCGTCGCGCAGGCGCGCCGCCAACCCCGCAACGCGCGACTCGGCAACGTCGCCCTCGTACGGACAGCCGAACGCGGTGGAAACGATCGCCTCCACCGGCGTGCCCGCGCCGTGAGCAAGGACGGTGAGCTCGTCCGCCCCCGCGATCGATTCGTCCACTGACCGCTTCACGTTGCGTTGGTTGTGGGTCTCGCTCGCGCTCACCACAACCTCGATCTCGTCCACCGCCGCGGCCAACGCCATTTCGGCGCCACGCACGTTGGGCACCAAGGCCCGATAGGTCACTCCGGGCCGACGGTTGATCTGCGCCATAACCTCGGCCGCTCCCGCCATCGGCGGGATCGCCTTCGGCGAAACAAACGACACCACTTCGATGCGGCGCAGGCCGGACCCGCTGAGCGCGTCGATCAGGCGGACGCGATCCTCGATCGGAACAATCGCTTCGTTCTGCAGCCCATCACGCGGGCCGACCTCGCCGATCTCAACGTGCGCTGGCCACCCGGACATCCGGGAGAGGCTACTGGCCGCGCGGAAATCTCAAATCATGCGGAACCGCTCACGCGTGCGGCTCGGTCGCGACCGCGATGAGCCAGGGAAACGAGGGCGTCACTCGAACCGTGTTGAAGTGGCGACCGAGCAGCGCCTCCAGCCGGCGTCGGGTAAAGAACTGGATATGTTCGGGGTCGTTCCCAAACCGTCGCACGTTCTTGCCTCGGGCGAGGTTCCCGAGCCGGAACCAGGGTTCCCACGGCACCGAAACCACACACCCGATCGTGGCAACGCGCGCCAGCTCTTCGACTGCCTGGTTGGGGTCCGTGAGATGTTCGAGCACCTCGATGCACGTACTGACACCCGCGGCGCCGCCACGGAGCGGCAGCATGCCCGCGTCGCCAACGACGGCATGCAGGCCCGTCACGAGGTCACGCGCACATCGCAGCTTGTCGTCGCGGTACTCGATCCCGACCACCATGGTGGCCTCCGGTTGGACTCGCTCAAGTGCGAGACCTTCCCCGACGCCAACGTCGGCGATCACCGTTCCGGGCGGAGCCAGCGCGGCGATCTCGTGATGGAGTCGCAGCGTCCAGTGGGAGATCAACCGCCGGACCACGGGGTTCGCGGTCGAATATTTCCGCGCGTCCTGGCCCGCGGCATGTTCGGACGCACCCGGCGCGAGCCCGAGCGGTCGACGTTCTGCACTTCCCATGGGCGAATCCTGTCTATCGTCGACCCGTCGGGACACCCGATTTCGTTGCAGGCGCCGGCCGCCCGTGGCACCGATCAACGCAAGTTCGGCCGCGATAGAGATCAACCGCTGGCCCACCGCCGCACCGAGCACCGCTCCCGAACCGATGATGGTATGCAAGATCCCGATCAGCACGGCCTCCCGGACACCGATTCCGGACGGGAAGGGAACCGCCACGAAACCAATCCACCATGCCGTGGCGAATGCCGCGCCGGCGGCAACGCCGATGCCAACCGACGATGGAGCGCCGATGACGACGAAGGATGAGGCAGCCACCGTGGTCGCCGCGACTGACCATGCGAATGATCGAACGATCACGGGTTGGGCGGGAACCGACGCACTGTCGGCCCGCTTCGCAACTCGCGCCACCAGGCCGAGCGCGATCACCATCCATCGGCGGTGGACGAGGGCCACCAGTGCTCCTTGCGCGATCATCGCGACCCGGACCGCAGGTGCAAGATCGGGAGCGACAATGGCCCCGAGGGCACCAACCGTGGCCGCACCCGCAACCTGCGCGATCGCGAGGACAACGAAACCCGTGGACGCGCGCCCGAAGTCAGATCCCGCGTTGCGCGCCAAGGTCACGAGACCGGCGGCTTGCCAGATGCCGCCGGGCACGTACTTCCCGAGTTGCGAAAGATAGAACCCGTGTCGCAGCGCCGCGGGTTCAGCCGACGCACTTCGCACCAAGACTGACCATGCGTTGGCCCACAGCGTGAGCGCCAGGACCATCAAGGCGAACGCCGCGCCGAGCCGGAGGGGCGATCGGAGCAACAGTTCCGACCGGCTCCAGGTGTCGATAAATGCGACGGCGAGGAACGCGAGCCCCGCCAGCGCCAGCACGACGCGAACCACGCGCCACACCGACCACTCCAAGGTTCGCGTCAGGTTCTCGTCCGGTCGCCATGGATCTCGTCGACGAACTGAGCTTGGCGAGGCGAGGTGTTGCGGAAGTGCACGATCAACTCCGCGAGCAGACCGACCGACAGGAGCTGCACGCCGACGAGCAGCAGAATCACCCCCGCGAACAGCGCGGGACGCTCGCCGAGCGCATGCCCCGTGAGCTTGCTGTACAAGAGCCAACCCAGAATCGCACTGCCCATCGCGGAGAGTGCGAAGCCGATCCCGCCGAAAAGGTGGAACGGTCGTCCGGTGTAGGTCGTGAGGAACTTGACCGTCACGAGATCAAAAAACCCCCGCCAAAACCGGGACCGCTTGAACTTCGTTTCGCCATGCAACCGCGGTCGGTGATCCACGTCGAACTCACCGATCGCAAATCCGTTCCAGGCCGCAAGGACCGGGATGTAACGGTGGAGTTCACCGTAGAGCTCAAGCGAGTCGGCGACGTCACGAGTCATGGCCTTGAGCCCGCTGTTGAAATCCCGACCCTCAACGCCAGTGACCCGCGCCGTCATCGCGTTGTACAACCTTGAGGTATGGCGCTTCACGAACCGGTCCTGACGGTCCGCCCGACGACCTGTCACGAGGTCCAGACCACCGTCGAGTTCGCCCAACAGATGCGCGATCGCGCTCGCATCATCCTGGCCGTCGGCGTCCATCAGGACAATCCGCTCGCCGGTCGCTTCGCGGAGGCCCACCTGCACCGCGCCGGATTTGCCTAGGTTGCGGCGCAGACGCACGTACCGCACACACGGCGATTGACGCTGCAGTTCGCCCGCAACACTCCGGGTGCCATCGCGACTCCCATCGTCGACGATGAGGATCTCGAACCTGAGGGAACCGGGATCCAGATGCTCGATGATCTCCGCAACGACCGAAGGCAGATTCTCCGCCTCGTTGTAGGCCGGGAGGACGACGGAAACGTCGACACCGAAGCGTGCGGGTTGGCTGTCGCCTCGGCTCTGGACGTCAGCTCCCATCGCATCGCCTTCGAGCCCCGTCACGGTTGACAGCGTAACGGCTCCCCGACGCCGCCCTTTTCGACAATCGCCTCAGCCGGTGCGGACAGATCGGTCGGGGCGCAAAAGTCGGACCTCGACCTGCTCGCCGCCGCCCAGTCCTAGGAACTCGGCGGGAGGCAGCGCGATGAGCCGCCGGACGAGGTTGGGGTCCAGTGCCGGTGAGCGGAGTCCCCCGGCGAGCACAAAGCGTAGGAAATCATCGCTCAGGAGTGCGGTCCTCGGATCAGTCGGAAGGCTCGCGAACAGAACATGAACCGCGAAGCGCTCCAGCTGTGTGGGAACGCGCTCGAGCAGCGCATCGGCGTTGGGCGCCAGCTCGACCAATCGGTCGCGAGCTTGCGCCGCGAGTTGGTCCAGCAGTGCGGTTCGCTCCGCTAACAGGCCGTCAAATCGCTTGGTTCGCCTCGGCGCGAGGGGCTCGACCGCAACCAACGAACCTGGTGCCGACGCCCGTTGCGCTTTGCCCGATGTGATGACGACCGTCGACGGACGCGAGCGGGGCTGGTAGGCCCGATCGTATCCATACGCGGCGATCAAATACTGGCGAGCGATCGACGGTGCGAACGCGGCCACGTTCGTTGGAGCTATCTGGACGTGCACACCGGCCTCCAGCAGCCGCAGGATGACGTACGGGCCGATGATGAGGGTCGCGTCCACACCTTGCTCGACGACGAGTACCGGGCGATGACGGTCGATTCGATTCAACACCGCGTTCGCGATACTGGCCTCAGCCTGGAAGGCGTTCCGGGCAGCGCTGTGGTCGTCGGTGCCTTGGACGAAGATGGTTGACCCCGCGACGAGCGCGGCGGCGAGTAGCAGCGCGGGAACCCCGAATCGACTCGCAAGCCCTGCAAACGAACGGCGACGGGTGAAGCGACCCAGCACAAGCACGAGGCCGATGCCGAGCGCGGCGAAGGTCACAAACGCGGCACCGTATGACCAGCGATAGAGATTGATGCGCGCCGACTCACTGCCTTGAGGAACCTTGCTGCCGTTCACCACTCCCGCCGCGACCAACAGCAAAGCCACAAGCGCGAGTCGTGCGGCCGCCGGTGCACGCCGCCATCCCCGCCACGCCAGCAATCCGAGCGCGCCCACGATTGCCACCGCCAGCACGAACCTCAGCGCTCCTGGCGGCGTGAGGAGGAACGTCCCCGGCGTATCGGTACGACCAATCACCGTCGGTGGCGTCAGCACGCGCACCACCTGTTCGACGCCCGACTTGAGACCCAGCGCGGGGCGCGCGTTGTCGCGGGCGAAGCGCACAATTGCGCTGAGGTTGCCGGGGCGGCGCGTGAGCTGGTCGTAGATAACCGGCGCCCAGCACATCGCCGCGACACACGCAGCCGCGCCGGACCAACGCAATACCGACCGCTTGGCCGCGATATCCCCTCGCCGCACACGCAGCACCGCCTGCACCGAAACGATCACCAGCGCCGCCCCGATGACCACCAGAACGATGAAGCCCGCGGCAAGATGTTGCTGCGCGGCGTAACTGGCGACAAACGCACCCAACGGCAGCAGGGCCAGGTCGCCATCGATGAGTGCCCACGCGATGACCGCGGTACACAGCAACGAGTACATCGTCATGTTCGAACTGACCGGATCCGTCAGCACCGCGGAGCCGGCCGACCACAACACGACGAGCAGCAGCAACCCCGCCCAGCACATCGCCGCCACTCCGAGACGGCGAAGGAACACCCACAGGGCAATGAACACGAAGGCGCCATTGATCGCGGCCGAGCCGAGGAACGAGCCGATCGACGCCCCGAGGACACGCACCGGAACCGCCAGAAGATAAAACTCGATCGGTCCAGGATGGTTGGTGAACGTGTTGCTGCCGTACAGCACCGACGTAGACGGAAGCCCGGTGAGCGGTGGATGACGACTGAACACATCCAACGATCGGATCGCGATGTTCGCTTGGTCGCCGCTCGGCACCCACCCGTCTCGGAAACCTCGGACGAGCGCAACGGCGAACGGCACCAGTACCAGGACACTGATCGTGATCGCGAACCATCGATCGCGGCCTCGCAGATCGCGCAGCCGCCACCGAGCGCCGAGCCGGCGATCGCCGGCCGCGGTCGGTGAACCTGGTTCCGTCGGACGAATGGCCGCCCGCGACACCTTCGACACGCCTAGGTCACGGTGTCGCAACTGATACGATTCCCCACTGACCCCCCTGACGAAGGGCAGAACCGTACAGCCGTATGGGTCCCCCGAGTACAACTAGTCGGTCCGGCGCCGGACCCGGATCTTGATCGGCGTGGGGCCGAGGTCGAAGTTCTCCCGGATCATCCGCTCGATGTAGCGCAGGTACGTGGCCGGCAGCGTACGAGTGGAGAACAACGTGAAGGTGGGCGGGTCGGCGGCACCCTGAGTCGCGTACTGAATACGCGGCCGATGCCGTTTGTCGAGCGGTGGCGGATGCCGCTGTTGGGCGTCGCGGATCACTCGGTTCAGCGCTGCGGTAGGAATCCGCATGTGGTACGCCGCCTCTGCCTCGCGCAGCGCGGGCAACACGTGCTTCAGGTTGCGGCCGGTGAGCGCGGAGAGTTTCAGGGTCGGTGCGTAGCCGAGGAAACCCAACCGATCGGCCACGTCGATCTGGATCTGTTCACGCGCCTCGGTCGCCACGAGGTCCCATTTGTTGAGCACGATCACAATCGCGGTGCCGGCACCGTCGATGCGTTCCGCGAGGCGCTGATCCTGATGTGAGACACCCTCCGTGGCATCGATCACCAGCAACGCCGCGTCGGCGAGATCGACTGCGTCCAGTGCCCGCAACACGGAGTAGTACTCCGTGTTCTCGTCCACACGGCTGCGGCGCCGCATTCCCGCGGTATCCACGAATCGCAGCGTGCCGTCTTCACTCTCCACGATCGTGTCGATCGTGTCGCGGGTGGTGCCGGGCATGTCATGCACAACGGAGCGCTCATCGCCCACGAGTTGATTGAACAACGTCGACTTGCCCACGTTCGGCCGTCCCACGATCGCGACCGAGAATGGCTGATCACCCTTCGGAGGCGCGACGGGAATCTCAGGCTCCGGGGGCAGCGCGATCACCACCGCGTCGAGCAGGTCACCACTCCCCCGTCCATGGATCGCCGACAGCGAATGCGGATCACCAAGCCCGAGCGAAGCGAACGACCAGATCTCGCGCTCGCGCTTGTCGTCGTCGGCCTTGTTCACCACCAGCAGTACCGGTGTATTGGCCCGTTGGAGAATGCGAGCAATCTGCGCGTCCTCCTCGGTAACTCCGACGGTCACGTCCACGACCGCGAGCACGACATCGGCCTCACGGATCGCGCGTTCGGCCTGCTGGCTCACCTGCTTGGCCAGCGGCTCATCGGTAGCGATCCAACCGCCGGTATCAATCACACAGAACGACCGGCCATTCCAGTTCGCGACCAGTTCTTTCCGGTCACGGGTCACGCCCGGCTTTTCCTCCACAATCGCCTCGCGGCGACCGACGAAGCGGTTCACGATCGTCGACTTCCCGACGTTCGGGCGACCCACCACTGCCACGATTGGTAACCCCGCCGTGCTGATCTTCTCTCTGAAACTCATCTCACTCGCTCCTGGCCCTGCGGGCCGGGCCGCTCAGGCCCCATTCCGCTGGCAGCACGGCTCCCCGACTGACGACGTCCCACTCCACTCATCTCACTCGCTCCTGGCCCTGCGGGCCGGGCCGCTCAGGCCCCATTCGGCTGGTGTTGACGCTCTCGAGTTGGAGCGGTGTCGGTCCACTCATGACGACACCGCGACGCGTTGTCGAAGGGCGCCGACGAGGGACGCTCCGTCGGTCCCGACAATCTCGACCGGTCGACCCAGATCGGCCACAGTGGCGCCGTCGAGGAAACGATCCTCCGACAACATCACGTCGGGGAGCAGGACTCTGGCGTTGACGGGGACCTCCGCCAACGCGGCGGCGATATCGGCACCAGTCAGCAGACCGGTGACCGCGATGTTCCCGCCGAAAAACCGGTTGACCACCGGTACGATCGTGATCGGAACCTCGGCGATCGGCACCAGCGTCGGGACCAGCGGCTCCAACACCCGAGCGCCATACTCGCCCGTGAGCACCACAATCGGCGCATCTGAGTGGGATGCCGTCTGACGCGCATCCACGACCGACAAGGCCGACACCCGTGGCGCACGGTAACCGTGGGCCGGCGCACCGTCGACCCATGCGAAGAACCCCGAGCGCGGCCCCACCCCGGAAACCTCTTCGCCCGCGGCCGCGGCCACGACTTCCGACGCGAACGTGCGCGCCATCCCAATGCCATTCTCGTGTTGCATGAATCCTTCGTACGCGTTGGTCACCGGAAACGGGCGGTCGGCCATGAGGTAGTACTCATCGGCGGCGAACACCATGCGATGATCCAGCGCGCCGAGGAAGCGCTCCTGCCACCGCTCGATGATGTCGATCGCGCCGACCGCCTCTGCGAAGGTGTGAGCGCGCATGTCGGGTTCGGTCGTGTGATCCGAAATGCCGAGCGGCACCGCACCCACCGACGCGAGACGCGGAAACTGATCCATGATTCCCAGCAGCGTGTCGTCGAGCACCGCGGCGTCGTTCACGCCGGGACACACAACGATCTGACCGTGGACTTCCACCCCGGCATCGAGCAACAGCCCCAGCCAGCGCAGGCTGGTCGCCCCGCGCCGGTTCCGCAACAGCGCGGTGCGCACATCAGGATCGGTCGCGTGGATCGATACGTAGAGCGGACCCAGGCCCTCGGTCACGACCCGCTCCAGGTCGGCCTCGGTGAACCGCGTCAGCGTGGTGAAGTTTCCGTACAAGTGCGACAGACGGTAGTCGTCGTCCTTCAGGTACAGGCTCTTGCGCATCCCCTTCGGGAGTTGGTAGATGAAACAGAACGGACAGTGATTGTCACACGTTCTGACGCGATCGAAGACCGCGCTGTTGAGTTCGAGTCCCAGGGGCGCGCCCGGGGCCTTGGTGATCGTGACCGCTCGGACGTCCTCACCCCGACGCAGGGTGAGCGCGACGGTCGGCTCATCGACCTGGACTTGGTACCGGATGACGTCGCGAAGCGCTTCGCCGTTGACGTCGACAATCTCGTCACCGATTGCTATCCCCGCAGCGTCGGCCGGACTTCCGGGCGCGACAGCTTCAACACGTGCAAGGGACATCACGGAAGTCTAGGGGTGGTCACCTGCGGCGTTAGCCTTGGAACGTGGAAGTTCGCAAGGTTCTCTTGGCCGAACCACGCGGTTTTTGCGCCGGCGTGGAGATGGCAATCAAGGCCCTGGCGTGGATGGTCCGGCTGTTCCCGGCGCCCGTCTACTGCTACCACGAGATCGTCCATAATCGCCTGATCGTCGAGCGGTTCGAGGATCTTGGAGTGATCTTCGTCGACGATATCGACGCGGTTCCGGCCGGAGCGCCGCTCATGCTGTCGGCCCACGGCTCCGCACCGGAGATCGTGGAGGCCGCCAAATCCCACGATCGGTTCGTGGTGAACGCGGTCTGCCCGCTCGTGACCAAGGTGCATCACGAAGCCCGAGTGCGAGCCGAGAAGGGCTACACCATCCTGTACGTGGGCCACGCTGGTCATGACGAGGCCGTGGGCACCCTCGCGGTGGCACCCGACGCGATCCGCCTCGTGGAACACGACCATGACCTCGACCGCGCCCTCGAACAGGTAGCCGATCCGCAACGAGTCGCGCTGCTGGCACAGACCACCCTTGCGCTGCACGACTGGGAAGACATCGCCACCGAGGCGCGCGAGCGGTTTCCCGACCTCTGGACGGCCACCCGCAACGACCTCTGCTTCGCCACCACCAACCGGCAGTCGGCGCTCTCGGAAATCGCGACTCGCGCCGATGTCGTGGTGGTGATCGGGAGTGCCAACTCTTCGAACACGATCGCGCTCGCCAAGGTGGCCGAGACGGCGGGCGCGGCCTTGGTACTGCGCGTCGACGGTCCGGACGAACTCGATCTCGCCACGCTCGGCGATGCCGCGATCGTGGGTGTGACGGCCGGAGCCAGCGCGCCCGAAGATGTGGTGCAGGCGATCATCGCCAAGCTGGCGCCCACCGATGGTGTGGAGCTCGTGCATGTGACCGATGAGGACGAGTATTTCCCACCACCCCGAGAACTCCGCGATCTGATTCCCGCCGACGACCGCACGATCTCTGCGGCCCAGGTACTGGCTGATCTCGTCCGCGCTTCGGGCTGAGCCCGGGGCGTGGATTAGTCGACGCCAACTTCGGCGTTGGCTGCATCCAGGAGCGATTGGAGCGACTTCATCAGTTCGTCGCTCATCGCGACAAGGTCGGGGCGCCGCCTCGTGCTCGCATCCGGCGGCGGCATGATCGGAACACCCACCCTCACCGATACGCGGTGCAACCTCGGCAACTTCTTGCCGCTCGCGAGAATCTGTTCACTCCCACCGATCCCCACCGGCACGATCGGACACCCGAGCTTGACCGCGAGATATGCGGTCCCGTCGAAGAGCGGGGCGATCGTCGGTCCGTGTGCACGCGTCCCTTCGGGAAACACAGCCGCAGGCTCACCCGCGCGTAATGCCGCCTCGACTGCCTTCGTTGCCGCTCGAGCACTCGCGGAGCCCCGCGTCACCGGGATCCCACCGAGCGCCAGGAACACTCGGCTCCCAAACGAGTTCTTGAAGAGCTCCTCTTTGGCCATGAACCGGATACGCCGACGGGTAATGAACGACGCGAACGGGGTATCGAAATACGACCGGTGACTCGGAGCCACGATGTAGACGCCTGAGGTGGGGAGGTTTTCAGTGCCGCTGATCTTGACGCGAAACAACACCTTGCTCAGAGCGAACAGCACCCCCCATACGAAGCGGTACATCATCGGTCCGATCCTTCCGCTCGTTTGAACGCTTGCACGATCTCCGCCACCACATGCTCCGGGGTTCGCCCGGTGGTATCCACCATGGTTGCACCATCGGCGGCCGTCAACGGTGACACCGTCCGGCTCGAATCAGCAGCATCGCGCTTGGCCATCGCCGTGCGGAGTTGGTCGACCGACACGTCCCGCTTCGCCGAGACTTCGTCACGTTGGCGCCGGAGCGCCCGCTCGTCGTCCGATGCCGTCAGAAACACCTTCACTGGCGCGTCCGGAAATACCACGGAACCGATATCTCGGCCTTCGACCACTCCGCCGTGGTGCGCCTCGACCCAGGACCGTTGCCGGGCCACGAGGTCGGCGCGTACCGCGGGGTGGGCGGAGACCGTGGACACCGAAGCGGTGACCTCCGGGCCGCGGATCTCGGCCGAGATGTCACGGCCGTCCAGCGTGGTCACACCGGCGACTACCGTGATCTTCGCGGCGTGCGCGAGTGCAGCCACCGCCTCCCCGTCGGCGGGATCTGCACCGGCCCGTATCACTGCCCAGGCGATCGCTCGGTACATCGCACCGGTGTCGAGCACTTCGAGGCCCAGAACCTCCCCCACGCCGTGGGCCACGGTCGACTTCCCCGACCCCGATGGCCCGTCGATGGCGATCACCCGATCACGCGCGGCGCTCATTCGAGCACCGACTCGAGGTCGGCGGCGAAGCCGGGATACGAAATCGCGGTGGTGGCGAACCCGCGGATCGTGGTCTCGCCGCTCGCGCCAAGCCCCGCGATTGCCGCCGACATCGCAATGCGGTGGTCACCATGACTCTTCAGCGAGGCGCCCTGCGGAGCACCGCCGTGAATCACCAAGCCGTCGGGTCGGGTATCAACACCGATCCCGAGCTGGGTGAGTTCTTGCTCCATGGCACCGATACGGTTGCTCTCCTTCACCGCCAACTCGGCGGCGTCATGGATGGTGGTAACTCCCTCCGCGAAGGCCGCCGCCACCGCGAGTACGGGCAACTCGTCGATAATCGATTCGTCCCCCGCGATGTCGGTCCCGTGCAGTGGCGCCGCGGTCACGCGGATATCGCCGACGGGTTCACCCACCTGCTCGCCCGTGACCGTCACCTCGATCTGCGCGCCCATGCGCGTGAGCACCTCCACGTACCCGATACGCGCCGGATTCAGATTCACCTGCTCGATCACCAAATCCGAACCGCCCACGATGCAGGCGGCAACCACGAAGAAGGCGGCCGACGAGGCGTCGCCCGGTACGTCGAGCTCGAACGGATGCGGCTGACCGGCGCTGACTCCGACACGGTGGGCATCGTGACGGGTCACGGACACGCCGAGTGCCGTCAGCATTCGCTCCGTATGATCTCGACTTGGCGCGGGCTCAATAATCTCGGTGGTACCCGAGGCCTGCAGTCCCGCCAGCAACAACGCGGTCTTGACCTGTCCACTGGCCGTCGCGAGTTCATGACTGATTCCCCGCAGTGCCCCACCGCGGATCGTGATCGGCGCGAGCACACCGCCTCCCCGGCCATCGACGGCCGCGCCCATTGCGGAAAGGGGATCAAGGACTCGGCGCATGGGCCGGGTCGACAACGACTCGTCACCCGCGAGGACGGACAGGAACTCTCGACCGGCCAGGAGCCCGGCGAACATCCGCATCGTGGTGCCCGAGTTCCCGCAATCGAGAACCGACAAGGGCTCACGGAGACCATCGAATCCGTTGCCGCGCACGGTGGTCACGCCGGACCCATCGGATCGCAGTCGCACCCCGAGCGCGACCAGACCGGCGGCGGTCGAGGCGACATCGGCACCGTCAGCCAGACCCCGAATCGTTGAACGCCCCTCCGCGATCGCGGCGAGGATCAAGGCCCGGTGCGAGATTCCTTTGCAACCGGGCACCCGCAACCGGCCGCGCAACGGCCGCCCGCCGGACACGGTGAGTTCCGTCGGAGCGCTCACGACTCCCGCTCCTGGCCCTGCGGGCCGGGCCGCTCAGGCCCCACTCGGCGAACGCGGGCCAGGTTCAACAGCATGCTCGCCTCGCTCACGTCAGGTCACTCCGGCTCACGTGGTATCCGGACTCGACCAACGCGGCGTCGAACTCGTCGGCGCCGGCGGTGGGAACGACGAGGACGAGCACGCCACCGTCGCCTTCGATCGAGTGGGCAATCTCGATGTCGACGATGTTCACACTGAGGCGCATCGCCGTTGCCGTGACATCGCCGAGTACTCCAGGGCGGTCCGATACCGGCACGCGGAACTCGGTGAGCGGGCCACGCACGCGAGCGCCCGATGGCAGGTTGCGCCGAGCGAGACGGCCTCGCTCCAAGGCATCGAGCAGGCCAACGCCATCGCCCGCGGCCACCAGCGCTCGCACCGAGTCCAGCGACGCTCGGTACGCGTCGAGCGCTTCGAGAATCGCATCGCGGTTGGCCACACAGATATCTGGCCAGATCCCCGGGTGCCCCGCCGCGATCCGTGTCATGTCGCGAAAGCCCCCCGCCGCAAGCCGCATCAGCAGCGCGTGTTCTTCGCCGCGGGTCGCCGCCACATTCATGAGCGTGGTGGCCGCGAGCTGGGGAACATGGCTCACGACCGCCACCAGGGCGTCGTGCTGGGGCGCTGGGAGTTCCATCACCTCTGCACCGAGGCGGCCGATCACGCTGCGCACCGCGATATGTGCGGTCGGGTCGGTGTCCGGAAGCGGAGTGAGGACCCAGGTGGCGCCCGCGAACAGGTCGGCGTCGGCACCATCGAGTCCGTCTTGCTCCGAGCCGGCCATCGGGTGTCCGCCGACGAAACGCACCGCCAGATTCGGGCGCGCCGCGCGCACCGCGTCGATCACCGCAACTTTCACAGAGCCCACGTCGGTCACCGCCGGCGCGCCCGCGTCCAAGGCCGCGACCACCAATGCCGCGATCTTGCCGACCGGTACGGCCACGATCACGATGTCGGCTCCCGCAACCGCTGCGACCACCGATTCGGCCACGGAGTCCATCGCGCCGAGCGTCAGGGCGCGTGCGGAAACGATCGGGTCCGCGTCGAAACCCGTCACCGAAAGGCCGGCTTTGGTGAGGGCGAGTCCGATCGAACCTCCGATGAGGCCGGTACCGAGTAGGGCGACGTTCATCGTTATTCCGGCAGATCGTCGCGCAGGGTCGTTGCGCCTTCGAGATAGACGTGGTGGAGATCACTACGGCTCAGCTCGGTGTAGAGGTGCATCAACACGCGAATCGTGCGCGGCTTTCCGCCGACGATGTCGAGCTCGCGGGCACAGAGCAACGGAACATCACCCAGGCCGAGCGCCCGCGCCGCGGTGGCGGGGAACTGGGCATGGAGATCGTCGGTAGCCGTGAAGATGATGCTGACCAGCTCGTCGTGATCCACATCGTTGCGATCCAACATCTCGGCGACCAATGACTTCGTCTTTGTGCTGATCTCCTCGACCGTGTCCACATCGCACGTTGTGGCACCTCGGAGTCCTCGCAGCTTCACGGCGATCGAGACTACCCGGTGCCTTCAGCGGTGCCTGGCCCGTTCACACTGGGCCCATTCCCGTCAGGCCCATTCCCCCCGGGGGTGTCGGCGTCCGCCGCGTCACCGGCAATTGCATCAGGAACATCGCCCGCCGCGGCATAGAGGCCGCGCACCTCAGACGGTTCCAGCGATCGCCACTCCCCCGGCTTGAGATTCCGATCGGCGAGCGTCGCGATACGGGTACGAATCAGGCGCCGCACCGGGTGACCGAGTGCCTCGCACATACGGCGGACCTGGCGATTGCGGCCTTCATGTATCACCACCGTGATCGCGGCGCTGTCGTCGCGAGCCTGATGGAGCTGCACCTCTGCGGGCGCGGTGAGGCCATCATCGAGATCGACGCCCTCGCGCAACGCGCGCAATGTGGCGCGCGTCGGTACGCCGTCGACCTCCGCCAGATACTCCTTCTCCACCCCGAAGCTGGGATGGGTGAGCCGATGCGTGAGGGTGCCGTCGTTCGTGAGCACCAGCAGGCCTTCGGTGTCCCAGTCGAGGCGTCCCACGGAATGCACGCGCGGCTCGGCCGGCACCAGATCCACCACGGTCGGGCGACCCTGCGGATCGTGGGCGGTGGACACCACACTCACCGGTTTGTTCAGCAGGTAATAGACGAGTCCGGCCTGCGTTGGGACCCGTACTCCGTCCACGTCGATCGCCGCAGTTTCGGCGTCCACCCGTCGGCCCAAGATGGCGACCTCACCATCGACGGTCACGCGCCCCGAGGCGATCAGGTCTTCACACGTTCGCCGGGACCCCATGCCCGCGTGGGCAAGCACCTTTTGCAGCCGGACGCCTTCGTGGTCGTCGGTCACTCGCCCGTCGACTCGAGCACCGTGGCGATTTCGTCATCGGTGACATCCAGATCCCGGACTTCTTGATCGACGACTTCCTGATCGATCGCATCTTGATCACCGGCACCGCCATCAGCGATGGGCGTTTCGCCGTCGGACTCGGCCGTCGCGTCGGCGCTCGGGTCGTCGATCCGAAGATGCAGACCCCGTTCGAGCGCCTCGACCACCGACGGCTCGGGCACGAACTCGGCGAGCGGAGGAAGATCCTGGAGCGAATCCACGCCCATCTGTTCCAAGAATCGGATCGTGGTGCCGTAGAGCAGCGCCTGGCCGGGACCGGGGTCATGGCCCAGTTCCATCACGTAGCCACGTTGCATGAGCGTGGCAATCGTGGACTCCACGTTCACCCCTCGGATCGCGGAGAGCTGTGCGCGCGAGACCGGCTGCTTGTAGGCGATGATCGCGAGCGTCTCCAACGCAGGAGCCGAGAGTCGAGCCGTCTGGCCTTCGAGCACAAAGCGTTCGATGTACGGGGTCATGTCCGGATGGGTCTGGTATCGGTACCCGCCGGCAATGCGGACCATTGCGAAACCGCGACCCTCACGTTCGTACTCCTCGGCGAGTTCCACGCAGAGGGCTTCGATCTCGGTGATGGGCGTCTCAGTGAGTTGCGCGAGTACATGCGGCTCGATGGGCTCGATCGCGGCCATGAGCACCGCTTCGATCGCTCGCTTGGTTTCGGTCATCACCCGCTCATCCATTTCGACGAGCCGCTAAACCGCGGGAACCGAGTCGAGCACCGAGCCGGCGTGGGCCTCTTCCCAGTCCTCGAGCGCCACGAGGTCGAGCACGGAATCCTGAATGGAGAGTCGACGGATGCTGAGATCTCCGAACGTCTCGACCTGATCCATCTCGACCACGCCCTGTTTGTAGAGCTCGAGCACCGCGAGGAACCGCACGATGACTTCGATGCGATCGTCGATACCGGCGACGAGCGCTCGGAAACTGACGGGCCGCAGGTCAGTGAGCGAGAGCAACAACGCCTGCGCGGCTTCGTGGACGCTGATGCGAATCGGCGCAACGTGGTCGAGGTCGATTTCGGGCGGCGCCGGAGGTGGAGTGAGGCCACGCAACGCGGCCGCGAGTAACGCCGCCGGAGTCACGCGCTCGAGTGGGTCCGGCGCAATCGATCGGAATGGTTCTTCGGGACCCGCACTGCGCGACACCACACGCGCGCCGCTTCGCAGCATGCGTTCCAGGACTCGCGCCGCGTCCTTGAACGTCTTGCATTCGAGGAGTCGGGCGAGCAAGAGGTCGCGTTCTTCGAAGCGCATCAACTCTTCGTCGAGTTCGATCATTTCCGCGCCCGGCAACAGGCGCCGAACCTTCAACTCGATCAGGGTGGACGCGATCAGGAGAAACTCGGTCGCGGCGCCAAGGTCCAGCTTCTGATCGAGTCCCTCGATCTCCACGATGAACGCGTCGATCACCTGGGTAATCGAGACATCCCAGATGTCCACCTCTTCCTTGAGGATGAGGTGGAGGAGAAGCTCAAATGGCCCCTGATATGCATCGGTGCGCACTTCGTATGACATCTGACGGTCAGGCTAGTCAGCGCGCGGTGCGCGATTTGGGACCGTCGGGCATTCATTTCCGCCACTAGTTTCAGTGGTTATGACACGTCAATTTTCGGGAATAAAGCCTTCCGGAGAGATGCATCTCGGCAACTTCGTCGGGGCGGTGCGCCGGTGGGTCGATGATCAGGACGACGGCATCTTCTGCGTGGTGGACCTCCACGCAATGACGGTCCCGTATATCCCGGCCGAGTTCACCGCCGAGACGAGCCGGATGGCGGCGCTCCTGCTCGCGGCCGGCCTCGATCCCGCTCGCTGTGTCCTGTTTGTGCAGAGTCACGTGCCGGTGGTGACCGAACTCACCTGGATCCTCAACTGTGTGGCAACGGTCGGCGAGTTGCGGCGCATGACCCAGTTCAAAGAGAAGGGCGAGGGCCAGGAATCAGTGAGTGCGGGACTCCTGGACTACCCGGTGCTGATGGCCGCCGACATCCTCCTCTACGACACCGTCTCGGTCCCCGTCGGTGACGACCAGGTTCAACATGTGGAACTCACCCGCGATATCGCCAACCGGTTCAACCATCGCTTCGGCCACACCCTCGTGGTGCCCAAGGCAACGGTTCCGCCCGTCGGTGCCCGTATCAAGGATCTTCAGAACCCGACCGCGAAGATGAGCAAGTCGGCGGACTCACCGCAGGGCACCGTCCTCGTGCTCGACGATCCCAAGGTCATCACGAAAAAGGTGAAATCCGCAGTCACGGACTCCGACGCGGGCGTGCGGTTCGATCCGGAGACGAAGCCGGGAGTGTCGAACCTGCTCACGTTGCTTTCAGCAGCGACCGGACGCGCGGTTCCCGACCTCGAAGCCGAATACGGCACCGCGGGCTACGGCACTTTGAAGATGGCGACTGCCGACGCGTTGATCGAATACCTGCGCCCGACCCGTGAACGCTACGAGGAACTCGCCGCGGATCCGGCCGAACTCGCCCGCCTGCTCGCGATCGGCGCGGATCGCGCCGAAGAAATCGCGACCGCCACTCTGGACCGCGTCCGCGCCGCCACCGGACTTCTCCCCCGCTGACCCGGCCCCGCCGTGGAGCAAGCTCGGGCGGCGGTTGTGGCTTACCTGTGCGCCCTCTCAGTCGTTGTCCGTGATCGTCACCCTGGCGTTGTGAACAGTGATGTCGGCGTGGTTCGCGTCGTCGATCTCCACTCGGAATGTCTCGGTGTCCTCCCGAACCCGGTCGCCCACGATCGCAAGCCGAATCACGGCGTGAGTTGTACCCGGAGCGATCACGACCTCACCGCGGGCACGAACGAAGTCTTTGCCCGAACGGGCAGACCGGTGATGTGTCCGGTACTCCACACTCACCGCCCGGCCACTTGGACCACTCAGCGTCACCGGTACCGCAACCGCGGAAGTACCGGCGTTGCCTTCAACCACCGTCGCGTCGCCGATGGACACATCGGGCTCGCGATCGTCGTCCTTGATCTTGACGGTTGTGGAGTGGTCTTCGATGATCGTTCCGGGTGCACTCGTGATCTCCACCCGGAACCGCTCAGTCGATTCGTCGACCCCATCCCCGATCACCTCGGCCGGAATCGTTCCGGTCGTCTCACCCGCCGCGATCGTGACATCACCCGCCGCGGCGGTGTAGTCCTGACCGCCAAGCGCGGTCCCGTCGACGGTCTGCCAGTGCACCACCACCGGCTGGTTCGTCGGCTCGGACAACTCCACGGTCACTGGCGCGGGCGTCACTCCACCCGTTCCCTCGCGCACGGTCACCCCGTGAACGTCGAGCTCGGGGACGTCGAACGACAATGGCGCAGACCCCAGCTCGAGGAAATCCGAAGAGTTGACGACGTCGACCACGCACGCTCCTGGTGCAGCCGAGCAATCGACCGGACCACCGAACGGACCATGCTCGGATGCGGTCGCGGTTCCGCCGAATCCGTTGCTCACCAGCCCTGCTCCGGACTCGGATCGCGCATCGCTTCCCGGGTTGAACGAGGAGTGGATCGTGACGGTGGCGGCGAATCGTCCGTTGGCATCGGTGGTGGCACTCCCGAAGCTGGAAAGATCGCAGGCGACTTCGAACACGTCGCCGGCCTCGCACTGCGCAAACTCGACCCGCGCGTTCGGCGTGAACCGTGCGCCTTTCACGTCAACCACGTCACCGTCGCGCAGGTCCGAGTGCGGCGACACCTTCACCGTGGGCGGCGGAGGCGCAACGGAGTTCGGATCGAAGCTCACGGGAACATCCACGAACTCGTTGGGCTCGAACCCACCGATCCGCAGGTAACACGTAGCAGTCGGGCTCCCACAATCGATCGGTGGCGCGAACCCCGAACCAATCACTCTCCTGGCGCTGAAACTCCCAGAGAGGTGGCCGTCAGCGTCCGCGGTGAGTTCGGTATATCCGCTGCACCCACCGAGCAGTCCGACCAGGCCACCGCTTTCATCGCTCCCACACTCGAAAATCGGGACAGGCCCCGCCAGGAATCCCGCACCGGCGATTGCGACCAGCTGTCGATAGTCGAGGTTGGTGTTCGGGGTCGCAGTCGCGGTTGGCGGTGGCGGAATCGGCGCGTTCGGGTCGAAGGTGAGCATCACCGTGGTCTGCTCGTACGCGTGCTCGCCGAGAACCGTGACGGAGCACTGGACTTGGGGATCGACGCAATCGATCGGGCCAATGCCCTCCTCCGGGATCCCCGCGGAGATCCGCCGCACCGGAACAGTGAACGTCACCGCGCCCGACGCGTCCGCGGTTGGAGGTCCGCCAGATCCGAATCCGGAGAACGAGCACGTGCCATAGCTCGCGCTGTCGGCACAAAACGCCGCGAACACCTGCTCTCCGGGCGAGTAGCCCGTGCCGTGGACCGTCAGGTTGGCTCGGTAGGGAAGGTTGTCCTTCGGCGTGACCGTGACCACCGGCAACGTGGGAGCTGGGATCGAGGCATCGAAGGCGATCGGCACCCCCGCGGTGAGGTCGAAGCCAGCGTCAGAGAACTGGTAGGCGCTGATCGTGCACGCCTTCCCGGCGCAGTCCACGACACTCGGTCCCGGCGCATCACCTTCGAAGTCGAAACTCGACACGAGTCGGCTCACGTTGACAGACGTCGAGAACGTGCCGTCGGCGCCAGAGCTGGTAAAGCCAACCGTGTCGATGCAGAACCCCGAGGAATTCTGAGGGCATTGGCTGATCTCAACTTCGGCGTTGGGATCGAACCCAGACCCAGCGACGACCACCGCTTGGTTGTGATGGAGCCCGGTGCGCGGGGTGACCGTGATCGTCGGCGTGGGCGGCAACGGTTGACTCGGATCAAAGGTGATCGGCGCCGCGGCGAAGTAGTCGAGGTTCTCGAAGTCGGCGGCCTGGATTTCACACGCGATCGCAAGACAATGCGTCAATGAACCGTTGTCGTCATTGACGCGCAGCGAAACGGTGATCGTGGTGGTGAACGCGCCGTTCGCCGCGACGGGCGTCTCGTCTCCGAACACTGCGTCACAGAACTGGCTACCGGCGGTGCACTGGCCCACACCTACGAAGCCACCAGCCGCGAAGCCCGTACCACGGACGGAGACCGACTGGCCGGCCCGCAGCCCCGTGGATGGCGTCACCACCAACGTTGGCGCGGCCGCGCTCGGTAGTGGCGACGGCGCTCCGAATGTCCCGAAGTCCGGCGTGCCGGGAATCGGCAGCCCAGGCCGCGACCCGCGGTGACCGGGGAGTTGCGATGGGCCGGGAGCAGGACTCGTCGACGGACTTGTCGACGGCGACGGCACCGAAGTTGTCGGGCTCCCCGGTGCGGCCGCGGGAGCACTCGGCGCACCATCGCCACCGAGCCCCGAGGCGGATGCGCTCGTTGCCGCACCCATGGGCAGCGCGAAGGACACGAGTGCTACCAACCCAGCCACCCGCGTGGCCATCCGCTGGCCGCCCGAACTTCCGCCTCGCGTCCGTTGCGCCTTCGTCATCGTCCCTGCCTCTCGATGATGGTGCAGCTGACCTCAGTCGTCGTCCGAGATCGTGATCTTCGCCGTGTCGTCACGGACCCTGGCATAACTCACGCCGGCTGCCTCCAGGGTGAACGACTCGGTCCGTTCACGGGAGTGGTCGCCCACGATCGGGATCGCCACAATCCAACCGCCCGTACCGGCCGGGATCACAACCGTGACCCGAGTGCGGACGAAGTCGGAACCACTGCGGGCCGAACCATGGTGCGTCCGGAACGAGACGGTGATGTCCCGTCCACTCGGACCCGACAACACCACCGGAACGAACGCGGTGGAGGTACCGCTATCACCCTCAACAATGGTCGCGTCCCACACCGTCATCCGCGGTTGGCGATCATCATCGCGAATGGTGACGGTCGCGGTGTCGTCCACCACGGGGCCGCCCGTCGCGGCCGTCAACTTCACGGTGAACCGCTCGGTCCGCTCGTCGATCGCGTCACCGATCACCGAAGCCGGGATTTCGGCATCGGTCGCACCCGCGGGTATGAGCACATCGCCCTCGGTGCCGGTGTAGTCGGATCCCTCGGTCGCGGTGCCGTCGGCAGCCACCCAATGCACGCCGACCGCCCGATCCGTGGGTCGGGACAGATGGACCGTGACGGGCGCAGGAGTGTCGCCGCCGGTCCCTTCATCCAACGTGGTATCGAGCACGGAAATATCCGGCCCGAACGACAACGGAGTGAGTGAGAACTCGATGTAGTCGCCGATGTTCGCAACGCCGAGCACACACGTGCCCGGAGCGGCGGCGCAATCGACCGGACCGCTGCTCGTGGTGAACTGATCGTTGACGACGAACGTTGTTTGGAAACCGCCATTCGCGTCTGCGGTCTGCAGATTCGGGTGCGAAATATCGCAGTTGTTGATCGACGTTGTGGCAGCCGTGCATACCGCCATTCCGATCGTGGCACCCGCGGTGAAGCCCGAGCCGGACACATCCACGGTGTCGCCGTTGGACAACCCCGTGGATGGGGTGACCGTCACCGGGGGGCCGGGCGGCTGCAGCGACGCGGGATCGAATCCGAGCGGAACATCGGCCTGCGCATCGCCCTCGCCAAAGTTGTCGTACTCGGCCACCCGCAGGAAGCACTTGCCCACCAGCGCCGAGCAGTCGACCGGTTCCGAGCTGCCGTTGGTGATGATCTTGCGGGCATTGAAGGTGGTGTTGAGGTTCCCGTCGGCATCCGCACTGGGCAGGTTGTTGTAGTTCCCGCCCACACACTGGGCGTATTGCAGGACCGGAGGTTCACCCAGGCTGATGACAGTGCACTGTTGGACAATCACCTGGCCATTCGGGGTGAATCCCGAGCCTGTGACCGAAACCACCTCGCGCCAACCGAGGTTCGTGTTGGGCGTGGCCGACGCCGTGGGCGGTGGCGGGATAGGCGCGTTGGGATCAAAACTGATCGGAGCCGAGGCCCGGTCAATACCGTCGTTGCCCTGGAGGGTCACCGTGCACGTCGTGCCCACGTCGGTGCAATCGAGGAATCCACCGTTGTAGTTGGTGATCCGGCGCCTCACGCCCAACTGGATCGAGACGTTGCCAGATCCATCGGCGGATCCATACGCATACGACCTGCAGTTGCCGGAGCTCGCGGTCTGGAGACACTGCTCTGCGTACACAAAGTCGCCGGGCGTGAACCCGGTACCCGTGACGGCGACCGACGCCCTGTACGGCAAGTTGGTGGAAGGATCGACGGCGATCGTCGGCGGATCCGGCAATGGCAGGTTGGGATCGAAGTTCAACGGCGTGTCGACCTGCGTCTCGAAATCGTCGTAGGTCGCGGCGCGTAGGACGCAAAGGTCCGGCGCACAGTCGACGGTCTCGGTCGTCTCCTGGCCGGTGGTCTCGTCGTAAAGATATCGGAGGACGAGGCGGCGGAGCACGACAGATCGAGAGAACGACCCATCCGTGGCACTCTGGCCAGACCCCGACGACAGATAGGAACACCCGGTGTTGTCGGGGAGGCAGACCGAGAGCTGCACATACGCGTTGGCGTCGAAGTTCGCGCCGGTGACCGCCACCGACTGGCGGTCGGCGAGTCCCACGTTGGGATCGACGCTCACGGTGGGCGGCGGCGGAATCGGCTGGTTCGGATCGAAGGCCACCGGTACCGAGACGTTGTAGTCGGGGTCCGGGTAGTAGTACGACCGGATCTCACAGGCGACCGCGATGCAGTTCGTCGTCGAACCATCGGCCAGACGGGCACGGAGACGGAGCGTGAAGTCGGTGGCGAAGTTTCCGCCCGCGTCAACCCCTGGCCCTTCTTCGCCGACGTAGATATATCCCCCACAACGAGACGAACCGACTGCGCATTGCGCAAGCTGCAACGACGAGTTGGGGACAAAGCCCGAACCCGTCACGCTCACGGTGTCGCCGTTGAGGATCCCTTCGTTGGGTGTCACCACAAGTTGGGGGTTCGGGCGAGGCGCGTTCGGATCGAAGGAGAGCGGCACGAATCCCGCGATGGTCTGATCTGCGATCACCGCGCCACCCAAGATGCAGGTGCCGGGGGCGTCGTCGCAGCGCAGTGTGGTGCCGCCGATGTTCAAGGTGCGCCGCACGTTGAACGTGGCCGAGAACGCGCCGCTCGCATCCACATCGGGGATCAAGAGGTTGCTCAGATCACAGTCGGCCTGACCAAACGCACCCGCTCGGCACTGCGCGACGCCAACCCCGTTGGGCGACCCGCCCACGAACCCGGCACCGGTGATGGCGACAGATTGGCCAGTCACCAGATCCGTGGACGGCGTGACCGTGAAGGTTGGTACCTCCGCGCTCGGCGCCAACGGAAACGCGATCGTGGGGAGCGCAGGCTGGCCCGGGCTCGTGGCCACAGAGGTGGCAGCTCGTGCACCACTGGGATCGCCACTGCCGCTTGCGCTCACCGCCGGCACCAATACCAGCGCCACAACCCCAAGCGCGAACATGCCCTGCCTCAGGACTCGCTTCATCTCCGACCTCCCAGCCGAGCGGCACAATACCGGTTGATACGCCCGCCGGAAAGGTTCCGTTCCTACCGATCCGCCTTGGCAAGCATTAGTAGGGTTTTCAGCGGAATTGGGGAGTTCGTGAACTCACCACGATGGTGGTGGAGAGCAGACCACAGCGCCGCTTCCTCGGGGCCGCCGGCGGCGCGGATCTCAGCCGCGCCGATCTCGCCGTGCATCTCATAGCGGCCCACCCGGCCCCGCCAGCCCGAGGTCGCGGCCCAGGCGCGGACCCGATCGTGACCGATCCCGTACGCCAGAACCGTGGCCACGACCCGCCCGAAGACGCCAAGCCGCGCATCGAACTTGCCCACATCGTGGAGCAACGCGGCTTGGACCCACACCCGGTCCGCATCGGTCGGTGAGCCCGAGTTCAGCTCGCGTTCGACCATCCGCGCACTCTGAATCAGGTGACGGCGGTCGTAGTTCGACAGCCGAACAAACAACACGAGCTGGGACGGCGACAACCAGCCCGTGGCCCACGATTCCTCGGCCGCGCTCGGTGGCTTCGGCGACAGACCGAAAACGAATCGTCGGACGTAATGCCCGATCAACGGCGGCGCTCGTTCACGACACGACGAAGTCAGCGAGCCGCGAGATCATCGGGTCGATCACCTGGTGCCCGAGGCCGACCGCAAAGATCAACACGTAGAGCACCAGGATCCCGTACTGGCGGTATCGATACCAGTTCGCGCGCCAAGCATCGGGCATGAAGAGTTCGAAGATCGCAGAACCATCGAGCGGCGGGATCGGAAGCAGGTTGAAGATCGCCAGCGACATGTTCACGATGGCGAAAAAGAACATGATCCGGAACGCCAATGGAAACTCGTCGAGCGCAAGAAACGACGCGTCGGTGTACCCGCGATACATGAAATGCGCGACCGTGGCCGCGATCGCCATCAGCAACAGGTTGCTTGCCGGACCGGCGAGGCTCACCCAGAGGAAATCCCGCTTCGGATTTCGCAACCGGCTGGGATCGACGGGGACCGGTTTCGCCCATCCGATGACCGGGATCCCGGTGAGCGCCCCGAGCGCGGGCACGATGATTGAACCGAACGGATCAATATGCGGAATCGGGTTGAGCGTGAGCCGGCCGGCCCGCTTGGCCGTATCGTCACCAAACCAGAGCGCAACCACACCGTGGCTGATCTCATGCAGGATCACGGCCACGACGAGCACGCCAAAAAAAATGACCGTGCTGCTGTCGAGCTGCATAAATCAGCGCGGCTTGGAAGCGCAGGTGATGCAGAACCGCGCCGACGGCAGGGCGTCGAGCCGCGGGGCCGAAATGACCACTCCACAGTCTTCACAGGAGCCGTACGTCCCGCTCTCCAACTTGGCGAGCGCGCCTTCCACCTCGTGGAGGTTCTCGGTGAGGCTTCCCGCCAGTGCATCCACCTCGCCGCGCTCGGCCGTGACCTGGCCGGAGTCGGCGAACCCCTCGTCGAAGGCCAGCTCGGTGGTCCCCGGCGCGCGTCCCATATGTGCGAGTTGCGTCAGGAGGTGTTCGCGTTCCGCGATCAACTCGGCGTGCTGCGTCGGGAACTCGGTCGTCGACATGGCGGGGAAGCCTACCGCCGGGACGCACCAACCCTGGCCCGCGGATGGGCCAGGTCATAGACCGCCCGCAGCCGCTCCGGCGAGACCTTCGTATAGACCTGGGTGGTCGTCAGGCTCGCGTGGCCAAGAAGCTCCTGGACGACCCGAATATCGGCGCCGTGCTCGAGCATGTGGGTCGCGCACGAATGCCGCAGCACGTGTGGCGAAAGTCGGCCCGCGAGCCCAACCCGCTCCCCCGCCGCGGTCACGACCTTCCACGCGGTCTGGCGCGTGAGTCGGCCGCCTCGCGCATTGAGCAACAACGGATCCCCAGCGACTCTTCGTGTTGCGGGACCCTCGAGTTCGGGACGGCCCCGGGTGAGGTATTCCTGCAGCACACCGCGCGCGGTGCGGCCGATCGGAACCACACGCTCCTTTGAGCCCTTGCCCATCACCCGAACCAGACCGTCCTCGAAGTCGAGGTCACGCCGATCGAGTCCCACGAGCTCACTGATACGAACACCGGTCGCGTACAACGTCTCCAACATCGCCCGGTCTCGAAGCGCGCGCGGATCATCACCCTCGATCGCGCCGAGCAACGCCTCGACCTCCGGTTCGGTCAGCGCTTTTGGAATTCCCTGCGGGACCCTGGGCGCGCCCACCTCTTCTGATGGGTCCACCTCCACGAACCCCTCGTCGACACAGAACCGATGGAACGATCGGACCGCCACCAGCGCCCGCGCGACCGACGACGGTGCGAATCGCGCGCTGCCGTCCTCGTTGCGGGCACGCTTGAGGTTGTCCACGTAACGACTTACCGTGGCTTCTCGGACCGCGTTGGCGTCGGTCATTCCCTGGCGGCGCAGATACGCTTCGTAGCGGCGCAGGTCGCGCCGGTACGCGATCAGAGAGTTCGGCGCCAGCCCTCGTTCCACACTCAACCAGGTCTCGTGTTCGCGCCGCAGACGAGTGAGGCCGTCGGCGCCATCTGAGGATGGCGACACGTCCATCGGGTCAGCGCCGTTGGCCGGAATACGCCAACCGATTCAGACGGCGGGCGCGGAGTCGAGCAACGTGGCCGGGTCATCGGCCAATGGCAGTCGCGGCGCCCGACCTTCCGCACGGTCTTTGGCAGCCCGCACGAAACCCGAGAACAACGGGTGCGGTCGGTCGGGTCGACTCTTGAACTCGGGATGAGCTTGGGTGGCCACGAAATACGGGTGCATCTCGCGCGGCAGCTCGATGAACTCCACCAGCCGGTCATCGGGTGAAGTCCCCGAGCAGACGAGTCCCGATTCTTCGAGCCGGCGGCGGTACTGGTTGTTGACCTCATAGCGATGCCGGTGCCGTTCGTAGACGACCTCTTCGCCGTAGAGCTCGCGCACGATCGAGCCCGCCTTCAACTTCGCGGGATACGCACCGAGGCGCATCGTGCCGCCCATCTCCACCACCTCGCGCTGATCGTCCATGAGGTCGATCACCGGGTGAGGACTCTGCGTGTCGAACTCCGAGGAGTTCGCGCCCGCGAGACCACACACGTCACGCGCGAACTCGATGGTGGCGCAATGGAGACCGAGACACAGGCCGAGGAACGGAATGTCATGGAGTCGAGCGAACCCGGCTGCCGCGATCTTGCCTTCGATGCCACGGAATCCGAACCCGCCGGGGATCACGATCCCGTCGAGTCCCCGCAATCGGCCCTCGGCAAGGAGTCCTTCGGTGTCATCCGATGCGATCCAATCGATCTGCACCCGAGCACCGCACGCATACCCACCGTGACGCAATGCTTCGGCGACCGACAAGTAGGCGTCGGGCAGTGTCACGTACTTGCCGACCACGCCGATCTTCACGTCGAAGTCGGCCGCACGCACGCGATCGACCAGGCCCTGCCAATGCGCGAGGTCCGGCTCGCCTTTGTCGATGCGCAAAACCTCGCAGATGTAACCGTCGAGACCTTCATCGTGCAGCACGAGCGGAATCTCGTACAACGTCTCTGCATCGATGGCCGAGACGATCCCGCGCTCGGGGACATCGCAGAGTTGGCTGATCTTCTCTTTCAGTCGGGTGGGAATCGGCCGATCCGATCGACACACGATGGCGTCGGGCTGAATACCGCGGCTACGCAGCTCGGTGACCGAGTGCTGGGTGGGCTTGGTCTTCTGCTCTCCCGACGGTCCGATGAACGGCACCAAGGTCACGTGCACATAGAAAACGTTGTCGCGGCCGACGTCCTTGCGGAACTGACGGATTGCTTCGAGGAACGGGAGAATCTCGATGTCCCCAACGGTGCCGCCGACCTCCGTGATCACCACATCCACGTCTTCGGTCGCGAGCGACAGAATGCGGTCCTTGATCTCGTTGGTGATGTGGGGAATCACCTGGACGGTGTCGCCGAGATACGCACCGTGGCGTTCCTTGGCCAACACCGCCTGGTAAATCGAACCGGTGGTCGCGTTCGACCGACGATTGAGCGGCACATCCACGAACCGTTCGTAGTGGCCGAGGTCGAGGTCGGTCTCGCCGCCATCATCGGTCACGAAGACCTCACCGTGCTGAAACGGGTTCATCGTGCCCGGGTCGACGTTGATGTACGGGTCGAGTTTCTGCATGGTGACCCGCACGCCGCGGCTCTTGAGCAGACGCCCAAGCGACGAGGCGGTGAGGCCCTTGCCGAGGCTGGACGCAACGCCGCCCGTGACGAAGATGTGCTTAGCCAACGCAGGACCTCCGCGGTTCCCGTATGCCGACGTGCGGTCCAGAACCAAGGCTCTGACCGACTCCCGGACTCGTCATGTACTTACGGGAGTTCGAAGGTACCATGCGACCCCGCGCCCGCTGGTGATCCTGGAGCCCCGTGACCAGCCCGTTGCGCACTGCGCCGCCACCTCAGACCCCACCTTCCCGCTTGCCTCGCTCCAACGCGTGGCGTCCCATCACATCGTGGCGGTGGCTGGATGCGTTGCTCATCGCGCTCGGAGCGCTCCTGGTTCGCATCCCTTCGATGTTCGCGCCCACGCAGCTGGGGTACGACGACGGAGGCTACGGACTCGCCGCGATCGCGATGCGTCAGGGTTTCGAGCCCTTCCGTCAGATCTTCTCGCCGCAGGGACCGCTCTTCCTGCCGCTCGTACACGTGGCCGATCTCGTGGGCCTCGAGCATCGCAACGCACCGCGTCTCCTGAGCGTTGCTGCCGGAATTGTCTGCACCCTCTCGGTCTATGCGATCGCGATCCAGATCATGGATCGCGGGCGCGCCGTCCTCGCCGGAGCTCTCACCGCCGGGAGCGGCGTTTTGTTGTGGACGACCGGACCGCTCACTGGCGACGGCCCCGCGGCTGCGTTCGCGACCGCCGCGGTGGCCGTTGCGATCGCGTATCGCCGGTATCCCACCCGGACCCGAGCGGTACTCATCACAGCGCTCGCGGGTTGTGCCGTGGCCACGAAGAGTCTCCTGGTGGGTCCCGCGCTGTTGATTGCCTGGGTCCTCGTTGCCCAGCGTCGCCGCGTCATCGACACATTGATGGTCCCCATCGGCGCGTTCGCCATCGTGGTGGCGCTGTCGCTGCCCTGGGGGGTTCATCATGTCCTGAACGACTACGTGTGGTACCACCTCGACAAGACATCGAATCGCAAGCCGCTGTACAACCTCAATCGACTCGTCCGGACGTTCTGGCAGCGCGACACATTTCTCACGTCGCTCGCCGCGATCGGTGCAGTGTCAACCGCGACGTCGTGGGGACGCGGGTCGAGGCGACGAACGCTTGCGAGCGCGGGCGAGGTCACCGATTCCCGGATGACGGCTCGCCCGGGTGCCGATACCCGCTTCTTGTGGTGGTGGGCCGGAATCGTGATCGTCGTCCTGACACTGCAAGATCCCATGTTTCGCAATCACCTCTGCGCGTTCGTGGCCCCAGCCGCCCTGCTCGTGGCGCTCCATCGTCCCTCGTGGCGATGGGTCGCGATCGTGGGAGTCGTCGCGATTCCGCTCCAGGCGTCGACCCTGGAGCCGCTGTTGCGCCCGCGCGGCTATCGAGGCACCAACGCCGAGATCGTGGCCGCGCTCCGTCGGCTCCCCCACGAGTCGTGGGCACTCTCGGACGAACCCGGCCTCGTCTGGCGCGCCGGACTCGGCACGGATCCTTTCTTCGTGGACGCGTCGGTGCTGCGCAGTGAGAGCACCGTGAGATCCATCCGGATTACCGAGACCCGCATCGTGCGCGGCGCCGAAGACCGGCGCGTCTGCGCGGTGGTGATCACGGCCCTCGATCGGTTCGGCCGCTACCCCGGGCTCCCCGGTCGGTTGGTCCGGGCCGGATACCGTCGGACCATCAACACCGGAACGCAGCAACCCGGCGACGGACGCGGCCTGTATCGCCGCGACCGGTGTCGCTCATGAGCAGCGCCCCGCCGGCAACGCCGCGCAAGGGAATGCCCAAGGAAATGCCCAAAGGAATGCGTAGCGTCCGACGCGACGCGATCGTGGTGGGCGCGGTCGCGCTGCTGATCCGAATCCCCGCGTTCTTCGCGCCGCAACCACTCGGTTTCGACGACGGCCAGTTCGCAATGTCGGTCATCGCGATGCGCCACGGCGGCGTGCCGTACCGGCAGGTGTTCTCTTCTCAAGGTCCGCTGTTCCTTCCGATTGCGTGGCTGGGCGACCTCCTCACCCTGCAACGCCTCAACTCTCCGCGCGCGGCATCCGTTCTCTCCGGCGTGGCACTGGCCGTGCTGGTGCTCCTCATCGGCCGTCGGCTCACCTCGCACTTCGGCGCGTTCCTCGGTGCGTTGCTGGTCGCGCTCAGCGGCTCGGTGCTCTGGACCACCGGCCCCCTCACGTCCGACGGAATCGGCGAGGCGATACTGGCCGGCGCGGTCCTCGCGTCGCTCGGTTACGCGCAACATCCATCGGTTCGGCGCGCGGTGCTTATCGGCGTCCTGGCCGGCGCCGCCCTCGCGGTCAAGAGTCTCCTCGTCATTCCTGGTCTCTTCGCCGCCGGCTTGTGGGTCCTCCAGCGCCGACGCGTGCGGGACGCCGTACTCGTCCCGCTGGTGGCCGTCGCCACGGTGCTCGCGGTCTCGCTCCCGTGGGGGCTGAGCCGCGTCTATGACCAATACGTCCGCTACCACACCGATGCGGTTGTTGATCGTCCGATCGCCGCCAACGCCTCGAAGTTGTTCCGCACGCTGTTTGAGCGGGACGCACCGTTGCTTGGCGCCGCACTGATCGCGTTCCTGCTGGCCCTCATATTCGCCACTCGTCGCCGCGGGCGGCCGCGACCGGACATCGAACCCGCATCGCAAGCCGATCCGCCTGGCGGTGACCAACGACTGGCGTGGTATCCGGTGGTGGTCTGGCTCCTCGGAACCTTGGCGGTCGTGCTCACCGAATCGCCCATGTGGCGTAACCACGTGGCCCACGTGGTGATCCCACTCGCGATTCTCGTCGGGATCGCCTGCGCCTCCGGTCGAGTCGCGGCGCTCGCCACGATCGTCGCGCTGCTCTTTGCACCCTGGTCAGTGGTGCACCTCGGCGAACTCATCCGTCCTCAGCCATTCCGCGGGATCGAGGCCACCCGCCAGCGCATTCTCACGCGGCTCCCTCCCGGCGCACTCGTGATCAGCGACACTCCGGGCTACGTCTGGCGTGCGGGCCGCCGCGTTCCGGACGCGTTCGTCGACGTTTCCATTCTCCGCATCACCTCACCGACTGCGACCTTGCGACTCACTGAGCAGGATGTTGTCCGCGCCGCCGCCCGTCCTGAGGTTTGCGCGGTGCTCCGTTGGTCGAACGAACGGTTCACGCACTTTCCCGGGCTCGGGGCTCGACTCCGATCCGCGGGGTACCGCGCCGTGCTCGCTCGCCCCGGAACGGCTGAGGTCCTCTGGGTCAAGCGGGACTGTCGGCCCGGCGGCCGAGCTGGTCAAGCCACCGCAGCGGCGGTACCGCCTCGATCACCCGGCTGAACGACACGAACTCGGACACCAGATTCGCCACGATCAGACCGATGAACACCCCGTTACGCGTGGTCCGAGAACACTCGAGCACAATCACCAGACCGAGCACGCCACCGAACACGTTCGCGCCGGTGTCTCCCAGCATCACCCGCTCCCGCAGATCCTCGGGCAGCACCCCGAGCGCCGCGCCCATGAGCGGAGCGACGGCAACCCCGACCGGACCCGCACCGGCCACAATCGCAAGCGGAAGATAGGCCAAAAGTGAAGCCTTCGTGACCCGCCCCGGCGCACGATCCAACAGATTCGCCAGGTTCGCACACAACGCAATCAAGACGGCGTCGGCGAAGAGTCGCTGCCAGGTGACGAACCCCGGTGCGGCCGCAAGCACCAGAGCGATCGCGGCGCCGCCCAACAACTTGAGCATCCCAGTGGTCAGCCGGCCCTGGATCAACGCAGTGATGTGGCCACGAAAACCGCGGTCCGCCCCGCCCAGCATGTCGTCGAGAAATCCCAGGAGCCCGAACCCGAAGGCGGCAAACAACACCAACGGACGGGCCGCGTTCGCACCGGGATTGTCGCCCAGGCCCAACGCCCCCAACCCCGATCGGCCGGCTTCCACCACGAGGACCGCCATCACGAGGAACAACCCGGCGGCGGTGAACACCGTGCGGCCGCGATAGTTCTCGCGGGCGAGCGGACGCGCGTGCAGAAGGTCTCGTCCCGTCATCATGAGGACGCGGACTGCGAGGAAGCCGACGAGCAACGCCACGATGACTGCCACCGGTGCAGTCTGTCAGGCTTGTCTAGCGAGCAACCGGGACCGTCGGCAATCGTTCGGGGACGGCGCGTTCACGATCCAGGCCGTAGTTCCCGACGGTGCCGTCCGCGAGTTCGGCGAGGGCGAGCGTCGCTCCGATCCGCCCTTCGGTGAGATCCAGGTCGTCGATCGTGCTGATCCGGTTCCGCAGCGCGTCGTCATTCGCGATCGCGTCGATCCAGGTCGAACGATCCGGCGTCTGCTCCGAGGCCGTGAAGATCTGGCCGACTGCGACGGCACCCGCCACTCCGACGATTCCCCGGGCGATCCCGGGGATCACATCCGGGGGTACATCGCTGTCCGGTCCGCCGATCTCGAGTACCCGAGCCGCATCACCCAGGAACTCCGTGGCGGCCGGCGTCTCGCCCCCGCCCACCCCCGATATCGTCACGAACTTCGCGTCGCTCAGCTTGGCCAAGACATCGTCAGTACCCAATGACACTGCCGCGGCGAGTCGTCGACCCAGAAGCTCCTCGGCGGCCACGCGCAGGGCGCCACGAGATCGGTTGGCGAGGCCCGTCGCGGAGCGCAGCGCGGTCGCGGCATCAGCCGAGTCGAGCTTCCACGTTGATTCCAGCCAGATCACGCCAGGAACGATTGCACCGGCCTGGCGCAAGAGAACGGCCTGGGCTTCGACCATGCCGCCGTCGATCCCTCGTTCGGCCACCAGGTTCACCCGCACCCCCGTAAGCGTGCGATCGACCGCAAACGGAGCGGACTGGTCCACGTATCGGCTCATATCGTCGATCTGCGCTTCCTTGGTCTGGTTGTCCGCGTGCTCGAGGTCGGCTTTCTCCCGGACAGTGTTGATCCGTATCTGCAGCCGGTCGATCACCGCCTTGCCGACAAACGCGGAGCCCATCACCGTCCCGATCGCGAGCGCGAGGAAGACCGCGATGATCGACACAACGTGAAACCGGAAATGGATCATGGATCCTCAGTGGGTGATCGAGTACCAGAGGTCGTCGAGGGTCAGGCGGATCCCGTCGACGTATGAGTGCAATGGCTGGGCCACGAGCCCGATCACGATGATCGTGAATAGGGCCGCCAGTACCAGCACGAAGATGTCACGCCGACGTACCCGGCCTTCGTACAGCCGGTTGACACCCTTGGCGTCCACCAAGACCGGACCCAAGCGCAGCCGGGTCAGAAACGTGGATGCCATTCCCTTGCGGCCTTTGTCGAGCATTTCGATCATGGTGGAATGGGTACCGACCGCCACGATCAGCGGTGAGCCGGCCTCATACGCCAGCAACATCGCCACGTCTTCGCTCATCCCCTCGGCCACGAACTCCTCGTAGGTATCGCCTTTCACCAGGCCCAGCGCTTCAAGGTTCTCGCGCCCCGGCGCGCGCCCATCGGGATGTACATGGTGGAGCAGTTCGGCACCGCAATGCACGGCGGCGTCGGAGACGGAGTCGAAGTCGCCGATGATGATGTCGGGGGTGAATCCGAGGTCGAGCAATGCATCGGCGCCGCCGTCCACCCCGATGAGCACCGGTTCGTACTCCCGGAGGTAGTGCTTCAGTGCGGCGAGGTCGCTCTGATAGTCATGGCCCCGCACCACGACCATCGCGTGGCGGCCCTTGAATTTGGTGTGCAAATTCGGCAGGTCGAGCGGTTCGAAGGTGATCTTCGCCTCGGTCTTGATGTACTCCAAGGTGTTCGCCGCGAACCGTTCGAGTTCGTCGCCGATATTCAGACGGGCGGCATCCATCGCCTCGGTCACACTCGCAACCGACTGCATCGAGCCCTCCGCGATGGTCACGGACGCCAGCGAGACGACTCCGCTATCGATCGTGAGTTCCGTGCCTTCCCTCATCGCCGCGAAAAACTCGGGACCGAGACCATCCACGAGCGGGATACCCGCCTCCACGATCCGAATCGGTCCACCGTTCGGATACCGACCCGTGATCGAGACCGACGCGTTGAGGACCGCTCCCACCTTCGCGGCGATGAGACCTTCGGCCGCCACGCGATCGATATCGGCATGATCGATGACCGCGATCTCACCGGGCTGCATCCGCTTGACGAGATCCTTCGTGCGCTGATCGACACGCGCCACCGCCGTGAGCGGCGCCAAGGGAGCGAGCGCGGTCGCGTTGCGCTTCATCGCGCGCGTTTCGAACTGCGGGACTTCGGCGGGACTTTCCGCGAGGCTTTCGGCGGAGCAGCACGAGCCAGGAGTTCCTCCGCATGGCCGCGCGCGTGGTCGGAGTCATCGACTCCCGCCAACATGCGCGACAACTCGGTCACTCGATCCTCCCCGTCTACGACGGTGGCGTGGGCCACGGTGCGGCCACCTTGATCCCCTTTGCGGACCACGACTTGGGTCCGAGCGCAGGCCGCGACCTGGGCGAGGTGGGTGACGCAGAGTACCTGGGCGTCCTGCGAAAGTGCGGCCAGGGCGCGGCCCACTGCCGCGCCGGCCTCGCCTCCAACGCCCGCATCGACCTCGTCGAACACCAGTGCCCGACCCCCAGGGACCGCACCACTGGCCAGCGCAGCCACGCGCACCGCGAGTAGCGACCGAGACCGCTCCCCGCCCGATGCCACTTTCGCGAGCGGTGCGGGGGGCTCGCCCGGATTCGCCGCGAGCACCATCGTCACTTCATCCGCACCATCTTCGACCTCGGGGCCGGCCACGACCTCCACACCGATACGCGCTCCGGGCATCGCCAGCTCTCGCAATTGCTCAGTGACCGCCACCGCAAACGGGGCCGCAGCGGCCTGGCGAGCTGAGCGGAGCGACAGTGCGCCAGCGTTCACTCTGATCACCGCGACCGCGCGCTCGGCCTCGAGCTCGGCGACTCGCGCGTCGTAGGACCGCAATGCATCGAGGCGCACGCTCGCGTCGTCGCGAAACGCGATGACCTCGGAGAGTTGGTCGCCGTACTTGCGACTGAGATCGCGCAACAGTTGGCGTCGGACGCGCACTGCCTCGACTCGAGCCGGATCGTCCACCACCGTCTCGTGCTCGGACCGCAGATCGTGAGCGACATCGACCGCGTCAGCTTGGAGCGCACGGAGTCTGGCGTCGAGTGGAGCCAGAGACGCGCGCGATCCCATCGCACTGAGTGCGGCGCCAATCCCCTCGATCACCTGCGCGTCGAGCTCATCGCGCGCAACCTGCAGGGCCTCCCGGATCCCCACGGCGTCCGCCAGCCGCTGCTCCTCGGCTTCGAGGCCCACAAGCTCGTCGGGGTCGGTCAGCGCGGCCGTGTCGATTTCGGCGACTTGAAACTCGAGCAACGAAATCTCACGAGCTCGCATCCGAGTATCGCCACCGAGATCGGACAGCGCAGCGTCGACCTTGGCCAACGCCTGGCGCGCCAACCGATATTCGTCGAGCGCGCGTTCGGCGGGTTCGCCCGCGAAACCGTCAAGAATTCGCCGCTGCGCCACCGGTGCGAGCAGTGCTTGATGGGCATGCTGCGCATGCAGGTCGAGCAGGCCCGAAGCCAGCGCGGCGAGCTCCGAGGCAGTCGCGAGCCGACCGTCGATGTAGGCGCGGCTGCGCCCGGCCCGCGGCACGACTCGCGCCAGCACCACCTCCCGTTCCGGATCACCGCCGGTATCGGCGGGTGGTGCGGCCGCGAAGCGACCTTCCACCCGCGCCTCGGTGGCTCCGTCACGGACCACGACGGACTCCGCTCGTTCCCCGCCCAAGAGTGCAAGCGCACCCGTGATCAAGGTCTTACCGGCTCCGGTTTCACCCGTGATTGCGGTCAACCCCGGACCAACGAGCAGATGCAGCTCTTCGATGATCCCGAGGTTCTCGATCCGCAACTCCAACAACATCAGCGGTCCGCCAGCCCGAATTTCGCTTTCAAAATCTGGTGAAAGGCGCGCGGCCCGAGGGTGATGATCCGGGCCGGGCGCGGCCCGCACACACAGTGGACTACGGCGCCGGGCTCGATCTCCCCCAGTGCGCGGCCGTCCAGAGTGAGCAACGCAGGCCGGTCGGTGACCACGAGATCAAGACGGTCTTGGTCGTCGAGAACGAGCGTTCGGTTGAACAACATGTGCGGCGACACCGGCGTGAGCAGCAGACACGCCAGCCGTGGCGAGACGATCGGGCCGCCGGCGGAAAACGCATACGCGGTGGAGCCGGTGGGCGTCGCCACAATCACGCCGTCGGCCGCATACGTGGTGAACGGTTCGCCGTTCACCAC
>JANPBJ010000139.1:0-20603 GCA_031430375.1 Acidimicrobiia bacterium
GCACGGATGGCCCGAGACGCGCCGGATCTGGTGGCGCAACGTAGAGCCCCTCGTGGCGGCGGGGTTCGAGGTCATCGCGCCGGACCTTCGTGGGTTCGGCGATAGCGACATCGCCACCGACGGGTTCTACGACGTCGCCGCGTTCTCGCTCGACCTCTACGCCTTGGTGCACGACGTGCTGGGTCACCAAGCATGCTTCGCCGCGGCCGGCGACGCGGGCGGACCCATCATCTACGACTTGTCGCTGCGCTATCCCGGCTTTGTCCCCAAGCTCTGTTTCTTCAACACCCTCACGCCGGTCCTGCGCAACGGCGAGTACGAAGCCGCCGGCATCCCGCGCGAAGCCGACCGCGAGCGGCGCGCCACCGCCGACTACTTCGTGCGTCAGGCCACGGACGCCGACGCCCTGGCCGCAGAACTCGATACGCCCGCCCGACGGCGCGCGTACATCGCGGGAATGTACGGCCACCGTTTGTGGGGCAACCCCACTGCGTTCGACCCCGCGGCGGTCGACTTCATGACCGAACCGTTCGCCGATCCGGCCAAGCTGCGCGCCAGTTTCGGCATCTACGAGAGCTCCGCGGGTGCACGGCCCATGAAGGAGCTGCCACGGTTCCTGGAGACCAACCCGATCCCGACACTGGTCTTGTACGGACCCGATGACCACGTGGTGCCCACGAGTTTCCCCGACCGGTGTGCGGTCGCCTTCGACGAATGTGTGGGCCCCTTTGTGGTTCCCGGCGCGGGCCACTTCCTGCAATGGGAAGCCGCCGGCGTATTCAATCGCGCGCTCACCCACTTCTTCCTCTAGCAAGCGTCGTTTCGCGTCGCGATTCCGTCGTCGGAACGACGGATATGTAACGCGAAAGCCGGGAGTCGTCGCGGGCCTTCCGGTCATGGAGCTGCGGCTTCGAGCGCACGCGCCACTCGAAACATCACCGGCTCCCCGAGGGCCGGCGCGAGCACCTGGACACCGAGCGGAAGCCCCACGCTGCCCACTCCGAATGGAACGCTGATCGCGGCGTGTCCGGCGAGGTTGGTGGGGATCGTGCAGACGTCGGAGAGATACATCGAGAGTGGGTCGGCCGACTTCTCGCCGATGCGAAATGCCTCCGTGGGCGCGGTCGGTGAGAGCAACACATCGAACTGCTCGTACGCGGCAGCAAAGTCGCGAATGATCAGCGTCCGGACCTTCTGTGCTTTGCCGTAATAGGCGTCGTAGTAGCCGGCCGAGAGCGCGTACGTCCCGAGCATGATGCGCCGCTTCACCTCGGGCCCGAAGCCCGCAGCACGCGTCTGTGCGTTCATATCTGAAACATCCACGCCATCCACTCGCAACCCGTACCGCACACCGTCGTAACGCGCGAGGTTCGACGACGCTTCCGCGGGCGCAATCAGGTAGTAGGCGGAAAGCCCGTAGGCACAGCTAGGGACCGACACGCGATCCACGGTTGCTCCCGCCGCTTCCAACGCACGAGCGGCTTGCTCGACCGCCGCGCGTACTTCAGGAGCGATGCCATCGACATCGGTGAGCTCGGACACCACTCCCACACGCAGTCCGCTGACATCCCCACTCCGACCCAGCACCGGCGCGTCGGCAGGGATAGAGGTTGAGTCCATCCGGTCGTGTCCCCAGATGGTTTCGAGGAGAAGCGCAGCATCATCGACGGTGGCCGCAAACGGTCCGACCTGATCCAGACTTGATGCAAACGCGATAAGCCCAAAGCGACTCACGAGACCGTAGGTTGGCTTCACGCCCACCACACCGCACAACGCGGCGGGCTGTCGGATCGAGCCTCCGGTGTCGGAGCCGAGGGCGAGAGGTGCGAACCCCGCCGCGACCGCAGCGGCAGATCCCCCGCTCGAACCGCCCGGGACGCGGGTCAGGTCGTGCGGGTTGCGGGTAGTTCCGAACGCCGAGTTCTCCGTAGAGGAACCCATGGCGAACTCGTCGAGGTTCGTCTTGGCAATCGGAATCCCACCGGCGGCCACCACACGCTCGACCACAGTGGCCGTGTACGGCGGCTCCCATCCTTCGAGAATGCGCGACGAGCACGTGGTCGGAATCCCCCGCGTGCACAGGTTGTCTTTCAACGCGACCGGCACCCCTGCGAGCGGGCCCGGATCCTCACCCCGTGCAACCGTGGCATCGATCGCGTCGGCCGCAACCAGCGCCTGGTCGGCCAAAACGGCGTTGCACGCATGGACGTCGGCCTCGCGGGCGTCGATCGCCGCGAGATGGTCCTCCACCACCGACCGAGCGCTGCGAGCGCCCGACCGAACCGCCGCCGCGATATCCGTGGCCGTGAAAGGACCGGTCACGGTGCCTCACCCAGAATGCGAGGAACTCGGAACCGGCGATCCTCCGCAAGTGGGGCCTGCGCGAGCACCTCGTCCCGATCGAGCGACGGGCGCACCTCATCGGCTCGCAGCACGTTCTCGAGTGCGAGCGGATGCGCGGTCGGAACAACATCGTCGAGGTCGAGTGCCTCGATATCGGCCGCGTGGCCAAGGATGCCGGCGAGCTCGCGGGTGAGATGGTCGATCTCGTCGGAACTCAGCGCCAGCCGGGACAATCTGGCGACGTGTTCCACGTCAGCGCGCACGATTGGATCAGCCATGAGCGGGCGAGTCTAGGGAACCCTGCCGTCGGTACCTCCGACCGTTTACCGACGTGATGCATGCGGCCCGACGGCTACCGGTACGGGTCGTCCTTACGGCCGGGGTAGACCCACCAATCCACAGGCGAGGAAACCCACTCCGGGTCTTCGTAGATGCAGTTGACCGGACAAACCGGCGGCAGACACTTTCCGCAGCCCGAGCACAACTCCGGGAGGATGATGACATCGATCCCGTGGTTGAAAATTGCGCCGAACTGGGGCGGGCAATGCCGAATACACGTATCGCAGTTGATGCAGATCGACATGTCGATGATGAGCGGCGGGCTCTGCCATTTCGGATTGCGCTCATGGGTTGCGACGCGATCGACCCGCGCGTTGTCGGCCATCCGCGAAATCTAGACGCCGTCGCCCGGGGACTCGTGAGCGAGGGTGTGGTCGACGCAGACGGCGGGGCGTCGATAGTGTCCCTCGACCCGACCGTACGTGTACCAGGAGGACCCACCATGGCAAAGTCCGAGTTCTTGTCCGACGAGTGGTTCACCGCGGTCACCGCCCTGATGGCCGAACACGGTGCCGACGCGCCCGCGACCCAATCCATGATGCTCAACATGGTCGTGACCGATACGCCATGGGGAGAACGTCAGATGTACATGGGCGCGGTTGAGGGGAAAGCCGAGATGGGCCAGGGCCACAACGACAGCGCCGACGTGACCATCACCACCGATTATGCGACGGCCAAGGATGTGTTCATCTCCGGAAACCAGCAGGCCGGGATGCAAGCGTTCATGGCGGGCAAGGTCAAGGTCCAGGGTGACATGACCAAACTGATGATGGCCCAGCAGGGTGGCGGACCCGGCGGAAACCAGGCGCTGACCGACGCGATCCAAGAGATGACGGCGTAGAACGCGCGCCAAGCAGTCCCCGTGACCGGTCGAGGAGCGCCACTCGGCCGTGCTCGAGCGGTGGAGCTGGAACCCAGCTCCCATAGGGTGCCAGGGTCATGGGATTCCGCCGCACGCACGATCCGGACGCCGTGGACGCGACCGACGCGCTCGTCGACGGTGATCGCGCGCTGCGCCGTGGTACCGCACAGGCGGCACTACGCCACCGCGACTTCCGCCTCGTGTGGGGCGGAACGTTCGCATCGAACTGCGGCACGTGGATGCAGAACGTGCTCTTGGGTCAGTTCGCCTACGGACTGACGAAGGATCCGGGCTACGTCGGGCTGCTGCTGTTCGCGCAACTCGGACCGCTGCTGTTCCTCGGGCAAATCGGCGGCGTGATCGCCGACATGGTGAACCGGCGGCGGTACCTCATCGCGATGCAGATCCTACAAATGGCGCTGTCATTCGGGTTGGCCGGTCTGGTCGCGCTGGATCAACCGTCGACCACCATGATCTTCTTGTTCGTGCTCGCGATCGGCATTGTGAACGCACTGAGCGCGCCGGCGTTGGGCGCGATCCTGCCCACCCTGGTGCCGCGCGAAGACCTACCGGGCGCGGTCTCGCTGCAGTCGGTACAGATGAACCTTTCTCGCGTTATTGGTCCAGCCATCGGCGCACCGCTGTACGCGATCTTTGGTAATCCCGCTCCGGTATTCGCGATCAACGCTGCCACCTACCTATTCGCAGTCGCGGGTCTGAGCCTCGCTCGCTACGACGAGCGAAATCCGGACCCGGTGGAGGGAAGGCCGATGGAGAAGCTGTTCTCCGGGTTCAACATCGCGCGTGCCGATCCCCTGATACGGCGCGTCCTCATCACCATGGTCACATTCTCGTTCTTCTCGCTGATGTTCGTTGGCCTCATGCCGGTCGTGGCCGCGACGAGTCTCGGCATCTCGGAGAAGAGTTCGACCTACGGATATCTCTACGCCGCGTTCGGTCTCGGCGCGGCGTTGGGTGCCATCACGGTTGGCACCTACCTCGCGCACCATTCCAAAGCGGTCGTCGCTCGCCGCGCACTCGTGGCCTTCGCCGCGCTCCTCGCCGGCTTCGCGCTCGTCCGCAACGCGGCCCTGGCGTTCCCGACGGTTGCAACACTGGGCTTCGCGTACTTCATGGTGATCACAGCATTGTCGACCGTTCTCCAGGAGAGGTTGACCAACGCAGTACGCGGCCGGATCATGGCACTCTGGATCATGAGCTTCGGAGGAACCGTGCCGCTTGGTGTACTCGTAGGCGGCTACCTCGTCGGTCCCCTCGGTATCACCACGGTGATCATGATCGGTGCCGCGGTTGCGCTGCTCCTCGTTTGGTACTGCGACCTCATTGCGGTGGGCGCACCCGGTCCGCTACAACTCGGTGCCGATCCGAGCGAGTAAATCTGGGTCGACTCTCAAGTCATCGGCGGTACCGGCCGAAACCGATCAGATCCGAATGAAAGGACCATTCGTGGTCAATCGAGGCAGGGTATACATCACCACCGCAGTCACTGCGGTGCTGGCAATAGGCATGACCGGCTCGTTCTCAGTGGCAGGAGCTACGCGTCGAGCCGCGAGTCCGCCCGCATCACCTGCGGGCGAGTCCATTGGAGCCGGTTCCGTGGCCCCGACCCCGATCGTCCTCGGACCATCTCCGGCCGTCCCCACTCAGGTGCCGCCGATGCCGACTCTGCGCGCGGGCGGCATCCGCGCCCAGAGCACAACGTCGTCGTTCATCGTCAACTACGACGCCGGCTTCAACGCGAATCCGGCCGCCAAGGCCGCATTCCAGTACGCGGTAGACCAATGGTCGAACCTCATCACGACGTCGGTGCCGATCGTGGTCGACGCCAGCTTTGCGGCTCTTCCTCCGGGAGTTCTCGGCAGCGCCGGTCCCGTGAATTTCTACCGGAACTTCTCCGGCGCGCCACAGGCGGGTACCTGGTACCCAGTCGCGTTGGCCAACGCCCTGCACGGCACCGACCTCCAAGCCGGCGTTCCTGACATCGATGCGACCTTTGCTTCGAGCTTCTCGGGCTTTTACTTCGGGACCGACGGCGTCACCGCGGGCAAGCTCGACTTCGCGAGTGTGGTCCTGCACGAGCTGGGCCACGGTCTCGGGTTCCTCGGCCTCATGGATGTCAACGGCGTCGGAGTCGGTTCCTGTTGCTTCGGCAGTGGCAGCCCATCGATCTACGACCGGTACACCACCAGTAACGGAACTCTGTTGCTGGCGATCCCGGACAACAGCGTCGCGTTGGGCAACGCACTCCAGGGTCAAACCCTCCGCTTCACTGGACCCCAGGCGACCGCCGCCAACGGTGGAACGCAGCCGCGCCTGTACGGGCCCAATCCGTGGCAGCCCGGCAGCAGCTATTCACACCTTGACGAATCGACCTACGGCTCCGGGAACCCGAACTCGCTCATGACGCCGTCCATTGGCTTCAACGAAGTGATCCACTCCCCGGGCGCGATCACGCTCGGCATCTTCGCCGACAGTGGGTGGGCAGTCGGCGTGCTTCCGAAGCTTTCAATCGGCGCGGCGCGCATCGTCGAGGGGAACTCCAGCAGCCGCAATATTCGGTTCAACGTCGCACTTTCGAATCCGGTGGCGTTTCCTGTGACGGCGCACTACACCACGGTTCCGGGGACCGCAACCACCCCGGCCGACTACTACAGCAAATCTGGAACGGTCACCATCCCAGCCGGGGCGACCGCCACCTCGGTCACCGTCGGCGTACGGGGCGACACACTCGTGGAGGGCCAGCACCAGTTCAGCATCCGGATATCCGCTGCCGCCGGCGCCGTGTTCGGCCGGAAGACCGCGACCGCCACGATCACCGACGACGAGCCGAGCAGTGGCGTCCGGATATCGGTGGGCAACGTCTCCATCGAAGAGGGCAACGCGGGCAACCGCTCCCTGAAGTTCGCGGTGACGCTGTCGGCCAAGAGTGCGGACGCCGTGGGTGTTGTTTGGACCACCGGTACCGGCACCGCGACGCCGGGCGCGGACTACGCCGCGGGAGCCGGAGCCCTCATTATCCCGGCGGGCGCAACCGGCGCGACGATTTCGATCACCGTCAATCCTGATACGACCGTCGAGGGTCCGGAGAACTTCCCAGTCACCATCTCCAGCCCTGTGGGCGCCACCATCTACCGCCCCACCGGCTCCGGAACTATGAACGACGACGATTAAGAGGGCGAGCGGAGAGGCAACTCCTGCCAAACGGAATCCGCTCGCCCGTGGCCCGAGCGGCCCGTGAACATCAGCGCGGTTCAGGCCGCGTCGGCGACTCGCGCACGACGGGCCGGGACTCGGGCCGCGATCAGCGACGCGGCAGCCACGCCCACCACTGCGACTCCCGCGCCCACCACATAGGCGGCCGCGAACGGAAACGCGTCGCCTGATCCGCCTTGGATCGTGGAGAGCAACTGGATCCCCGCGACTGTCCCGATCTGGCCCACCATCTGTTGGGCCGCGTTGGCCACCCCCAGGTCGCCGGCGTCCACGGTATTAGCCACGACCGTGACCAGCGACGGCATCGATGTGCCCATCGCGAGTCCTGAAAGCGCGAGACCGGCGAAGACCAAGCCCACCGTCTCCGATGTCGTGGCGACCACAAACATCAACATCGACGTCACCAATAGCACCGTACCGATGGTTGCGGCACGCCGTTCGCCGATGCGGGCTGCGAGATACCCGGAGCCGGGTGCGGTAATGCTGAAGGTAAGCGGTCGACACGCCATCGCCCACGATGTAGCCGCCACGGTGAACCCGAACCGGCTCTGCACCAGGAGCGGCGTCACGATGAAGCCGCCCATGTAAGCGAAGTTCGCGCAGAACTGGGCGACGAGCGACGCGCTGAAGTTCCGCGCCGCGAAGAAACGAAGCGGCAGCAGCGGACGGTCGGCCCGCGACTCGATGCGCACGAACCACCACAGCAACAGGGGCGCCGCGATGATCAGGACAACCACCGGTGGTGCACCTACGCCGATCCGCGCACCGAACGTCAAGGCCAACAGTGCCGAAATGGTGGCGCCAGCGAGCGTCGCCGCGCCAGCGAGGTCCAACGTTTCGTGAGCGCGCCGCGGGGTCTCGCGCAGCACGACGAACGCGAGTCCGAGCGCGAGCAACGAAAGCGGCACCTGCGCGATGAAGATCACGCGCCACCCAAACGCCTCCACGACCGGCCCACCCGCCACCAGCCCGATCACCGGTGCGCCCGCTCCAACGAGCGACCACCACCCCATTGCTTTGACGCGGTCCTCCTCCGGGAACGCCCGCATGATCAACGCCATCGATGCCGGACCGATCGCGGCTCCCGGCAGCGATCCAATCGTGCGTATCGCGATCAGCGCGGGACCGCTCCACGCCAACGCAGTGCACGCCGCGCCGATCGTGAAACCCGCGAACCCGAGCAGATACATCCGCCGGTGACCGCGGGTGTCGCCGAGCTTGCCAAAGAGCGGCATCGTGAGCGCGAGGCCCAACAGCGGGCCAGTGACCACCCAGGTCAGATTCTCCGAACTCGTGTGAAGGTCGCGCGCCACCCTCGGCAGCGACACCGCGAGGATGGTGATGCTAAATCCGGTCGCGAAGAGCCCGGTGAGCACCGCGACCAATACCCACCATGGAGCCCGATCGCGGGCGCGGAGTTGGCGGATGCGGTGTTCGAAGAGGAACGGCCAGCCCACGACCGGGACCTCATCGCCTCCAGGGGCTTCCCCTATGAACGACGGGCTGTCGTCGTCCGGCATCGGCGCAGGCTACGAGCGCGCCGTTCGGTTCAGCGGAGCGTGTCCGAGGATGTGACCGAGGACCGATCGGAATCGCCGACCTCGACCGGCTCCACCACTTCTCCGCGCCAGAACGCGGCGACTTCGTCGACGAACTCGACGCGTGCCACGGGTCCCGGGCGTGGTCGGAGCGGTCGGCCGTACCCCATGCCCGGACGCGCCAGCGTCGGGTGGGTGGTCGCGCCTTTCGTCGGCCTTCGCATCGCTGGTCCTCCGCGGAACCCCATCGATGAGGTTCACTCTCCGCAGTCATTATCGAGCCGCGAGGGACCAAATCAAGAGGGCTCATCGGACCATTTCCGCCACGGAGAGTGCTCGATTGCGACACTTCGCCTCGGACTCACTCCTCGGAATTTGGGAGTCGGAGTCCGCAAAGTTCACGAAGAGTGAAGATATGGCTCACATCACCCAGAGTGGGATTCTGGCCTCGTTCGCCCTCACGAAGCGCAACAGCAACATGCGTTGCCGCTCCACTCGCCCTCTAGAAGAAGACCGTGACGACCTCGCCGCGCTTGACCTTCGTACCAACGGGCGGAGCTTGGGCTCGGACCTTGCGGTTCTTGCCCACGATGCCGGACACCTGAAGTTCCACGCCGGTCGCGTCAGCAAGTGCAGTGGCCTCGGCAATGGTTTTGGCCACGAAGTCCGGGACCACCACAAGATCAGGGCCCTTGCTCACGAACACCGTCACCACCGAATCACGCGGGGCAACCGCACCGGCCGCGGGATCAGTACGAATCACATTGTCGGGCTTGACGGTGTCGTTGAACTCGTCCACTCGGCTTGCACCGAGCTTGACTCCCTTGAGGATCGCGGCTGCCTGGTTGTAACTCTTGCTAGCAAGGTCGGGGACCGGGACGGGCTTCGGTCCCGTGGAGATGTGGACCTGGACCTCAGTATCGGGCGGGGCCTTTCCCTCCGGCACGGTCTTGATCACCTGACCCGCCGGGATCACTTCATGAGATCTCGGGACGATCTTGACGAGAAACGTTGCGCCGAGCGCGGCGTTCGCTTCATCGGCGTTCTTCCCGGCGAGTGCTGGCAGGTTGACGGGGCGCGGACCCTTGGAAACCGTGAGCCTGATGGTGTCGCCCTCCGAGAGGAACGCCCCCGGCGCTGGCTCCTGACCAATCACCGTGCCCTCGGGATCGTCAGCGCGGCGCCGCTCGAACGAGGGCAGCAGCTTGGCATCGAACGACGCTTGCCCTGCATCGAAACGGGTCTCACCGATCAGCAACGGCATCGTTGTGGTGGGCCCCGCGTTCGGTTGGGTCAGCACAAACGCCATTCCCGCGACGGCGATCGCGATCACGGCAACCAACACCATCGGTGCGGACGAGCGGGAGCGTTGCGGTGCGCGGGCCACCGGCGAAGCCGCCCGGCTCGGTGTGCTCACGCTGGCCCGGTCTTGATCGAACAGCGGCGGTTCAACCCGAGCCCGCGCAACCTGGGTTGGGTGCGGGTCTTCGCTGACATCGCCGAGGCCGGCGAGCCGGAGCGGTCCGGGCGGCGGCAACAATTCAGCGGCGTCCGCGAGCGCGGCACGGAACTCTTCGGCCGTCGCGAACCGATCTGCTGGTTCTGCCGCGCACACACGCTCGAGTGACGGTTTCAGCACACCCAACGCATTGGGGACGTCGACCGCGGCGGTTTGCCGTAAGCCCAACGTGCCGAGCGGAGAGTCGGCCACCAACGGGACCGTGCCCGTCACTGCCTCGACGAGCACGAGGCCCGTGGCGTAGAGATCCGCTCGTCCATCGAGCGGCGCGCCCGTGGCCTGTTCCGGCGCGGCGTACCGCGCGGTGCCAAGCATGGTTCCGGCGGGCTCGGTCCAACTTGCTTCGGCGAGCGCTCGCGCCAGCCCGAAGTCGGCGACGCGCACGATCCCGTGCTCGTCGAAGAGGAGGTTCGCGGGCTTGATGTCGCGGTGGACGAGCCCGCGACTGTGGGAGTAGTCGAGTGCGGCTGCGACCTGGCCGCCAATGTGCGCGGCTTGTGCCGGCGTGAGCCGGGTTCCGGCGTCGAGCATGCTGCGCAACGAGCCGCCCGACAACAGCTCGAGCACCATGAATGGAACGCCGTCTTCACCCCAGTCGTAGACCGCCATGACGTTCGGGTGATGCAGCGACGCCGCGAGTTGGGCTTCCGACCGGAATCGCCGCAGAAAGCCAGCGTCTTCGGCCAAGGCAGCATGAAGCACCTTCACCGCAACACGGCGGCGAAGGCGAACGTCGTCGGCCACGTACACGCGTCCGCTCGCACCTGTTCCGATCGCACCGAGCAGGCGGTAGCGACCAGCGAGCACCCGGCCGACGAGGTCGGCGATCGTGCTTCCGGCCATTCGTTCCACGGTACCGCTCGGTTTGTCCGAATCCGCGGCACCCCGAACACACGTGCCACGCACCGTGAAGGTGTTGGATCCCGCTTCGATGCGCCCTGCCGATGATTGGAGCAACCAGGGCGGGCGATACCGTGCCCGCCGTGGACGACACCCGCGCCACCCCGGCCGACTCACCAGCGCGCCCCAGTGGGCGAACACCGGCGACCCGCACGGTCGGAGCGGCTCGCCCACCGCTCTTCCGCAATCCCCGCCGAGCCGCGATCGTCGGTGGGACTCTTTTCGCGGTCGCCGCACTCGTTCTCGGCGCCATTGGAAGCACCGATACTTCTGACCTCAGCGCCGACCAGGCCGTCCCCCGACAGGTCCAGGCGTTCAGTCCGGCGGCCAACGCGATCGTGGGACCTACTTCTCCAATCGTGGTGGACCTGCGCGACGACCTCATCGCGGACCTCACGGTGTGCGGTCCCAACCCGGAGCAGTGCACGCCGATCCCGTTCGACCAGCTGGAGTGGGTACCGAGCCTCGGGCAGATCACGTTTCGACCAACCGAGGAGACCGACCTCATCGAGTATTCGTCAGGACCGGTGACAGTCCGGGTCGACTACCGACTGCAGGGTTCACAAGGGGCCGAGCCGGGCAGCTTCACGTGGACGTTCGTCGCAAAGGCATAAGAACGCGCGACAGAACATCGCTCACTCCACGGCGAACGTGGCGTTGCCTTTGATCGCGGCTCCGCCGCCGACGCGCTCCACGAGCAGCTCGAGGTCCACGGTCCGCGCCGCTTCGTCACGGCCCGTCACGGTTGCCGAACACACCAACTGGTCACCCGGCCAGACCTGCTCGCGGAACTGAACACCGAACTTCCGGACGTTGCGCGGGCCCAACCAGTCGGTGGCGTAGGTCGCCAAGATCCCGGCCTGGAGCATCCCCACCGAGAACGCGCCCGGGTAGCCGGCCGACTGCGCGAACTCGTCGTCGTGGTGGATCGGGTTGAAGTCGCCCGACGCGCCCTGGTACCGGACGAAGTCGGTGCGCGTGAGCGGGCCGTATTCGCGCGGCTGCGCGGTTGCCCCGATGAACAGGTCATCCCAGCTCTGCATCACGAATCCTCCTTCGCGGTCGCAGGTTTCCCGGTCTCGATGGCAGTGGAACGAGCCTCCGCGACGAGCAGACCCGCTTCGTCACGAAACTCCGTGACGGTGATGACGAACGTCATCGTTCCGCCGCGCTTGCCCACCTTCTCGTAGATGTCATCGACGCGCGTCTGCACGGTCAGCGTGGTGCCGGCCGACGGCGGCGGGCCGAAGAAGGTGTATTCCTGACCACCGTGCAACAGGCGGCGAAGGTCCATCTTCACACTCGCGAATATTGACCGACCGGGTGGGTTCCAGAAGGACGTCGTGGTGAGAAACGTAGGCGGAATCACCGACACCGGGTTGTCCAAGTACTCGGCGTCCGATGACATCGTGGCGCGCGCGAACTCTCGGATCTTCCCGCGCTCCACCGTCATCGCGAACGGCTCATCGGTTGTTCCTACTGCTGACTTGTCGACCATCGCTTACTCCTCATCATCTTGGGGGCCGTGCGCCAGTAACTGCATGAGACCCGCTTCGTCCAACATCGTCACGCCCAGCTGTTCGGCCTTGGCCAACTTCGATCCGGGGTTCTCGCCCACCACCACGAAGCTCGTCTTCTTCGACACGCTGCTGGTGACCTTCCCACCCCGCGCCACAACCTCGGCCTCGACCTGCTCCCGCGTCAAGTCGGTAAGACCGCCGGTGAGCACGAAGGTTCGGCCGACCAGCGTCTGGTCGACGGCCGGCGTCTCCGGCTCAGGGCCTTCGAGCAACACCCCGGCGGCGCGGAGCTTCTCTACCAACGACTGATTCGTGGGGACCCCGAACCATGCTTGGAGGCTCTTCGCGATCACGAGCCCGACACCGTCCACCTCCGTGAGCGCCTCCAACGGCGCCGTCAGGATCGCGTCCAAGCTACGAAACGTGCGCGCCAGCGCCGAAGCCGCCGCCGGCCCCGCGTGACGGATCCCCAGGGCCACGATCACTCGCGCGAGGGGCCGGAACTTCGAAGCCTCAATCCCATCGAGCAGGTTGCGCGCCGAGATGTCGCCCATGCGCTCGAGCGCAATGATCTGGTCGTGGGTGAGTGCGTAGAGATCGCCGGCGTCGTCGAGCAGCCCGGCGCCAACCAACTGCCGGACCCGCTCCTCGCCAAGGCCCTCGATATCCATGCCGCTCCGCCCGGCGAAGTAGCCAATCTTCTGTTCCCGTTGCATCGGGCAATCGGCGCTCACACAACGATGCGCCGACTCACCGTCGAGGCGCACCAGCGGTTGAGCAAGTCCACACGGACAGGTCGTCGGGAACTTCCAGCGCCGCGCGCCCTTCTTGCGGTTGGCGAGCACCGGGCCCACTACCTCAGGGATCACATCTCCGGCCTTGCGCACGACGACCGTGTCGCCAACGCGCACGTCTCGGCGTGCCACCTCATCTTGGTTGTGCAACGTGGCCATTTGCACCGTTGAGCCGCCGACGAACACCGGCTCGAGCACTGCGAACGGCGTCGCCCGGCCGGTCCGACCGATACTGACCATGATTTGGCGCAGGGTGGTGGTCTTTTCTTCCGGTGGAAACTTGTAGGCGATCGCCCACCGCGGGGCTCGGCTGGTGCGGCCCATCTCGTTGCGCTGGGCGATGGCATCGACCTTCACCACCGCACCATCAATTTCGTAACCGAGCGAATGGCGCTGCTCCTCCATCCGCACACAGAACCCGTGCACCGCATCGAGATCGCGCAAGGCCTCGATGCGCGGGTTGACCGGAAGTCCGAGTTCACGCAGCCAATCAAGGGTCTCATGGTGCGACGCGAGGCGCGGACCACCCTCGACTGCACCCGGCTGATAGCAGTACAGCGACAGATTCCGGCTCGCCGTCACCGCCGAATCAATCTGGCGCAAGGAACCGGCGGCCGCGTTGCGCGGGTTCGCAAAAAGCCGTTCGTCCCGCTCGGCCTGGCGCCGGTTCAGCTCTGCAAAGGATGCCAACGGCATGAACACTTCGCCGCGCACCTCGAGTGTCGCCGGCACGCGTTTGCCCACGAGCGTCTGGGGAAGATCCGAGATGGTCAACACATTCGCAGTGACGTCTTCGCCGGTCTCGCCGTTGCCTCGCGTCGCGCCGCGCACGAGGCGGCCGCGTTCGTACAGCAACGAAATCGCCAGGCCGTCGAGCTTCGGCTCACCGATGTAGTGAATCTCATCGGTGACGAGCTTCCCGATGCGTTCGCCCCATGCAAAGAGCTCGTCACGGGAGAACGCGTTGTCGAGGGACAGCATCGGCTGAAGGTGCTGCACCTCGGAGAACGGGGTCGGGACCCGAGTTGCTCCCGGGCGTTGCGTGGGCGAGTCGTCGGTCAGCAGCTCGGGATGTTCGGACTCGATGGCACGCAACTCCACCATCAGTTCGTCGTAATCAGCGTCACTGATCTCGGGATCGTCGTGACCGAAGTACCGCTCGTCGTGGTATCGAATCGCGTCGCGGAGTTCGCCCACGCGGCCAACGAGTTTCGGGGACGCCATTGGATCGACTCTAGAAGCTAAGAACGCGTGCCAAGTGCTCCAGGCGTCGGCTATCTGGCGAACGTAGTTGGCGGGTGACTACGCCCCGGCGGAGAGGCGCGCGGCCGCGCTCTGCGAAGCGACGCTGTCCGCCATCTCGGACGCCAGCCGGAGCGCGCGTTCGGCTTGGCTCGGACCGTGGTTCGCCAATCCACATGCGGGCGTGATGATCGCCTGATTTCGCAACCGGATGGGATCACACCCACGTCGGGTGAGGTCGCACCAGAGGGTCACGAGTTGACGCCACAACGCGTCGGCCGCGTCGCCGATCGGACGATCCGTGGGCACCGCACCCCACGCGATCCAGCCGCCCGCCTCGATATGGCGCACGATCGACCCGACATCAGCGACGAGGGCCTCGGACACCGGGAGTCCGAGCACTGTTGGCCCGGCTTCGAATGCGAGTCGCACATCACCATCGCCGCACACGTGCACGCCGGTCTCGCTCGAACAAGTCGCGAGCGCACTCGACAACAGGTCGATCGCGTCTTCGCGCTCAATCGGCGCTTCCTCACGGCGCCAGAGTACGAGCGCCGGCTCGTCGAGGAAGATGAGTGGCCGCACACCGCGGAGGCGTTTCTCGAGGAGGGCCTCGAGCGCCGTGAGCCAGCCTTCGACCGCAACGAGCGCACGCTCGAATGCCACCGCAGGTCCGAGCCCCGCGTGCACAAGCGCGGTACCAAGTGTAAGGGGTCCAACCACCTGCGTCTTGACCCGTTGGATCGGCTCCGACCGGGCCGCGGCCACATCGAGAAAACCGAGCAAGCCCGCGTGACACTCCAGAGTAAAGGTGGTGTCGATCGGCCCACCAACCAGATCGCGGTCAACGCTGATCGTGCCGTCCGGCGCGACGGTGACCTCGGGGAGTGCGCCCGCCCACTGCGCCACGACGCCTTCGAGCGGCGTCGCCAGTTGAGGAATCGCCGGCAACTCCGCCAGGACGCGCAACACAAGATCGGCGGCCGGTCCAGCCTCGGTAAACGGGAGGCTGCCGATGCCCGTAGCCAGTCCCGTGGGGAACGCTCCACCGTGCAGGGTCTGGGACATGTGCTTCGTAGTATACGAACGCGCCTTTCGACCCCTTCGAACGAAGCGCGTTTCTTCTTCATGAACACTTGGGCGCTGCGCGCGATCTGGATCACCCTTCCCGTCACCGCGGGCGGCGTCGCGGGCGACGCGATCCGTGTGTGGTCCGATGCGCCGCGCCTCACCGCGGCAATCCTGCTGTGGTGCGGCTGGTCGCTGGTCATCACCGCGATCTTGGTGCCCCGACCGCTGTCACTGACGATCACTCGCATCGGCACACCGCTCGCCGTCACCATCGGACTCTTCGCCCTGGCCAGCTCACGACCATCAACACCGGCCTCGGTGGTCGCGGTCATTGCGATGGTCGCGGCAGTCGGTCTCGGCACGCGCGGTGAGTTCGCCCGCCGGTGCGCGCAGGGCGCGGCCTACGGCGACGAAGAGCGCTTTCCACTCAAGGTTCCACCGGGCGTTGTGATCGGGGTGCTGCCGTTCGCGATCACAGTCATCGGCGCGGCGATCGCGATCGGACCACTGTTACTGGCCGACCGTCAGTGGATCGCGGGCGCCATCGCGGTCGTGGTCCTCGTGCCGGGCGCGGTCATCGTGGCCCGCCTCATCCACCAGCTGTCGTGCCGCTGGATCGTGCTCGTCCCCGCGGGGCTCGTGGTTGCCGATCCACTCAACCTCACCGACCCCGTGCTCTTCGTTCGCCACAGAATCCTCGGACTCGGTCCGGCTGATCCGCAGCGCAAACCTCCGGACGGCGCACTCGACCTCAGGTTGGGCGCCGCCTACGGATCGTGCGCTCTCCTGCTGAGTGAAGACGCCGACATCATGCGCCGCGTGCGAACCCGGGGGGTTGGGGTGCAGGCCAACCTCTTGATCTTCACGCCCACTGCGCACGAGCGATTGCTCACCAGCGCCGCCGCGCGTCGGATCCACGTGCGCACCGAATAGCGACCCGGCCCCGAAGTGGCGGTCAGCAGGCGATGCCGGAACCGAGCACGCGGTCGCCATCAAAGAGCGCGACGGTCTGACCCGGAGCAACCCGGGGCTGCGGACTGATCCAGTCCACCTGATCCCCCTGCCAGATGCCGGCGCTCGGTGCGCCGTGCGCTCGGACCTGGACGTCAATCCGGGTTCCGACGAGCACGGGAGCGGCAGTAGCGGTCACGCGCTCCACGCGAATCTCATCGCGCAACAGATCCGGCGCATCGCCGATGGTCACCGTAGAAGTCGATGCATCCACATCCACCACATAGCGGCGTTCACCCGCCGCGACCGCGAGGCCGCGGCGCTGACCCACAGTGAACGCGCGCACGCCATCGTGAGTTCCGACCACCGCGCCGGTGGTGTCGACGATGGTCCCAGCCGTAGCGGGCACGCGTGCGTCCAGGAACTCCGTACGACCGCCGCGGGTGATGAAGCACACGTCCATGCTCTCGGCTTTGGTCGCCGTGCGCAGGTTCAGCCTCGCGGCGTACGCGCGCACATCGGCCTTGGTCATCTCACCCACCGGAAGCCGGGTGATCGTGAGCTGATCCTGATCCAAGATCGCGAGGACGTACGCCTGGTCTTTCGCGGGATCCGCACCGCGGCGTAACTCGGCCGTCCCATCCGCCGCGAACGTGATGCGCGCGTGATGACCCGTGACAACTGAGTCGAACCCCATCGACCGCGCTCGGTCGAGCAACCGACCCCACTTCATGGTTCGGTTGCACTCGATACACGGATTGGGCGTACGACCCGCCGCGTAATCGGCAACGTACGGGGCAACCACGTTGGCATCGAACTCGTCGGCGAAGTTAAAGACGTAGTGCGGGATATCGAGCTGGGCTGCGACCCGCCGAGCATCCTCCACGTCCGAGACCGAACAACACCCGGAGTCGCTGTCACCGCCCCACAACTTGAGGGTGACACCCGTGACGTCGTGGCCCGCTTCGCGCATGATGGCGGCCGCGACCGAGGAGTCAACCCCACCGCTCATTGCCACGAGCACCCGACTCATGCAGCGCTCACGACGGCATCGGGGCTCAGTTGTGCAACCGCGGCGGGAATGACCCGGAGCGCGAAGTCGACGTCAGCATCGGTGGACGCAAACCCCAAACTGAAACGAACCGACGCGCTCGCGCGGTCCTGACTCATGCCCATCGCGCCGAGCACGTGGGAGATCTCCGTGGCTCCGGACGAGCACGAGGAACCCGCGGCGGCGTAGAGCCCGCGCTGGTCGAGCAGGACGAGGAGCGCCTCGCTCTCGGTTCCGGGAAATCCAACGTGGAGGTGACCCGCAGTCGTTCGATCCGGTGTGCCGTTGACCCACAGGCCGGGAACGACCGCGATCAGACCATCCCGCAATCGGTCCCGCAGCGCGGCGATGCGCGCCGTCTCATCGGTTCGCGTCTCATGAGTGATGCGCAGCGCGGTGGCGAGCGCAACAACTCCCGCCACGTTCACCGTTCCGGCGCGCACTCCGCGTTCCTGGCCTCCACCTTCGATTTCGGGGTCGAGGTCAACACCGTTGCGCACGACGAGCGCGCCCACACCCTTGGGGCCTCCGAACTTATGGCCCGAGATCGCGATCAGATCAAAGCCGGAGGCGAGCACCGAGACATCGACCCACGGCACGGCTTGCACCGCGTCCGTGTGCAACCGCGCCCTCGGCGCGCGATCGCGCACGAGCGCTGCGATCTCGGGCAGCGGCTGAATGGTTCCAACCTCGTTGTTCACCGCCATCACCGACACCAGCGCGGTGCGGTCATCGAGGTGGAGTACCAGGTTGTCCACATCCACGATCCCGCCGTGGGTGACCCCGGCTTCCACCACCCGGAACCCCTCCGACTCGAGCCGGTACGCCGCCGCAAGGACACCCTTGTGCTCAAACGCGGTGGTTACCACGCCATCAAGACGGTGGTCCCGACGCGCCGCGCGCGCCCCGCCCTTGATCGCGAGGTTGTCGGCCTCGGTGCCACCCGCGGTGAAGACAACCTCGTCGGGTCGACATCCGAGCACGTCGGCAACGGTCTCGCGGGCCTCTTCCAGCGCGGTCTTCGCAGCCCGGGCCGCACCATGGCTCCCGGACGGGTTGCCCGGATGCTCCGCGAGGAACGGGAGCATCGCCGCCATCGCTGCAGGCCGCATCGGCGTGCTCGCGGCGTGATCGAGGTATGCCGAGTCCACGGGAGCATCGGAGGTGACGGGCGTAGTCATGGTGACGCCAAGTCTAGGAACCCGACCCGCGATCGCCCGATTGTGACCAGTGCCTCGGAACGCATCGCATCATTCCGGCGTTGTCTGAGGAGACCGGACAGGCGGAGGCCCACATGATGGTCACACCCCCATGCGACAGTGCGAGCATGACCACGCAGCTTCGACTCCTTGCTGGCGGCGAACCGCCGAACTCCCCATCGCGGCCCCGCGCCCGGCGTTCGAAGGTTGCCGCCCGCCCCAGCGCGTCGGCATCGGTCTACCTCGATGCGCGCACTCGCCAGATCGGCCAAACCGGGGTCTCCGAGGCACGCCGTCGTCTCGCTGAGATCCGCGCCACCACGGAACGGGTGAACGATCTGGTCCAAGCCAGCTGACCGATGTCTCACGCGTGATACATTTGATGGCCATGGAAGAAGTCACGATCCGAGAACTCCGCAATCATGGGGGCGATGTCATCGACCGCGTCACCGCGGGAGAGACGCTCACGGTCACTCGCGCGGGGAAACCGGTGGCTGAACTCCGGCCGGTTGATCGAACGCCACTCGCAATCGATGTCGTCGCAAAACGCTGGGCACGGCTCCCACGGATTGATCCGGTCGCGATGCGGCGCGAGCTTGACGAGATCATCGACAGTTCACTGTGATCACGGCGCCGGTGGGGCTGCTCGACACCAGTACGCTAATTCTCCTGGGCGAGCTCGACGAGCACGCGCCGCTCCCCGCAAGCCCGAGGATCTCGACGATCACGTTGGCCGAACTCTCCGTCGGACCCTTGACCGCACGCGCTGCCAAGGAACGGTCGGCACGTCAGATCCAGATACAAGAGGCCGAAGCGTCGTTTGATCCCATTCCATTCGACCGGGCCGCGGCCCGTGCATTCGGTCAGGTCTCGGCTTCCCTTCGTCGTGCCGGCCGCAAGCCATCGGCACGGACATACGACGCGATGATCGCAGCGATCGCGATCAGCCGAGGGCTGCCACTCTTCACGTGCAATCCAGCCGACTTCGTTGGTATCGACGGGCTCGAAGTCGTAGCCGTCCCGAATCCTCGTGCGACCTGACGGTAACTACCGCGCGGGCTGGTAGACGCCGAACTCGTCGCGCAGCACGTCAGAGACTTCGCCCAGGGTGGCGTAGGCGCGCAGTGCATCCTTCATCGGGTACAGCAAGTTGTCGGTGCCCTTCGCCGCCGCACGCAGTTTCGCGAGCGCGGCGTCGACCGCCGGCTGATCACGGCGAGCCCGGAGGTCGCGGAGCCGATCGGACTGTTGACGCTCCAGCTCTGGATCGATCGGGAACACGTCGGGGTCGCCCACCGAAGGATCCACGAACTTGTTCACCCCGACGATGATCTTGTCGCCACCATCAACGGCCTTCGCCCATTCGAATGCGGCGCGCTCGATCTCGTCCTGCATGTATCCGGCTTCGATCGCTGCCACGGCGCCACCAAGCTCGTCGATCCGCTCGATATAGCGCCACGCCTCGGCCTCCACCGCGTCGGTGAGCGACTCCACAAAGTAGGAACCGGCCAACGGGTCAACCGTGGCGGTCATCCCGGTCTCGAATGCCACGATCTGCTGGGTGCGCAACGCAATCTTCGCGGCCTTCTCGGTGGGAAGGCCGAGCGCTTCGTCGAAGCCGTTGGTGTGCAGGCTCTGGGTTCCACCCAACGCCGCCGCCATGGCCTGGAGTGCCACGCGCACCACGTTGTTCTCCGGCTGTTGCGCAGTGAGCATCGAGCCTGCGGTCTGGGTGTGGAACCGCAACAGTTTCGACTTCTCGTTCTGCGCGCCGAACCGGTTGCTCATGATCCAGTACCACATCCGCCGCGCGGCGCGGAACTTCGCGACCTCTTCGAAGAAGTCGTTGTGTCCGTTCCAGAAGAACGACAGCCGCGGCGCGAACTCGTCCACGTCGAGACCCGTATCGATCGCGGCCTGCACGTAGGCGATGGCGTTGGCGAGAGTGAACGCGATCTCTTGGACCGCGGTGCTCCCTGCTTCACGGATGTGATAGCCGGAAATCGAGATGGTGTTCCACCGTGGGATGTGCTCACCGCA
>JANPBJ010000140.1:0-14260 GCA_031430375.1 Acidimicrobiia bacterium
ACGCCCACGGCGGAGCCACCAACCTCAACAACCTCGTCGACGTCTGCCACCGACACCACCACATACTCGAACACGGCTGGACCCTCACCCAAGACCCCGACAACACCTGGACATTCAACCCACCCACCAACCCCAACCCCAACCGCGGCCCACCGTAGGACGAAGAACGCGAGTTCAGCGCGTCCCATTCAGCCAAGCGGGAAGCGCGCGATCTGGCGGTACACCGCCCCATCCCGGCGCGGCTCACTCTCCAACAACACCACCTCGTCAACGAGCCACGGCGGGCCAATCGGATAACCGTCCAACGCGTCGACGTCCTCACTCAGATTCTTCCTCGATTGGAGGCGCGCCAGGGTGAGATGCGGTTGGTACAACGTCTCGTCACGGGTGCGCACAAACCGGGCTGCACTCGCCATCGCGGCCGAGTGGAGCAACCTCAGCGGCTCGGGATTGGCCACACCGAGCCAATACACCGCGGCATTGCGCGGACTTGGGAATCCGCCGGCGCCCTGGAGTTGGACCCGCGCCGCAGGGATCGCCGCGATCGCCGCGGCGAGCGATCCGACGAGGTCTTCCGAGTCTGCGACCTTGCCGAAGTACTGGATGGTCACATGCCACTGCGCTCGCAGCGTCCACTGGAACGGTGATCGTGAGGGCAATCGAAGCCCGGATCGAAATCCGGACCGGGGCTGAGGCGCCGCGAGCTCGGCGATGACATCGAGCACCTCCTCGGGTGGCACCGCGGCGAGAAACGCGCGCCGCAGTGCTGTCATCCGGCGAGCGACTCGAGGCGTTGCCGCAGCGCGTTCAACAACGAGATCGCGGCGAACTGGCGTATCCGTTCCCGGTCCCCCGGCAACCGAACCGTGAACGCTTCGGGCTCACGATCGGGAAGCGCGATCGCGAACCAGACGGTCCCCACGGGTTGTCCGTCCTGCTCCTCCGGTCCGGCCACCCCCGTAGCCGCGATTCCAACGTCGGCACCGAGCACGCGCTGGGCCCCGGCCGCCATCTGCAGGGCGCACTCCTCGCTCACCACGTGGTCCGCGGTGACGCCCAGCACATCGCGCTTGACATCGGTCGAGTACGACGCGATTGACCCGCGAAACGTTCGGCTCGCGCCGGGCACTGCACCGATGCGCGCGCCGATCAACCCGGCGGTCAAGGACTCCGCCACGCCGAGCGACCACCCGTGAGCCTCGAGGGCGTGGAGCGCGGCGTGTTCGATCGTCTCATCGTCGATTCCGAACACCAACGTCCCGAGGATGGCGCGCAACTCTGCTTCCTCGGCCACGATTAAGGCGCGGGCTTCGTCCACCGAACCTGCCTTCGCCGTCAGACGAACGACTAAGCCCTCGATGCCACGGGCCAGAAACGCGATGGTCGGGTTCGTTTGCGCGTCGACGCGATGGGCGATCATTTCGGCCAAGCCCGACTCACTCTGGCCCCATGTCTTCAACGACAAGCTCACGATCGCGGCCGACTCGCCGGCTCGGGTCAACAGGTCGGGCAGTACCTGCTCGTTGAGCATCAGGTGCATCTCATAGGGAACGCCGGGAACTGCGTAGATGACCTTGCCGTTGATCTCCGCGCGCACGCCGGGCGCAGTGCCGATCGGGTTGGGAATCGCGGCGGCGCCTACGGGGATATCTGCCTGGCGCAGGTTGTTCTGCGGCATATCGCGGAACCGAGATCCGAACAACGCCGCTATGTGCGCCACGAGTTCTTCACGCCGTTCCAGCGCCACGCCCATCACCGCCGCGATCGCCTCGCGAGTCACGTCGTCTTGGGTGGGACCAAGACCGCCGCAGACGACGATCGCGTCCGCCTTCTCCAGCATCTCTTCGAGGGCCGCGATCATCCGAGGGAGGTTGTCACCAACCTTCCGATGTTCCATGGTATCGATGCCGACCATCGCGAGCTGTTCACCAATCCAGCTCGAGTTGGTGTCGACGATCTGGCCCAACAACAGCTCGGTCCCGATTGCGAGGACATCGCACCTCATGCTTGGGCTCCTTGGTAACCACGGCGAATGATGTCGATTCCCGAGACGACGGTGAGCGCGACCGTGACCCACAGCAGGGACCCGCACAGCCACTCGATGTCGGCGGTGAGGGGCCAGACGTACCCACCGACCGTGAGCATTTGGAGAAACGCCTTGAACTTGCCGAGCGGAACCGCAGGGAGTGAAACCCCCTTGCGGCCGGCGACGATGCGATACAGCGACACCAAGACTTCACGCGCCGCCATGATCGCGACCGGGACCCACCACACGTCACCTCGAGCGACGAGCACGAAAAACCCACCGAGCGTCAGGACCTTGTCGGCGATCGGATCAAGAAACGCCCCCGATCGCGTGGTCCCATCGCGCCGGGCTATCCAGCCGTCAAGGCTGTCGGTCGCGCACAAGACGAACCAGAGGCTCCATGTGACCCAGGTGGCGCCCTCACGGCCGATCAGAACCAACGTCGGGACCGCGAAGAGCAACCGGCCCAGCGTGATGAAGTTCGCCGGCGTCGCCAACGCATCGGTTCCGAATCGCTTCATCGATTGCATTGGCGAGTCACCGTCCACTCGCCGCCGCGAACAAAGGCTCCGCGCGCACGGGTGACGCCACCAAATCCGGACCGACCGCGTGCAGCACCTCTGCCCGCACCAGCGCACCGGGACGAGCCACGGCATCCGCGATTCGCACGACACCATCGATCTCAGGTGCCTCACGATGGGTGCGGCCCACCAACGTTCCATCGTCGTCGACGGTGTCAATCAACACCTCGATCGACGCGCCCACGAGCACATCGCGAGCTGCTTGGGTGATCGGTTCTTGGACATCGGCACACTCGCGCAATCGCTCCGCCGCGAGCACGGGATCGACAACGCGGTCGAGCGTCATCGCCGCAGTGCCGTCCTCGGGAGAGAACGGGAAGAACCCGGCCCAATCGAGTGTCGCCGCTCCGAGGAAAGTCAACAGCTCATCGTGATCGTTCTCAGTCTCACCCGGAAACCCGACGATGAACGACGATCGGAACGCCGCCGACGGCTCCTGACTGCGGATACCTTCGATCGATTCGAGGAATCGTTCGCCGCTTCCCCACCGCTTCATGCGTCGCAAGAGTCCCGCCGAAGCGTGTTGCAACGAGAGGTCGAAGTACGGAACCACCGTTGGGAGTTCGAGCATCGTCGCGACGAGCGGGTCCTTGACCTCACTCGGGTACAGGTACAGGAGGCGGACGCGCTGGAGCCCGTGAACGGCCAGCTCATCGAGCCGACGCAACAACGGCGCCAAGGCACCCGGTTCTCCGACATCACGGCCGTACCACGCGAGATCCTGAGCGACCAGCACGATCTCGACCGCACCACGCGCAACGAGCGATGCCACCTCAGCAACGATGGCGTCCGGCGTGCGCGAGCGTTGGGCGCCGCGGAATGACGGGATCGCACAGAACGCGCACGCACGGTCGCATCCTTCGGCCACCTTGACGTAGGCCCACGGCGCAGTCGGCGCCGGACGCGGTAACTCCAGCAGATCGCGAACGCCGGTGGGTTTGCGGCCGCGCAACACCACCTCGGCGATGGAACCCTCGCCGGCGAACCCCACCACCGCGTCGGCCTCAGGGAGAGCGCTCGCGAGTTCGTCGCCGTACCGCTCGGCCATGCAACCGGTCACCACCAGCCGAGCGCCCGCCTTCTTCACATCCGCGAGATGCAGTGCCACTTCGACCGACTCTTGCCGGGCGGCATCGATGAAGGCGCACGTGTTCACGACGACCAGATCAGCGTCCTCAGCGCGGGTGGCCTGCTCAAGACCGTCGGCCATCAAACTGGCGACAACCTTGTCGGAGTCGACGGCATTTTTTGGACAGCCGAGCGTCTCGACGTAGAAGCGTTCGGCCACGCTGGGATCCTACCGGCGAGTCTTCCTACACTCCGCTCCATGACCGAACCGCTCAATGTCACTGTGCGAGGACTCGTGGAGCCGGGCTGGGGTGGGGTGGCCGACGCCTTCGCCAAGAACTTCGAACACGGAGAGATCGGCGCAGCCTGCTGCGTCTACGCCGATGGCGCGCCCGTCGTGGACATCGTCGGCGGGGTCGCGGATCCGGCAACCGGTCGCGAGTGGGATCATCAGACCGTCGCCCTGGTCTTCTCCACCACCAAGGGAGCGACTGCGGTATGTGCCAATCGTCTCATCGAGTCCGGCCAGCTGGATCCTGACGCGCCGGTCGCCGCCTACTGGCCCGAGTTCGCGGCGAATGGCAAAGGCAACGTCTTGGTACGACACGTGTTGTCCCATGCCGCAGGGCTCCCCGTTGTGGAAGGTGCGTTTACCCTGACCGAGGCACTCGCATGGGAGCCGGTGATCGAGCAGTTGGCCAGTCAGGCCACCCGCTGGGAACCAGGTACCGCGGTGGGATATCACATGCGCACGTTCGGTTGGATAACCGGTGAACTCGTTCGCTGCATCACGGGGATCACGGTCGGCGCATTCTTCGCCGCCGAGATCGCAGCCCCGCTGAGCCTCGATTGGTGGATCGGGCTACCCGAGGCCGAAGAACCGCGGGTCGCGCGGCTTGTTCCCCCCGAGATTCCGAACGACCCCAAGGTCCGCGAGTTCATGGACGCGATCATGGCGCCGGGAACGCTCATGGGTGACGCGCTCACCGGTCCCGCCAATCAATTTCACTACGACGAGATGTGGAACACGCGCCAGCTCCACGAGTGCGAGCTGCCATCATCGAATGGAATCGCTTCCGCCCACGCGGTCGCCCGTATGTACGCCGCGACCGTCGGCCGGGTGGACGCCGTGCGCCTCCTCACGCCGGACACCGTCGAACGAGCCCGGGTCACCCATAGCGACGGCCGCGACCTCGTGCTCGGCTTCCCGATGCGCTACGGACTGGGCTTCTCGCTGCCACCAACGCTCTCGAGTGCTGCCGGGCCGACCGCGTTCGGGCACTCCGGCGCGGGCGGCTCGTTCGGCCTCGCCGACACCGACCATGGGCTCGGCTTCGGCTACGTGATGAACCGGATGGTCGTGGGGCCGAACGAAGACCCACGCCCTCGCAACCTGTTGCGAGCGGTCTACGCAAGCATCTGACATCGGCGTGCTCACATGGGCGTGCGGACGTCGACTCGCCGAGGGCGTCGGCGCGACGCGGAACTATGCGTCGACGTGCATCGCCTCGAACTCCTCGACGGTCATCATGACCGAGCGAGCTTTCGAGCCTTCGCTGGGCCCGACGATCCCCTTCTGCTCGAGCAGGTCCATCAACCGGCCGGCTCGGGCGAATCCGACTCGGAGCTTGCGCTGGAGCATCGAGGTGGAACCGAGACCACTGCGCACGACCAGCTCCATCGCTTCGGCGAGGAGTTCGTCATCGTCATCAGATGCGCTCCCTGCACGGCCGCCGCCGCCCGACGAAGCGGATGTATCGGCCTGGAGGCCGTCGATGTATTGCGGGGTCTGAACTTGGCGGCGCCAATGGGCCACCGCCTTGCGCACACATTCTTCGTCGACCCAAGAACCCTGGATGCGCTGTGCACGCGACGACGACGCCGACATCAGCAGCATGTCGCCGTGGCCGATCAACTTCTCCGCGCCAGGTTGGTCCAGGATCACCCGCGAATCGGCGAGCGTGCTCACCGAGAACGCGAGTCGGCTCGGCACGTTGGCCTTGATCACACCCGTGATCACATCGACCGACGGTCGTTGGGTCGCGATCACGAGGTGGATGCCGACGGCGCGAGCCATCTGGGCGATACGACAAATACTCGACTCAACGTCACGCGCCGCCACCATCATGAGGTCGTTGAGCTCGTCGACCACAATGAGGATGTAGGGCAATCGCTCGTAGGTACGACCACCCAGCGGATCAGGGTTCTCCGTGGTGGGGAGTTCCCCACGGTCGAACATCGCGTTGTACCCGGTGACGTCGCGTACGCCCGCCTCGGCGAGCAGGTCGTATCGCATGTCCATTTCCCGCACCGCCCACTCGAGCGCGTTCGCGGCCTTCTTCGGACTGGTGACCACCTCGGTCAGAAGGTGCGGCAGGCCGTTGTACTGACCGAGCTCCACGCGCTTGGGATCGACCAGGATCATGCGCACCTGTTCCGGAGTGCAGCGCATGAGAATCGAAGTGATGAGGCTGTTGATACAGCTCGACTTTCCGGCGCCGGTCTGACCCGCGATGAGCAAATGCGGCATCGCCGAGAGGTTGAGCATGTGTGACTTCCCGGCGATGTCCCGACCGAGCCCACACTCGAGGGGATGCGTGGCCTCTCCGGCCTCCGGCGACATCAGGATGTCGCCCAGGGTGACGAGCTGACGCTGCTTATTCGGGACTTCGACACCGATCGCGCTGCGCCCCGGAATCGGGGCAAGAATGCGGACGTCAGGGCTCGCCATCGCGTAGGCGATGTCGTGGCTGAGGCCCGTGACGCGGTTCACCTTCACACCGGGTGCGAGTTCGAGTTCGTAACGAGTCACCGTCGGTCCCACGGTCATGCCGATAAGGTTCGCGTCAACCCCGAAATCCCGCAGCGTGGCCTGAAGAACTTCGCCGCCCTGCTCGACGGCTTTTTGGTCGAGCGCCTTCGCCGTGCTTCGCTTGAGCAGGTCACGGGGCGGCAACGTCCACTCGCTGTGGCCGTAGGCGGTGAGATCAATCGCCATCTGACCCTTCGCGTCTTCCCGTACTGCAACATCAACGGGCGCGACCGCCTCGATGACCGCATCCTCATCAAGAGCAACGGCCTCATCCGCAACGGGATCGTCAAGTTCCCCAAGCACCGCAGTCATCGGTTCTTCTTCGCAGCCGTACTCGTCAACCTCGACTTCGTCGGCCGTCGCTTCAGATTCGAGATCGAGCACCGGAGTCTCCGCGATGGATTCGATCGTCGTACGGCGAGACGGCAACGGGCGGCGATGTGCCGCACCTTCCCGATCCTCGTCATCATCCGTTTCAAGGTCGTCCGCGTCGCCATCGCCAGATTCCCGGGCACCACGCAACTCCAACATGTCCGCCACGACACCACGCGCGTGGACCGCACCGGCGCCGACCAGCACGACGACGCGTCGGATCGACACTCCTGGCGCTAACAGCAAACCGAAGCCCAACAGCCCGACCAGCACGACCGCGGCACCGACCGTTCCGAGACCGCTCGCAAGCGGGACGCCGACAATGGCACCGAAGTAGCCGCCGGCATCGCGCAATGGATCCACCGCGCCCGAGATCGCCGGCGTGCCGCCCAGGACGTGCATCAGACCCGCGGCTGCCAGCAACACCAACACTGCACCGAGGCCGATCCGCAGGGGCGCGGCGGGAGTCTCGTCATCGGTGCGCCGCCAGAGGAGTAGAACCGCAACGGCCACGAGGGACATCGGGACCAGGAATGCCCCATTCCCAAAGAGTGCAGTGAGGCCATCACCGAGCGCGCGGCCGAGAGGTCCGGTCAGATCAGTGGCGAGCGCGAGCCCCGCGAGCAGTCCGAGGACCAAGATTCCCAGCGCCAAGGCGTCGATGCCGTGTCCGCCGAGCTGCGTGCGAGCCGCCTCGCGGACTCTCGACGGACCGGAACTGGGCCGCGATCCACCGCGCCCCGAGGCAGACCGCTTCGCCGTCGGCTTTCTGCTCGCGGCCCGCTTGGCCGGCGGCCGCTTGGCGGGCGCCCTCCGCTTCGAAGCCTTCGCCGCCGAATTTGCCTTGGTCGTTGCCACGAAATCACGGTAACACCCACCACATCAGCCACATTGGCATCTTCTTCACCAACTCACCCCGGAATTGGCGCAGAACATATGCCCAGAGGCCCACAAAGTGCGCCAAAGTCGATGGGGAGAGGCTGCCGTTTGGGGGGGGGCCGGAGGGGGTAGAGGCCGCAGTCAGGGGCGGAGGCCATCGTCAGGCCAGAGGCTTGGCGAAAAGGTCGTGGCGCTCATGCACTCGCATCCCGGCGGCCTCGTACATCGCGAGCATTGACGTCTCGACGTCCGCGTCCAGCGAGACCAGGACGCGCATCTGGCCGCGGTCGCGCAGCGCGCCGAACGCGGCGTTCAGCAACGCGGGACCGATCCTCTGGCCCCGTGCGTCGGCACGGATCGCGACGGTGGAGGTATACCCGGTTTCGCCGACATCGAAGACGAGCACCGCCCCGACCACGTCGCCATCTCCAACGCCGGCTCCGACCTTCCCGTCGGTCGAGGCGCCGGTCGACTGGGTCACCGCGACCTGCCACAGCGATGGATCAAAGACCGGGTGCGCGAAGCGAGATTGGAGCCACTCCTCTATTCCACGCGGCGAAAACCGGCTATGGGACGCGAACGCGTCGACCCACACCGCTCGCAGCGCATCCTCGTCCTCGGCCACGAACGGGCGAACCATGACCCCGACCGGCGGTTCAACCGCGGCCACGGTGTCCGAATCGAGATTGATCCGCATCCGGAGGACGGAGCGGCTCAGATGGAACCCGCGCCGTTCGAGCAGGTTGCGCTTGTCCTCGTTCACGGCCGACGCGAAGACGCCCAAGCTCATTGACCGCCCACCCGCAATCTCCGCCCCACGGGTCTCGATGAGATCGAGGAGCTGACTCCCGAGCCCACGCCCCTCGTATTCCGGGAGCACGAACGCGTCAGCCTCGATCTCACGATCGGTTTGGACTTCCCACAAGTATGCGTACCCGACGATCCTCCCCGTCGGCCCTGTGAGCACCCACGCATCCGACTCAAGCGCGAAGCGCGGCCGCTTCCAATCGTCCAGCAGGTCGTGCTCGGTGAAATCGGGTTCGCCGAAATCTGCGATGTCGTGAGCCTGGACCACATCGGCAATCGGCCCGGCGTCTCGGGCCGCCGGGGCCCGGAGGCCGTAGCCCGTGGGGAGTTCCACCATTAGACGCAGCCCATTACAGCGCCATCGCGTAGCCGCCGTCGACGGGGTACACCTGGCCGGTGATCCACTCGGCGGCGTCGCTGCACAGCAGTACTGCGAGCGGCGCGCAATCGTCGACCCGACCGATCCGGCCCGCTGGATAGTTGCGAGCCAACTTCGCTTCAAGTTCAGGCCGGTCAACCAGCGCGGCCGCGAGCTGCCCATGGTTCATGGTTCCCAGCGCAATGCAGTTCACGGTCACACCGTCGCGCCCCACCTCCGCGGCAAGCCCGCGGGAGAAGCCCATCGCGGCCGCCTTCGCGGCGCCGTAGACCACCTGTTTGCGCTCACCCTTGCGACCCGCGTCGGACACGATGGTCAACACTCGGCCCCATTGAGCTTCGATCATGAATGGTAGATACGCCCGAGTGACATGCAAGACCGCGGCCAGGTTCAGACGCAGCAGCGGGTCCCATTCATCCGGTCCGGTTTCCACGAATGGTTTCACCGTGATGCCTTCGGCGGGGATACCCGCGTTGTTCACAACGATGTCGACCGGTCCGGTGATCTCCACCATGCGCGCCACCTGCGCGGGATCACAGACGTCGGCAACCACCGGTGTGGCCTGGCCCTGCTCGGCTTCGATCGTGCGGCACACCCGAACGGCACGGTCCGCGAACAGGTCGTTCACCCAGATATGGGCGCCGGCCCGGGCCATCTGGATTGCGATCTCCCGTCCCACGCCGCCGCCGCCGCCGGTGATGACCGCCGTGCGATCAGCAATGAAGTTGGACCAGTCCCGAATCACGCCTACCTCAACCTCCCGTCGATCGAATGCTCGCAGTCATGCGCCCGACGTATCGCACGTCAGACCTCAAGCACCACCGGGATCACCGCAGGGCGACGCTTGGTCCGTGCGTGGATGAACTTCCCCAGGGTTCGGCGCGCATTCCGGCGCACCGTTTCGAAGTCGGTCCCGCCGCCGCCTCCTCCAACTGCATCCTCCACCGCTTGGCGCACCGCTTCTTTCGCGTCCTCAAGCAGTGCTTCCGCTTCGGGCGCGTAGACCCAGCCCTTGGTGACGATCTCCGGACCGCTCACGATCTCACCCGAGCGCTTGTCCACCGTGACGAACACGACGACCACACCCTCCTCGGCAAGCTGGCGACGATCGCGTAGCACGCCTTGGCCGATGTCGCCGACGATCCCGTCGACGTACGTGTACCCCGACGGAACCGCCTGTCGTTCGACTTCCATGCCCGAGTCGGTAATGGTGATCGCGTCGCCGTCCTCGCACACGAACACCTTGTCCGACGCCACTCCGGAATCCTCGGCGAGATCCGCGTGGTGGACCATGTGGCGGTACTCGCCGTGGACCGGAACGAACCATTCCGGTTTCACCAAGTTCAGCACGAACTTCAACTCTTCTTGGGATGCGTGACCCGAAACATGGACTGCGGCATTGCCATCATGAATCACTTCCGCGCCCGACCGATAGAACGCATCGATCACGCGACTCACGTTGCTCTCGTTCCCGGGAATCGCGTGCGCGGAAATCACCACGACATCGCCCTCGCCGACCTTGACGTACTTGTGTTCACGCGAGGCCATGAGCGCCAGCGCACTCATGGGTTCACCCTGGGAACCAGTACAGATAATGCACACTTCGCCTGCGGGGAACTTGGCCGCTTCCCCGATGTCGATCACCCGATCGGCGCGGAGATCGATCATCCCCAGCTCGCGCGCCAACGTGACGTTCTTCCCCATCGACCGTCCGACGAACGCGACCTTGCGACCATTGGCGATCGCGGCCTGGGCGTCCTGCTGCACGCGATGGAGGTGCGAAGCGAAGCTTGCGACGATGATGCGCTTGCCCTGGTGATCGCGAAACAGGGTCCGCAACGCGGTGCCCACCGTGGATTCCGACGGCGTGAACCCGGGCCGCTCCGCATTCGTGCTGTCCGAGAGGAGGAGACGAACGCCTCCCGGACGGGTGGCGATCTCCCCCAAGCGGGCGAGATCCATGCGTCGACCGTCCACCGGGGTGAGGTCGATCTTGAAGTCGCCGGTGTGAAGGATTGTTCCCTGCGGTGTGTGATACGCGGCAGCAAACGCATGCGGTACGGAGTGCGTGACGGGGACGAACTCAACATCGAACGGGCCGATATTCCTACGTTCACCGTCGGCTACCGGGATGAACTCGGTGCGGTCAAGCAGGCCCGCTTCCTCGATCCGCCCTTTCGCCATGACGAGTGACAACTCCGATCCGTAGATCGGGAACGTGGCGTCGCGCAAGAGAAAGGCGAAGGCACCCGCGTGGTCTTCGTGGGCATGGGTCAGAACCGCGCCCTCAATGTCGTCCGCCCGCTCCCGCAGGTAGGTGAAGTCAGGCAGGACGAGATCGACACCGGGCATATCGACCTCGGGGAACATGATCCCGCAGTCGACGATCAGGATCCTGCCATCGACCTCGATGCAGAAGCAGTTGCGCCCGATCTCGCCGAGACCGCCAAGAAATACGATACGTACTGAGTCGGCCACCGGCGCAGGGTACAGCACATCTCCCGCCGCAACTGCGCTCGCTGTGGCACCCGGTTCAGCCGGGTTGCACATCCACGCGCGTGTCGTTGAAACATGCGCCGCCGGCGAGGTCCGACAGCGTGTCGGGTACGAGTGCATTCGCGGTGAGACCCTCGGCAAAGTCCCGACACCATGACCCCTTGGGCATGACCACGACGCCCGATCGGACGCTCGTGTCCACTCGCACAACGGTAGGAATCGACGCGCGATCGTTGTACACGCGCACCCTCTGGCCGTCGACGAGTCCCCGGCGGGTCGCATCGTCGGCATGCATGCGCACCGCGTGGTCGGGCGGCTGGAACTCGCCGAACATCGAGTTGATGGTCTTCGCGCTCGCCGGAGTGAGCAGTGTGAGCGGGTACGGGTCGTCGAGCTCGGCGTACCGCGGTACCCCAAGATCAGGCAGGCTTGCGAGCCGGGCCCGCCCGTCGGGCGGGAACGTGTCCCGGAACTGAACCGTGCCGTCGTCCGGCCGGGTCGGGTGGACCCCGACCGCTTCGACAGCGGACTCGGCCGCCGCGTCAGTGTCCCGCAGGCAGCGGGCGAGGACGGCATCGCGAGACGTGTCGAAGCGGGTGAGGTCGTAACCCATCCGGTGCGCGAGCTCTGCAGCCAACTCGTTGTTCGACCAACTCTCTCCGACCGGATCGATGACGCGTGGGAGTTCCTGAACGGTGAACGAACCGTAGGAATCCGCGAGGTCATGGGTCTCGAAGTGGGTGGTCGCCGGGAGAACGACGTCGGCATACCTCGCGGAGTCGGTCATTACTTGTTCGTGCACGACAGTGAAGAGGTCCTCACGCTCGAGCCCTCGCAACACGGAGGTCTGGTCGGGGTTGGTCGCGGCCAGGTTCGATCCCTGCACGAACAGCACTCGGATCGGCGGGTCCAGCTCGGGATCACACAGCTGTGCGCCAAAGGTGTTCATGTTGAAGAAGCGAGCCTGGCGCCGATCTTTCGGGGTGTCGGGCTCTCGGGCATCCCACGTGACCGGCGACGCCTCCCCGAGACTCGCCAAGACCCCGGCGCCGGGGACGCCGAACTGGCCGGTGAGCACCGGGAGACTCATGACCGCGGCGCACGCGGATCCGCCGTTGCGATTGCGCTCGAGTCCCCATCCGGGGCGCACCAGCGCCGGCCGGATCGTGCCGAGCATCATGGCCAGCGCGGTGATCGCATCGGCCGGGACACCGCACAGATCGGCCGCCCGAGCCAGAGGGAACTCATCGGCCGCGGCGAGGAACTCGTCGACGCCGGTCGCGTGCTCGGCCGCAAACTTACGGTCGATGAGTTCCAGCCGGTCCAACTCGCGGGCGACCGCATACGCGAGGACAACGTCGGTGCCGGGACAGACAGCGAGGTGCAGGTCGGCGCGCTTCGCAATCGCAGTCGCGCGAGGATCGACGACCACCACCTTCGCGCCGAACTCACGTTGCGCGCGGGTCACGAGCGGCGGGAAGTGCGTGTTCGACACCGTCGGGTTCGCGCCCCAGATCACGATGAGCCGCGAGTGGATCACGTCGCGCGGATCGGCCGAGAGCATGCTCCCGAACAGGGAGTAGTAGGCGACGGTGTAGGTGGCCGCGCACACGGTGTGGTGGACGCGACTCGCACCGAAGCGCCGCCAGAACCGCTCCCCCACCTCGTGTTGCAGTGCAGGCGCCGACGAGTTGTAGGTGTACGGCACGACCGATTCCGGGCCGGTCGTCGCCTCTGCGGTGCGCAACCGGTCGACGACGAGGTCGAGCGCCTCCGTCCAACTCGCGGCGCGGAACTTACCCGATCCTTTCGGTCCGGTGCGGATCAAGGGCGTCATGACCCGTTCCGGCGCGTACACGCGCCGGGCGTGGTGCTTGACCTTCTGGCAGATGAACCCGTCCGTCAACGGATTCCCGGCCGCGGCATCGACCGCCGTGATCCGCCCGTCGCTGACCGTCACGGTCAGCGAGCAGGTGTCCGGACAATCGAGTGGACACGCAGTGATGTGATCAACAACCGCCATAGGGGCAGTCTCCCACGGATACGGGCGTTCAGCGCTCGATGATGAGCCGACCGGTGGACGACGCGGTGTCGTCGTTGGCCCGCCAAACCTGGTACGACAGCTCGCGCCGGGCCAGGCGGTGCCACCGATGATGTCGGCCCGAGATCCGAATCTTCTTGCGTTCCCCCGGAGCGAGATCCACTACCGCGCCGCCGATGATGTCGGCGCCGGCCTGAACGCCGAGCAATGCGAAACACCGGTCGGCAGCCGACGCTGGACACGTCACCACGACTGAGGCCCGATCATGACGGATCCGCAGGGTCGGACCAACGGCCATCGGCGTTCGGAAGGCGCCGTCGCGAGCATCGAGCACGGCTTGGAGCTGGCGCGGCTTGCCGGTGATGAGGCCGTCGACACCGAGATCGAGGAGACGATTCCATTCCGAGGCGACGTCGTCGTCGTTGCCGTTGAACCACACCCATACCGCGAGACCCACCGCGTGGGCATCGTCGACGAACTGCTGGGATACGACATCGATGCCCGAAAAGACCGGCGGAACCTGCAACGCAGCCTGGCCCGGCAATCCGACACGCGGTCCAATGAACCAGTTTGTCGTGGCATCCAACCCGGGACTCGTGGCGACATCCGGCGCGAGCTCGCGGAAACGGGCGAGGATCGTGTCGTCAAAGGACACCACGACGATGCGGGCCGCACGCGCGGTTCCCGTCAACATTCCGGCGAGTGCCTCCGCCGTGGCCATGCCGTCGGGGCCGTCCTTGATCTCCACATCAAGCAACCGGTCCGGGAATCGATCAAGCACCTGGCGGAAGGTCGGGAT
>JANPBJ010000141.1:0-16752 GCA_031430375.1 Acidimicrobiia bacterium
TCGGCATCGCCGAGCGAAACGCCCACTCGGATCAATAAGGCCTCTGCTGCGGTGCGGTTGTGCAGCTCGAACAATTGCTGGATCTCCACCGCCGCGGCGACCGCGTCGACCGCACTGGGGAACACGACCATCAGGCCGTCACCCAGGTTCTTCACCTCACGGCCACCGTGCGGCTCGACCGCCGTGCGCAAGAGGCCGAAGTGCTCCCGACGCAGCTCCTCTGCCGCGCGCTCCCCAACACGCGACAACAACTCGGTGGAACCGACCAGATCGGTGAAGAGAACAGTGATGGTCTCCGTCGCCATCATCAACCGAGCCGTTCGAGGACGGCGCGAGCGTCGCGTTCGACGTAGCCGTAGCCGCCGGCGGTGGCTGTCGCCAGCGCGGCTTCGGCCATCGCAATCGCGCGGTCCCGGTCGTCGCCGCAGTTCCGATCGGCAAGTAGCGCCGCCCACGCCGCCTGCGTGCACGCGACGAACAGCTGCGAGCCAAGTCGCTCGTGCATCGTCATCGCTTCTTGGAAGCGCTCGTCCGCATCGTTGTGGCGGTCGAGCGCATGGTCGAGCAGACCCAAGTAGTGCGCTAGGGAGAGACACGCCATCACCCCGTTGAAGACAATGTGGCCAGGGAACGGCTGCAGCCGCTCGTACAGCACCTCTGCCGCGGCGCGGTGGCCGACCCGTGCTGCTGCGTCAGCCCAGAGGCAGTGCGTCACCGCCCACTGGAAGTCCGCAGGCGCCTCGAAGCCTTTCGCTAGGTCCGCGTCAAGCAGCCCGGTCGCGTCGGCCTCCCGGCCGGCGGTGTCGGCGAATGCCAACGCCAGGACGCTGCGGTAAGCGGGATACTCCGGTTCGTCCACTATCGCCTGCTCGACGAGCGGAACGACCTCCGCCAGCCGTCCCTGGAAATTTCGAATGATGATCAGCTGGGCGCCGAACATGACCATCGCGTCCGGCTCACCGTTCTCGAAACCACGGTTGAGTGCCGCTTCTGCGAACCGCTCGGCTTCGCCGATATCGCGCCACAGCATCTCCTGCCAGACCTCGTGGAAGGCGTTGGCCCATTGCAACGACGCATGCGGCACCTGGGCAAGCGCTGCCTTTGCGAGCCGATCCGACCGCCCTACGGCGCCACGATCCGCCCACTCGACTGCCGAGTGCCGGATCCAGTTGTGCAGCAGGTACCGCGCCGCCGGGCTCGTGACGGAATCGGCGAGCGCGGCGGCTTCGCCGACCCAGCTGCGGCGCAGCTCGACCGTCTGCGGACCCGGGATGCCGTCGGAGCAGAAGACCATTGTCGTCACGAGGACATCCGGATCGTCTGAGGCGCGCGCCGCGGCGACCGCCTCCTCGGCGAGACCAAACAGCTCCTCGAACTGGCTGCTTCCCTGGCTACGTTCCATGCAGGAGAGCGAGAGCAGGCGGGCCCGCTCGGTAGCGCGGTCGTCGTCGATGCGCTCCAGCGCCCGGTCGATCATCGCGATCCGGGCGGCATCAGTGTGGAGGGACTCGCTCATCATGCCGCGGTGGTTCGCCAGTACCGCCGTGACGAGCAGTTCGACGGCGTCGTTGGCGTCGGCAAGACGGGCTGCTTCGAGGAGGTTGTCGCGGTAGTCGGCGACGCCGGCCTGACGTTGCGCTTCACCGAGGCCTATCAGCACCTCGGCGCGCTCGAGCGGGTCCGGAGCCTGGTCGCGGTCGAGGAGCTCGAGGGCCTGTGTGTACCAGCCGATGGCGTCGTCGGGCGCCATCTGGTCCAACGCGCGGGCACCCGCCAGCTTGGCGTAGTGCACCGCCTTGGTGAGGTCGGTCGGCTGGACTGCCTGGGCCCAGTGGTACGCGAGTTCGCCGGCGCGCCGCTCGAACTCGCCGCCCTCCTCCACTGCCAACGCGACCGCGCGGTGGGCCCGGGCGCGACGCGCGGGTGACAGCTCGTCGTAGAGCGTGTGCTCGATCAACGCGTGCGCGAACGAGTACCGGTCCGGGTCGTCGGTCGTGGTCAAGACCGCCGCTGCCACCGCCGCGTCGCAGACGTCGATGATCTCGTCCTCACTGCGCTCCGCGACAGCCGCCAGCAGCGCGACGTCGAAGTCGCGGCCGATCACCGAGCCGAGACCCAGGACACGCGCGGTGTCCGCGCCGAGCGTCGCGATCCGGCGGCCGATGACCTCCCGGACACTGATCGGCAACCCGGCCGCCCGCAGGTCCAGATCGGAGACCCAACGTCCGTCGTCGCGTTGGTAGATCGTGCCGGCTTCGCTCAGGTGGCGGAGGATCTCGACGGTGAAGAACGGATTGCCGGCGGTCTCGGTGAGGATCGCGTCGCGCAGGGCCACCCCGGCGTCGCCCAGCTCGTGGCCGGCGATCCGCTCCAACAGGTCGAGCACGTCGCGGTCGTCGAAGCCGCGCAGCACGATGCGTTCACCGCCGCCTTCCCGGTGCAACGCGGCGAGGACCTCGGTCAGCGGATGCACGCAGGTGATCTCCGAGTCCCGGAACGTGCCGAGCAGCCCCACGCCGCCGAGGTCGTCGGCGATCGCGATGTGGCGCAACAGCTGCAGGGTCGACCGATCGGCCCAGTGCAGGTCGTCGACCACGATCAACAGCGGCGCATCGGCCGTCCACCGGCCGAGCAGGTCCGTGATGGCACCGAACAGCACGAACCGTTCACTGTCCGGATCCGTGGCGGGCAGCACATCCGTACCGACCCGACGCGCGAGATCCGGGACGAGGCGAGCTAGGTGCGCGCCGCGATCGGCGACGTGCGCGGCGAGCAGCGCGTCCGGCGCCGCGGCGACGAGCTGGCGCAGCACCTCGATCCATGGCTGGTACGGGATGCCGAGGTCCTCGTCACACCGGCCGTAGACGACGGTCGCTCCGTCCTCGTACACGCCCGCCGCGAACCGCGATGCCAACGTCGTCTTGCCGATGCCCGGCTCCCCACCCAGCAGCATCACCCGACGCTCCCCCGCCGCCACCGCCTTCCACACCGCGGCAAGCCGTTCCTGCTCCTCGTCACGGCCGACGAACGCGCCACCAGCCACGGTCGCGAGGCGGGCCGGGAGCGGCGGACGGGCGACGGTGCGTTCGAGTGGTGCCCACTGGACCCGTCACGTCTCGACCGGTTCGTCCAGGCCCTTCAACTCCAGGTCGCCGACGAGCTCCAGCACGGCGGTGGTGCGCGATCGGGCCAGCATGCGGACCATCACCGTCGTCAGGATCTCGCCACCAGCCGCCCGGGCGCAGAGCCGCGCCGCCTCCACCACCGGGAGGCCGAAGTAGTCGCCGTCCTCCGCCTCAGCATCACCGGCCGCGATCCCGATCTTCACGAACAGCGGCTCGGCCGACGCCGACCGGCCCGCGATCGCCTGCTGCATCGCCACCGCCGCGCTCACAGCGCCGGCCGCGCCATCGAAGACGACCATCAACCCGTCGCCCAGATTCTTGACCTCCCGGCCACCGTGCTCCACGAGCGCAGCCCGCAACAGCGCGAAATGCTCCCTGCGTAGCTCGTCCGCCGCAGCCTCTCCAACTCGCGACAGCAGATCCGTCGACCCCACAAGGTCGGTGAACAGCACCGTGATCGTTTCTGCCGCCATGCCCCGCTCCTGGTCGTGGCCGTGATCCTCGCACGTCACCATGCGCCGGCGACACATCAGGCCAGAGTCACCGGCCGGGCGAAGGGCCTGGGTGAACACCTTCCGCAACCGCGACCGACATCGCCGTCGCAGTCACGGGTTCGTCGCCGACAATGCCTCCGCCGACTCGCCGACCCAAGTCGTGCCACAACGCAGCGTCTCCCTGTCCGCGAAGGTTTTGAAAGGGGCGACGATCGTGCCTGAGCGATCGGACGCGCGAAACCGCACCTGACCAGGCCAAACGTTGTATTTCTGACAACGAGTGGACCTTGAGGGACAGCTTTCAAACCCCTCCCTCGGCCCACCTGCTCCCGGCTCCTCCGCGGCCGTCGAGCCGCCGAGTCCCCGGCTCCACCCCGGCTCGGTCCACCACCTCGACCGAGCCGCCATCACACGACGGCGCGTGGTCCGCAAAAAACCAACGAATCGGTCGCGCTCGCGGAGGTGCAGTACGCGCACCGCGCCTCGCTCGCTACCGTCGCCGCTGAGTTCGGCGTGCACCGACGGACCCTGGCGGGAGAACTTCGCCGGGCGGGAGCATCCATACGAGCCCGACGGGGCTGGGACCGTTGACGGACACCAGACGGGTTGGAAGGGGCTCGAACCCCGACCGCGGCAGTCCTCGACCGGGTACCTCAGCCGTAGGGTCGGCAGTGTCCGGAGCGTGACCGTGTAGCGGTAGTCGCCCAGGGCGGGCGCGACACTCGCTGCGAGCGCGACGAGATGACGGGCCTGACACTCGCGCGTGGCGTCGGTCTCGCCGGCTTCGGCCCGGGCTGACGGGGCGGGCCGGCCGAGCCGGTCGAACGCCCTGCGACGCCCGTCGCAGGCTCGGCGCGTCAGCTCGCGACGCGGGCGGGACGCAGCATCGGCCAGACCGGCGGTGAGTCCCCGGCCTGGATCTCGGCGACGACCTCGAACCCGAACCGCTCGTAGAGCGGGACGTTCGCCGGGTTCGACGATTCCAGGTACGCGACGGCGGACTGCGCGTCGATCTGCGCGAGCGTGTGGGCGAGCAACGCGGAGCCGAGCCCCTTGCCCTGCATCCGCGGGTCCACGCCGATACCGGGGAGGTGCCAGTGGTCCACCTCGGGGTGGGACGCGCCGACCTTCTCCAGGAACTCGAACACGACGCCGAGGAGCTCGGGCTCGAGCGCGGCCTCCATCACCCCGCCGAGCGCCTCCTCGTCGACGGACTCGCCCGGCGCGAGCCAGCAGGCGACGCCGGCGAAGTCGTCGGTCCGCAACGCGGTCCCGAGATCGAACGCGCTGCCTCCGTAGAAGCGGATCACCTCGGGGAACACGGTCAGGTACTGGTCTGCGTCCGGGAACATCCACCGCATCAGCGGGTCGTTCGCGAACGCGGCGACGAACGTGGCGGTGCAGCGTTCGCGGTCTGCGGGGGTGGCCGCCAGGATGCCGAGGGTTCGGGTGGTGGTCATGGGCTCTCCTCTGATGTGGGCGGGGATTCCGTGTGCGCCTCGCCAGCATATTCACGAGAGATATCTCTTGTCAATAGAGATATCTCTCGTTATAGTGTTCACAGCCCGCCGATCCGAAGGAACCGGGGACCTCCGCTCATGGCCGACGAACCACGACGCCCGTACTCTTCGCCCCTGCGGGAGGAGCAGGCCCGCACGACCCGGGACCTGATCCTCGATGCGCTCGTCGACCTCCTCGCCGATCGCCGGGCGGACGAGGTCACCACGCGTGAGATCGCCGAGCGCGCCCGGGTGTCCCAGCCCACCGTGTACCGCCACTTCCCCGACCGGACCGCGCTGCTCGAAGGCATGACCGCACGCGTCAACGAGCTTGCGAACGAGACCGCGGGCGGCTTCGCCGACGCGAGCGTCGACGACATCGGCCCGCGCATCGCGTGGCTGTTCGAGACGGCCGATGAGTTCGCAGTCGAGATGCGGGCCGAGGCCCTGCTGAACGCGGACCCGCGGCGCTTCTCGGCCGACACCCAGCGCCACTCCGCGGAGATGCTCGCGGTGGTGGCCGCCGCGTTCCCTGAGCTCGACGCGCGTCGCCACGCCCAGATCACCGGTCTGTTGCGCTGCCTCGGCTCGGCGCAGTCGTGGCTGCGGCAGCGGGAGGAGTTCAGCGTGCCCGGCGTCGAGTCCGGACCGATCACCCGCTGGGCCGTCGACACCCTGATCGCGGCAGTTCGCCGCGGCGAGCTCGCCGACCTCGAACCCGAACCCACCAGAGGCCAACCATGACCGCGACCCGCACCGACGCCGTCCGACTCGACGACTCCGTCGCAACCGACCCATCGATCGTCGGCGCCAAGGCCGCCCATCTCGCGGAGCTGCGTGCCGCAGGATTCACCGTCCCCGACGGCGTCGTCCTGCCGTGGTCGCTCCTCGAGACGTGGCGCGCGGGCGAGCCCGCTCCCCCCGGCATCGCGGGCGCGATCGCGGACGTCGTCACCTCGTTCGGCGGTGTCGCGCTCGCCGTACGCTCGTCGGCCGATGCCGAAGACGGCGTGGCCGCGTCGTTCGCCGGCGCCTACGCCACAGTCCTGGGTGCGACCGGCGTCGACGCGGTCACGGCCGCGGTCCGGACGTGCCTCGACAGTGCGGACGCGCCGCGGCTCAGCGCCTACCGGAACGCAGGCGGCGTCCGCATGTCGGTCCTCTGCCAGCCGTTGCTTGATCCCGACGCCGCGGGGGTCGCGTTCACGGCCGACCCGTTGTCGGGTGACACCGACGTCGCTCGGGTCTCGGCCGTGCGCGGCCTCGGCGACCGCCTCGTCGACGGCACTGCCGACCCCGACGAGTGGCGGGTCGTCGGGGACCGGCCGGAGCGGATCGACGCCGGAGCCGAGGTCGCGATCTCGGCCGAGCACGTCCTGGCGGTCGCCACGATGGCCCGGGCCGCGGCCTCGCACTTCGGCGCGCCGCAGGACGTCGAGTGGGCGATCGAGCGCGGTCACGTGCACCTGCTCCAGGCTCGGCCCATCTCGGCGCTGCCCGTCCGCCCGGACGCCCAGCTCGACGGTTCGGGGTGGGAGAAGGATCTCGCGCACTACCCGGAGCTGGTCACGCCGTTCGGATGGTCGGTGTTCGGCCCGTCCGCAGTCGACGCCATGGAGGCCATGAGCCGCGACTTTGGCCTCATGATCGCCGGCCTCGACCAGGTCTCCATCGGCAGCGAGGTCTACGTCCGGCCCGCGCCGGTCTTCGGCTCCCCCGAGCCCCAAGGTTCCACACCACCGGCCCTCGCCGTCGGACTGGTCGCGCGCCTCGTGCCCGCGGTCCGCGCCCGCATGAAGGCGGCCAAGCGGGCCATGACGTCCGGTCTCGCAGCCGAGCGCCTGGAGACCTGGGACCAGCGGTGGCGGGTCGAGTTCGAGCACCGCACCCAGGCGATGCTCGCCGAGGACCTGCGCGTCCTCGACGACGCCGGGATGATCGAGCACCTGGATCACGCGCGCACGTTGCTCGACGACGGGCACGCCGTGCACTTCCAGCTCGTGATGCCGTACACCCTCGGTCTCTACGACCTGGTCGTGACCTGTCGGGACCTCCTCGGCTGGGACGAGCACGACACGATGCGTCTGCTCGTCGGGTGCTCGCCGGCCTCGGTCGCCGGCACCCGCGCGCTGGAGGCGATCGGCGACGAGGTGGCGGCGCGGCCGGAACTGGCCGACGCGTTGCGGGCCACTCCCGCCGACCCGGTCGGTGCGCTTCGTGCCGTGGATGCCCACGTTGCCGACGCGCTCGATGCCTGGCTGCACGCGCACGGGTGGCGCCCGACCAACTACGAACCCGGATCACCGGCGCTCATCGAACGACCCGGCGTGGTGACGAGGCTGCTCCTCCATCCGGACGGTCCGACGGACGACCAGGTCGCGGCTCGGGTCGAGGCCGAGGCATTGGCGCAACTCGCCGAGGCCGACCGGGGCCGGTTCGTCGCGGCGCTCGCACACGCACGGCGTGTGTATCCGGTCCGCGAGGAGAACGTCGTGCTCACGGACAACCTGCCGTGCGGGATCCTGCGGCGCTGGGTGCTCGAGGCCGGTCACCGGCTCGTCGATCGAGATCGACTGGCCCGGGTCGACGACGCCGTCTTTTGCACCGCCGACGAGCTCGCCGACGCGTTCCGCGCCATCCCGACCGACCTGGAGTCGCTCGTCGCGCGCCGGAGAGGCGAACAGGCCTGGACCCGCGCCCATCCCGGTCCGGCCGTGGTCGGCGAGCTCGACAAGCCGCCGGACCTGCGATACCTCCCGAAGCACGGACGACACGTGAACGAGGCGTTGCTGTGGGGGCTCAAGATGGAGTTCCCGGGCGAGGTGGCCCGAACCGACGGCGACGCGTTGCGGGGCACGCCCGCGTCACCCGGCACCGCCACCGGGCGGGTCCACGTCGTGCGCGGTGAGGCCGCCTTCGGCACCGTGCTCCCGGGCGAGATCCTGGTCTGTCCCACCACGTCGCCGTCGTGGACGATCCTGTTCGCGATCGCAGGGGCGCTGGTCACCGACGGCGGCGGTCCGCTCTCCCACGCGGCGATCGTCGCCCGCGAGCACGGGCTGCCGGCCGTCGTCGGAACGGTGCACGCGACCGTCCGGCTCACCGACGGCCAGCTCGTCACTGTCGACGGCACCGCCGGCACGGTCACCGTCCACCCGACCGACTGAGCGTCCACCGAGCATCCAACCGAAGCGGCGCACCCTTCTTGCCCCACGACTGGAGCGGGGGCGCGTCGCTCGCGGTCGTGGCGACGGAGTTCGAAGGGCACCAACAGACCCTGGCCCGGGAGCTCCGACAATCTGGAGCATGCATCCGACCGCGACGCGGGTGGAGTGCTTGACGATCACTGCCAGCTCGACCTCGACGCGCCGGCCTGGCGATGGGTGGAGACATCGCACGAGACCGCTCACCGACGGGCGACCTTGCGCTCATGCAACAGAGCCCCTCGCCGCGTCACGCCGGCTCCGATCGCGGGCGGATCAGCGTTGGATGGTGCGGTAGTCCTGCCCGAGTGCGTCCATCGCTCCTCGGATCCCGGGTCCGTCATCCCCGGACCACACGCACAACGGAGCGTCGAGGTTCTCGGCTGCTGCGATCGCCTCAGCGCCGAGCGTCGAGACTCGGTATACGCCTGCGAGCTCGGCCATCCGGTACGCGAGAGTTCGCATTGGAACCACCTCGATGTCGGCGGGGAGGGCCACGAGCCGAGAACCCAGTGCTCGTCGCTGCTCTGCACTCCACGCTCCGGTGAGCGCGCCACCAGCCGCCGACACCACGCTCTTGGACAGTCGGTACAGGTAGTAGTTCGTCGTCGCGGGATCGTGTCCCGCGAGGATGTCGTCGAGCTCAGTCGGCGTGTTGTCGGCGAGGAGATCACGCAGCAGGTGATCGTCGAGGATGGCTCGGGTCACGTCGTCGCGAGATCCGGATCTTCGGCGAGAGATCGGACGAACTCGGCGTGTTCTTCGCGGCTCACCAAGTCGTCGAGCATGCGGCGGCCCGTTCCCTTCGGGACCGTCAGGACTCCGAACCCGAGGTCGATGACCTCCACGGGACCGCCGTCATCGAGATGCCAACGGTGACGAGCGCTCGCCGGAAGCGACATCTGTCCAGACGACGACACCAAGTACTCCTGCACGCTCATGTCGCCAGTGTACTTGGTGCAGGGCAACCCGTCACCAAGTGACCCTATCGCCGGATCCGCCAAGACATGGGGTGAAGCGTTGCACCCACCGGTAGATCATGACGTGGTCGACCTCAATCCCACGCTCACCGAGGAGTTTCTCGACATCGCGATAGGAGAGCCCGTACCGCAGATACCAGCGCACGGCGAGGACGAGGCCTCATAGCCCCACCCTCACCGACCCGCGCGACCTTGCGCCAACGCAACATTGCCGTTGGTCGCGGCGTCGCCCGTCAGTCAAACGGCGGAAGGCGACGACGGTGATGAGGGTTCGGCGGCGGCCAGGAGCACTGAGCACGGCGCGGCTCGGGAGATCGCGCCGGCGGTGGATCCGTGGTGGAGGCGCTGCATGCCGGTCAGACCGCGTGTTCCGAGGGCGACGAGGTCCGGGGCGCGCTCGGTAATCGCCGCAAAGATCGCTGGTGTCGGCTTGCCGTCGAGGTCGAGGATCTCCGGCTGGATACCGATCGCGTCAAACTCGCTGTGAGCCATTGCTGCCGCGTTCTCGACGATGGTGCGACCGTCGTTCACGACCAGGATCGTGACCTCCACCCCGCCGATCCAGGAGAGTCGGGTGAGGCACTCCACCACGCGCTGGGAGTGGGGAGATCCGTCGTGGCAGACGATGACGCTTCGCACGGCGTGTCCGGACCGGGCGATGATGATTGGCGCGATGGGGTGTTGGAGGAGCCATTCGGCGGTGCTGCCGAGGTGAAGCGTTTTGAGAAGTCCCGGTCCGCGAGGCCCGATCACGAGAAGATCGGTCGGTCGCGAGAGCGCGAGTCGGGGGTCGGTCAGGGCGGTGAGGTGCTCGATATCGCCGAACGCCGTTTCGGCGAACGGGGTGCGCGCGTTCGGCGGATCCCAGAGGTGAAGGGCTGCGTCTTCTCCGCTCGGTAGCGGTCCGATCGGCGGTTGGTGCGCAGTGATGACCTCGAGGCGCCAGCCGGGCCAGGTATGGCTGTTGATCCAGAGCCAGCAGACGTCGGCGGCAGGAGACCCGTCGTCTCCGAAGGTGAGGGTCGGATGTGATCCCATGATATTCGTTCCTCTCGAGGGTTGCCGTGGCGGCTTCAGGGTTCGGTACCGCTGTTGAGGTCGTCGATGGGTTGGGGGCTGGTGGGTTGGGGGCTGGTGGATTCGCGGCGCTCTGCTCGCAGCGAAGCGAGGATGGTGACGGTCAGGATGATCGTGATCACTCCGAGGCTGGCCCAGGTGGGCAGATGGATGAACTCGACGGCCATCATCTTGATGCCGACGAAGCCAAGGATGGCGCCGAGGCCCACGTGCAGGTAACGGAACCGGTCCTTCATACCCGCGAGCAGGAAGTACAGGGCGCGCAGGCCGAGGATTGCGAAGACGTTCGAGGCGAAGACGATGAACGTCGACCGCGACACCGCGAGGATCGCGGGGATCGAGTCGACCGCGAACACGACGTCGGTGGTCTCGACGAGAACGAGCACGGCGAACAGTGGTGTGGCGAGCAGTCGGCCCGTGCGCCGAGTGAAGAGTTTCTGTCCGTCGTAGTCGTTGGTAGAAGGCACGAGGCGGCGCACGATCCGCAGCACGGGGTTGTGTTCGGGATGGATCTCGGTTTCTTTGTGGCGGGCGACTCGGAACGCGGTGACGAGCAAGAACGCGCCGAAGACGTAGAGGATCCATTCGAATGTCTCGAGGAGGGCGACGCCGGCGAAGATGAAGATGGCCCGCAGCACGAGCGCGCCGAAGATGCCCCAGAACAGGACTCGGAACTGATACCGGTTGGGTACGCCGAAGTAGCTGAAGATCACGGCCCAGACAAAGACGTTGTCGACCGACAGGCTCTTCTCGATGAGGTAGCCCGAGAGGTACTCGCCGGCCGCAGTCCCGCCTTGCCAACCGAGCATCACGAACGTGAACGACAGGCCGAGGGCGATCCACACCGTCGATTCGATCGCGGCTTCTTTGAGGCTGATGTCGTGCGGGTTTCGATGTACCAAGAGCACGTCAACGACGAGCAGGACGACGATCGTTGCCACGAACGCAGCCCACACCCAAGGGGAGACCTCGAAGCTCGCAAACTTGGAGGCGGATTCGGATGCCGCGGCGGCGGTGCTCATCGAGTGGTCCACCAGATCGTCGCGGCAGTCGTGGCGAGCGTGGCGACGACCATCGTGGCGATCGTGGCGCGACTGATCTTCCCGTTGCCGTCGGTCGGTAGGCGCCGCCGGACGCGCTCGAGCGCGCGCTCCGCCCAGGCGACGTCGCGGGCGAGGATCCCGAGACCGAGCGCGATCATCAGCCACCCGGGACCGGGCAGGATCAGCATCGCCACGCCGGCGCACAAGAGCGTCGAGCCGGCGCCGATGCGCAGGAGTCGGACACCGACCCGTGCACGCGCGTGCGCGAGGGTCTCCTCGCGCGCGCCCGATGCGGTTTCGGCTTCGATGGCGGCTTCGAGAATGCGATCCTCGAAGCTGGGCCCGGGGGCGGCACCCATCGTCAGCCGCCGAACTCGAAGAGTTCGCCGAGGAAGCCCTCACGTTTGCGCTTCTTCGTCTTGGCGCCGAACATGCCATCACGGCGGTCGTCGTCGTCGCGATCGTTGCCTGGACGACGGTTCTCATGGCGGTCGTCGTTTCCGCGCTGGGTTTCGACGGCGTTGCGCTCGATGATCTTGTCGAGCTCGCCGCGGTCGAGCCACACACCGCGACACGTCGGGCAGTAGTCGATCTCGATGCCCTGGCGATCGGACATCAGGAGATCGACGGAGTCGATGGGGCATTTCATGGGAACCTCCGGTTCGGACGTGAAACTGAGGCCGGCCGTCACGTACGCAGCGGACTCATCTCGGTCAGGGGGCGACAGGGTGTTGTCTAGTGCCGAAGCGTCATCGCGATCCGACCGTGATCGCGGAGCGTGCCGTCGGAGACGATTGCGACCCGACCTCCCTTGGCCAGCACGATCTCGATGATGTCGTCGACGACATCATCGACGACATCGGGGTGGGCGACGTCGTCGGCAGCCTCGAGGAGACTCGTGTCGGTGTCGATTCGGGCCGGGAACTCGTAGTGCTCATCGGCGATGAGGAGTGCCCCGCGTCCCTCGGTGGCAAGGCTCCATACCTCGTCGACGCCGAAGGCGGCACGATGCTTTCCGATCGCGCGATCGAGTTCACGCAGGGCTTCGCCGCGTTGGGTCGTCAGCATGCGCGCGATAGACGGCCAGACCCGTTTGGCCAGTTCGCGTGGCGAGGTTCGGTCAAACCCGCCGACCACGGTATCTGCGACGAGCGCGCGATGCGTGGAGTGATCACGAAACGCGGCAACCCTGCGGGTTGCGCCGACGAGGATGAGCGGGAGCTCCCGTCCTCGGATATGGGTTGTGAGCGCTGCATCCACCTTCCCGATGTAGCGGCGCAAGCGACCGTCTCGGAGGACGGAGCGGTCGGCGGTCATGTGGGCTCGTTCTCCTCGCCCGTTGGGGTGCGGCTCGGCGGTGAGGATCGGGCTTCCGGCGACCTCGGCGAGGACTGCACCGCATCCGGCGTACAGACTCGTCGAGCGTTCACTCAGTACGAGGACTCGGTACTCGGGGCTGCGATGCAACGCGTGGATGAGGTCTCGAGTCGCGAACGTCGCGTCGATCACGACTCGTTCCCGCACCGCGATGGGCAGGTGCACCGTGGTGGCAACGTCGCGGTTCACGAACACGCCGATCGCCTCGTGTCCGGGGTGCAAGTCCGCCGCTGCGATGAGGGCGTCGAGTGCGCTGAGCAGCGGTTCCGTGTCGCGTCGGGGGAACTCGGCCTGCAGGCGCGTTGCTGCCTCCAGAGCCAGTCGTGTCAGGCGCGCGCGGTCGCCGTCGACTGTCGTCCCGTGCGTCATGAGTATTGAAACTGCGGGGTAGTGCGCGTGCTGCTGGAGCCCCCGGACTTCGGATGACTCGAGCGGGGTGAGCACGCGTGATGGGCTCGGCCCGGCCGCTCGTGGGGTGTTCTCGACATGGATGAGTCGGAGCGCGCCGCGGGTTACCGCACGACCGCTCCCTCCGGGTCGGAGAGCCTGATGCTTGGCCGGTGCTTGACTGTGGCCGGCCGCGAGATGGTGTGCGAGCTCGGTGCGGCTGTGGAAGCGCACCTCGCAACGGGCGCACCGGTGGGTCGCATTCATGAGCGGGTTCTCCTCTGGTCAATGTTGTCGGTGATCAACATCTCGCTCCGGCCGGCGATCGGCGGGTCGGGTGGTGGCGAGGACCGGGGCCGGGTGGAGACGGCGCCGCCGATGTGCAATCTCTCGCTGCTCAGGATTCGACAGCGGTACGCGCCGCGAGGAGCCCGCACGTCGATCTCGTCGCCAACGCGCCGCCCGAGGAGCGCGCGCCCGAGTGGAGCTTCCGCGGAAACGCGCGCGCCGCCGATGGACGCCTCGAGCGGGTGGACGAGGAGGTAGCACGCAATGGTCCCATCGTCGAGACGAACCGTCACCAGTTCGCCGAGTTCGACGACCCGCGGATCGTCGGGCGTGGTCTCCACCGCAGACGCGCGGGCGAGTCGGTCACAAAGACTCGCTAACTGACTGACCGCGCGTTGGTGGTCATACACGGGTTGGCTGTCGTGGCCGGAGTTCTCCCGGAGCGTGAGCAGCTCCGGGATGATCTCGTCGCGCAGATGCGCCAGCTTTGCGACCAGGACGCGTCGCCCTTCTCGTGTGAGTGGGATCGTCGCCGAGTGCATGCCGGCATCGTCGCCGTTCATCGCCCTGGTCCGGTCTCGTGGCCGCGGGGCGAAGGTCGGGCGAGGTCGGTCAGCGAGACCGATCCGTCGTGGTCGAGGCGGATGAGTTGGATCGGCAGGTCGGGGAGGTGGTCGGCGACCACCTCCCCGGCCATCGCGAGGGCGGTCTCGAGGGTCGCGATCTCAGCTTGACGGCCGGCGAATCGGGCTGAACCACCGAGCCGACCGCAGTCGTGGTGGGCCACGAGGATGACCTCGTCGGGATTGTGCAGTTCGCAGGCCATCGTCATCGCTCCGGTAACGAGGGGACGATCGCGGGTGGTGAGGGAAACCGCACCCCCGGGCCAGGCCACCAGGTCGAAGGCCCCGGCCAAGCCCTGGGCGCCAAGAAGGCGCCGTAACGGCTCGACGAAGCGATAGTCCATACAGGACAGCACAACGGCCCGGCATCGGAGCGCGTTCGGGATTGTCGTCTCCACCAGCTGCGTCATCTCAGCCTCCTCGGCTCGGATGGTCTTTGGGTGGGATCCATCGTGACCGACGCGGGTTCCGAAGAGAAGGCGAGAGTTCTGATGAAAATAGGCCCCGAATACTTCCGAATATCGGCAAGAACTGCAAGACTGTCCGTATGTCCGCCGATCCCACCGACGGGTCGGGTGCCGTCCGGCGGGTCCCCTCGCAGGTCGAGGCCCTCATCGGGCCCTCCCGGCTCCATTCCGGCCAGATCGCGTCCCAGGCCGCACTCGATGCCGCCACCGACGCGGATCTTCTCGGCGGATACCTCTCTGCGACTCTCGCGGCAGCGGGCGCCGACGGCCGGCTGACCCGCCCGGATCTCGCCGAATGCCACAAGATGGGCGCGTCTGCTGCGGAGCGGGGGTCCTCCCTCGCGGCTGTGATCGACCTCTACCTCAGTGCCACCTGGCGCTTGTGGGCCGACGTGAACGCCAGGGCGGAGTCGGCCACCCCGGCGACGGTTGGGCAGGTGGCGGCCTTCCTCTTTCGGGCCGCGGACGACGCCGCGGAAGCCGTGGCCGCGGGCTACGAGGCCGCGCAGCGCCAATCCGTACGCCGAGAAGAGGCTCTGCGCCGTGAGTTCGTCGACGACCTCCTCACCGGCGGCGGCGGCGGCGACCCTGCCCTCCTCCATGAGCGGGCGGCTCGCTTCGGATTCAACTTGGCCGCGACGCATGTGGTCGCGGCTGCTCGGACCCATCGGCTGCTCATCGATGGCGGTCCCGTGCAGGCGCGCGTCGAGACGTATGTACTCGCGACGTTCGGCGGACGCGACGTCGTGGTGGCCACCAAGGCCGGGTTGCTGATCTGTGTGCTGCCGGTGTTGGACCCCGACACGGCCCGCGACCTGGTCCGCGTCCTCGAGGAAAGTGAGCCGGGCCCCTGGCAAGTCGCCATCGGTCGGCCGCACGCGGGACCGGTCGGACTCGTCCGCGCGTACGAAGAGGCTCGCGACTCGTTGGACCTGGCCCGCCGGCTGGGTTGGACGGATCGCGTGGTTCGGTACGAGGCGTTGCTGCCGTACCGGCTGCTCACCCTCGATCCGACCACGGCGGTCGAGATGGTGGAGGAGATTCTCGGACCGCTGCAACGCGCCCGGGGCGGGATCGAACCGATGGTCGAGACGCTCGAGGGGTACTTTGCCGAGTCGGGCAACGTTTCGGCTACGGGCAGGCGCATCCACCTCAGCGCGCGTGCCGTCGTCTACCGGCTCGAGCGGATCGCCCAGCTCACCGGTTACTCACCGCAGGACCCGGAGGCCCGCTTTGTCCTCGAGGTCGCCGTGCGCGCCCGCCGTTTGTTGGGCGCTGTTGCGTTGATTCGGGTCGGGCCGCGGTGAGCCGGATTCCTGTCTCGTTTCGGGTTCAGATTGTCCGGGCGAGTTCGGTGAACGCAGTCTCGACCCGCCGGTGGTGGCGCGTGTCGACGCCGAGTTCGTAGTGGCCGCGCGGCGGGCATGAGGCCTTCGATCGCAGCCCGCAACGCCGGGGCCCGATCCGTCACGACCTCGACCGGCTCGCCATGAGCGCGAAGCGCCGCACTGAAGAACCGTCGTGCGGATCGGAGATCGCGTCGGGCGGAGACGAGCACGTCGATGATCTGGCCGTACTGATCAACGGCCCGGTAGACGCAGCGCCATGTGCCGGCGACCTTCACGTAGGTCTCGTCGACATACCAACGGTCACCGACCGTGTGCCAACCCGGCCCGGCGGCATCGGCCAAGACATGGGGTGAAGCGTTGCACCCACCGGTAGATCATGACGTGGTCGACCTCAATCCCACGCTCACCGAGGAGTTCCTCGACATCGCGATAGGAGAGCCCGTACCGCAGATACCAGCGCACGGCGAGGACGAGGCCTCATAGCCCCACCCTCACCGACCCGCGCGACCTTGCGCCAACGCAACAGTGCCCCAGGAGGTCAGGTGGCCGGATGCGAAGCGACGAGCGGTCGTCGTGTTGAGCTTTTCTCGGTCAGAGCATTGCGATGCGGCGGTCGAAGTCGGCAGCGAGGTCGATCAGCGCAGCGCGGCAGTCGCCCGTGTAGGCCGGGGCATGCATCGGGGCGAGCGTGTCGATCTCGAGTTCGGCCAAGCGACGGCAGGTCGCACCACTCGACGGGTGCAGCGACAGTGAGCCGGGCATGTCGTCCTCTGCCTGCACGGCAGGCCCCACGATGTCGCCGTCCGTAGCGGCGGCGAAGGGCCCGTTCCATGTGAACAG
>JANPBJ010000142.1:0-6761 GCA_031430375.1 Acidimicrobiia bacterium
CCCTACCGACAGGTAGCCGACGTCGGCTCGTCCCCGCCATGAGCTGAGCCGGGCCCAGCCCCCGGGCCAGCGCAGTGTGTCCTCGGGCATCGTGCGGGAAGCGTACGCGTCGAGATCGCCCGACCGCGGTTCGCTCGGTGCTCGGGTTCGGGCCGCGGCGCCAGGACTACCGTTCGTGCGTGCTGTTGCTCGCTACCGATCCGGTGTTCGCCGAGCATGACACCGGGATCGGGCATCCCGAGGCTCCGGCCCGGCTGGAGGCGGTCGCCGCGGGACTTGCACGGAGCGGTCTGGGCGCGGACCTGGTGCTCCTTGCGCCCCGCCAAGCGACCCGAGCGGAACTCGTTCGGGTGCATCCCGGCGCGCACCTCGATCACCTGGAGGCGGTGTGCGCTCGGGGCGGACACTTCGACGCCGACACCCCGGGCTCGCCGGGTTCGTGGCCAGCGGCGCTCGCGGCGGCCGGAGCGGGGCTCGCGGCGGTGGATGCGCTCACCGCCGCCGGATCGGAAGAAACCCGGGCATCTGGTGCGTTTCTGGCCGTACGCCCGCCCGGCCACCACGCCCGAGCGACCCAGGCCATGGGCTTCTGTCTGGTTAACAACGTCGCGATCGTGGCCGCGGAGTTGCGGAGCCGCGGCGCTCGTGTCGCGATTGTCGACATCGACGCGCACCACGGGAACGGTACCCAAGAGATCTTTTTCGCGGATCCCAACGTCTTGTATTGCTCGTTCCACGAGTGGCCGCTCTATCCGGGGACGGGTCGCCACGACGAGGTCGGAGTGGGAGCGGGCGTGGGGACCACCTGCAACCTTCCGCTGCCCGCAGGCGCGACCGGCGACGTGTACCTGCGGGGGCTGGACCGGGTGGTCGAGCCGCTACTAGACCGGTTCCAACCGGATTGGCTCCTGATCTCAGCGGGGTTCGATGCCCACCGCAAGGATCCGTTGACCGGGTTGGAGCTGACTGCCGGGGATTACCGAACACTCGTTGGTCGACTCGTCCAAGCGGTGCCCGCGGGCCGCACGATCACGTTTCTCGAGGGCGGTTACTCGTCCACCGGACTGCGGGATTCGGTCAGGGCCACGGTCCCGGTGCTGGCCGGCGTTGCCCCAGCTCCTCTTTCCGAGCGCGAACTGCCCGATGAGGCATCCACGGTTGGCGGACCCGGGGATCGGGTGATCGACGTGGTGGCCGCGCTGTGGCGGGATCACCTGTCGTAGCCTTCCTCTGGTTCCGGGACATGAGTTTCCGGTGAGGGGGCACTTCAGGCCGCCGTCGGTTCCGTCGATACACCGCGAGCGCGCACATTGGCGCGCCCCGTGGGAGGACGACGTTGCTCGATCTGGATCAAGTACTTCGAGAAGCTGTGGACCGCGGCGCTTCGGACGTCCACATCAAGGTGGGTTCGGCACCGCACATTCGGGTCGACGGCGAGTTAGTGACGGTGGCCGGCGATCTCACCCAGGCCGCCGACACCGAGCGAGTCGCGTTCGCGATCATGCCCAAGGCGCGTGCCGAGGAGTTTCTCACCACGAACGAAGCCGACTTTGCCTATTCGCTGAGTGGCGTTGGTCGTTTTCGGGTCAACGTCTTTCGTCAACGGGGTTCGGTCGCGCTCGTACTTCGCCACATCCTTCCGGGGATCCCTCCGATGGAGGAGTTGGGACTGCCGCCGGTCGTTCGGCGCCTCGCGGATGAGAAGCGGGGGCTGGTCCTCGTCACTGGTCCCACCGGATCGGGGAAAACCACGACGCTTGCCGCGATGATCGACCACATCAACGAGACGCAAGCGCGCCACATCGTGACCATCGAAGACCCGATCGAAGTGCTGCATTCCGACAAGCTCTCGATCGTGAATCAGCGAGAGGTTGGCTCCGATACGACCGACTTCCTCGGCGCCCTGAAGCGTGCACTGCGTCAGGATCCCGATGTGATCCTGATCGGCGAGATGCGCGATCCCGAAACGGTCTGGGCTGCGTTGTCTGCCGCGGAGACTGGCCACCTCGTGTTCTCCACCCTGCACACGATGGGCGCGACCGAGAGCATCAACCGCATCATCGACTTCTTCCCCCCGTATCAACAGCAGCAGGTCCGGATGTCGATTGCCGGCGCGCTGAAGGGGATTGTGTCGCAGCGACTGGTTCAGCGCAGCGACCGCGACGGGAGGATTCCCGCGATGGAAATCCTCGTGTCGACGGGCCGCGTCTTCGACAAGATCGTCGACGCCAGCCAGACCCAGGACATCGAAGAGATCATCGCCGATGGAGCGTTCTACGGCATGCAGACCTTTGATCAGAGCTTGCTGTCGCTCTTTGCCCAGGGAACGGTCTCGCGGCGTGATGCCCTGGCCACGGCGTCCAACCCGCACGACCTCCGACTCAAGATGGAGCACTACGAGTTCGAACTGGCCGAAGCCGCGAGCGCATCGAAGGCCGACCTGGCGCACTCGGCGTAGCGGCGCGGGCGAATCGGTTCGCGCTTTGGGTCGTCGTTTGCGTGACGACGCGAGCCACAATGACGGCGTGACTGTTCCAGCGCGGTTGGCGCCCTTGCTCGCGTCTGATGCGCCCGTGCAACGGGTGGCGCTCGCCCTCGTGGACGCCGGCCACGAGTGTTATCTCGTCGGTGGCAGCGTTCGGGACGCGTTGATCGACACCACGCCCACTGACTTTGATTTCGCCACCGACGCGCGGCCGGATCGCATTGAGGCGGTGTTGGCACCGATCGCAGACTTTGTCTGGTTACAGGGCAAGCGTTTCGGGACGGTGGGTGCGCAGGTCGGAGGCGTGGCGTGTGAGGTCACGACCTATCGCGCGGAGGGGTATCAGCCGGGGAGCCGCAACCCTGATGTCGAGTTCGGCGACACGATCGAAGGAGATCTGGCGCGCCGCGATTTCACCGTCAACGCGATGGCGTTGCGGCTGCCCGACGCGCGGCTGGTCGATCCTTTCGACGGCGCGGTCGACCTCGCGCGCGGGTCGCTGCGCACTCCGCAAGCCGCCACGAGCTCGTTCAACGACGATCCACTCCGGATGCTGCGCGCGGCGCGGTTCATTGCCCGCTTCGGGTTTATCCCCGACCCCGAACTCGTGGGCGCGGTCGAGGAACTCCGCGGCCGGCTGACGATCGTCAGCACCGAACGGATCCGCGACGAACTGTCCAAGTTATTGGTGGTTCCGGATCCATCGGCTGGCCTGTGGTTCCTCGCCTCGACCCACCTTGGCGACGAGTTCCTCCCCGAACTCAACGAGATGGAACTCGAACAAGACCCGATCCATCATCACAAGGACGTGCTGGCCCACACGATTGCGGTGGTGGCCAAGACCAGCCCGGAGCTCGTGCTGCGGCTAGCGGCGCTGTTGCACGACGTGGGAAAGCCCAAGACCCGGTCGTTCGAGCGCGGACGGGCAACGTTCCACCATCACGAGGTGGTGGGCGAGCGGATGGCGCGGGCCCGGCTGACGGCGTTGAAGTACCCCACCGAGGTCATCAACGACGTCTCGCAACTGGTGTATCTGCATCTGCGGATCCATACCTACGCGATGGGTTGGACCGATGCCGCGGTGCGCCGGTATGTGCGTGACGCAGGGCATCTGTTGGAGACGCTCAATGAGCTCCAGCGCTGTGACTGCACCACCCGCAACGAGCGGAAGGCCCGGGTGCTGGGACGCCGCATGGACGATCTCGAGGAGCGCATCGAGGTGCTCGCCGCTCAGGAAGAGTTGCGCGCGATCCGGCCGTCACTCGATGGTCGTCAGGTGATGGAGTATCTCGGGGTTGCCCCCGGCCGCGTGGTGGGCGAGGCGCTCGACTTCTTGCTCGAACTGCGCCTCGATGAAGGCCCGATGGAGGAAGCGGTGGCCTACGAACGCCTGAAGGCTTGGGCCGAGGTCAACCTTTAGAACGAGCGCCGTTGGCGTGCCCGGGTCCTGAGACGCGCGCCAATGGGTTCAAGCTTCGTCTACCTGGCAAACGTTTTCCCCGCTCTTGTTCGCTGGCGCTCACGGGCCGCTCGGGCCACGGGCGCGCCCACGCGGTCTCGAAGTTCGGGAGGCGGTTGTGCCTTTTGGAGCGCCCTCCTAGCTGCCGACCTTGCGGGCGCGCCAGATGATCGTGTCGGGGACCAGCGCACGGTCACGCAGGCCGGCTGCGGGTTCGGGCTCGAGGATGGTGTCGACCCGGAACCCCACGCGGCTGAGGGCCGCGAATACATCCGCGATCGGGTGGGGGAACGTGGCGTCCACGGGCTCCGAGTCGAAATAGGAGCGACCGATGAATGGTCGGGCCAGTGGGAGTGAACCCGCGGGTTCAGGCTCGGCATCCACACAGAGCGACACCGGATGTGGGAGTGAGAACGCGAACCACGCGCCCGCTCGCAGCACGCGCTGGACCTGACGGAAGACGCGACTCAAATCCGCGAGACCGGCAAGAGTGCCGTCCGCGAATGCAACGTCGACGGAATCGCCCCGAAGAAACGCGAGGTCGGCGAAGTCGCCGGTGTGTACTTCGATGCGCACCTCGGCGGCCTCCGCGAGGCGCCGAGCGGCGTGCACGGCATCGGCTGAGGGATCCACCGTGATGACCGATGCCCCCGCGCGGGCGAGTTCAACGATGCGCGAGCCCCCACCACAACCGAGTTCAACAACCCGCTTGCCGCGCACATCGCCCAACAGCCGTGCCAACGCAAAGACGTCACCCATCAATCGGACCCTAGTTGCGCGTTCCCGGTGGGGTCGGCGCTCTCCTACACTCACCGGCGTGGTCAGAGGAACCGACTACGAGCTTGCCCGACGGGCCGTCCTGCGGGATCTCAAGCTGGGCCGAGTCAGCCGCCACGACGTCTGCGATGCACACCCGGAGCTTCTCCGAGCGGCCCGCAACGTTGGCGAGCGGGTCGGGAAGCGGTGCCCGGTCTGTAAGGGCAAGGACCTTTTCCATGTGGTGTACGTCTACGGCGACCGGCTGCGGGCCGCGAACGGCCGGTGTATTTCCCAGCCCGGCGAGCTCGACAAACTGGCGCAGAAGCACGATGAGTTCGACTGCTACGTGGTCGAGGTGTGCATCGATTGCCGCTGGAACCATCTCGGCCGCCGGGAACTTCACGGCAGAACCGCGTCGTAACTGCTCGCACGCCAAGTTGCGCGTCCGATCGATGGGCCCGGGAACTCGGGTCTCGGCTTCCGACGGACCCCTCGTCGTTACCTGCGGCTGTCGATGGTCACGCGGATGATGGACGACACGGCGTTCACCGTCCTCGGCTTCATCGTCGCGGCCTACTTCCTGACCGTCGGGATCTTGCTGATCCGTCGCCCCGCGCAGATGTACCGCCGGTTCTGGATCTGGTCCGACAAACCACCGCTCAAGTTCGATCTCGTCTGCTGCCAGATCATGGGATGGATCCACACGGTCGGCACGCCGCATGGGCAATCGCCTTTGCCACCTACCTGATCTCAACCTGAGCCACTACCGGCTGGCGCAGGGGTGGTGGAATGGGCATAAGCTTCTGGTGCTGCCGGGAGCCGTGTGTGCCCTGGACGGTGGAGGTTTCGAGATGACGGCCCCTACGCCTACATCACGTTCGCGTTCGCTCACCGCGCCCGACATCGTCGCGGCAAAAGGTGGCGCCACACCGCTGGTGATGGTGACCGCCTACGATGCCCCGAGTGCGCGCGTCGTGGACGGCGCGGGTGTCGACATGATCCTCGTCGGCGACACGCTGGCGATGGTCGTGCTCGGTTACGACGACACCCTCCAGGTCACGACGGCCGACATGGCCCATCACGTGGGTGCGGTCGCTCGTACCAAGCCCCACGCATTAATTGTGGGCGACTTGCCGTGGATGAGCTACCACGTGTCACGAGAGGAGACCGTGTGCAACGCCGCCACGCTCATTCGTGCCGGAGCCGGCGCGGTGAAGCTCGAAGGCGGTCGCAAGCGCCTCGATGCCATCAACGCGATCCTCGATACTGAGATCCCGGTCATGGGCCACCTGGGGCTGACCCCCCAGTCGATCCACGCGATCGGTGGTTTCAAGGTGCAGGGCAAGCAGCTCGACGACGCCCGCCGAATCGTGGATGACGCGGTGGCGCTCGCCGACGCCGGCTGTTTCGGGATTGTGCTCGAGTGCGTGCCCGACGGCGTGGCCCGCATGGTGACCGACGCCGTGGATGTGCCGACGATCGGCATCGGAGCGGGGCGTCATTGCGACGGTCAGGTGCTCGTGTATCACGATCTCCTGGGCTTTGAGGACCGGATCCGGCCGCGGTTTGTACGTCGGTACGCCGAGCTGGGCGCCGAGGCCACCGAAGCCGTGAGCCGCTTCGTCGAAGACGTTCGTGAGGGACGATTCCCATCGAGCGACGAGACGTATCACATGACGGATCAGCTGAATGAGGCCATGGATCTCTACACCGTCGACGTCACGACGGATGCTCCCGGGATGAGTGTCACACCCCCCGGGTAAGGTCCTCCTCGATAGGTCCCTACGGGTCGGCTCTGGTAGCCTGCCCCGCTTCACGGAAGAGTTCTCAGAGTCTTGAGCGCTCCTCCATGTCCGCCCTGCCCCTTAGCGGTCGCCCGGAACTCCGAGCAGTGCCGAACTCAGGGGCCCGCAGTGGCCGAGAGGTCGGCTGCGGTCCGAAGGAGGTATCGGCCATGAGGCCGTACGAGGTCATGGTTATCTTTGACGCGGACCTGGAAGAGGAGACCATCCGGTCTGCCGTCGAACGGTCGCTGGTTCTGATCGAGTCGAAGGGTGC
>JANPBJ010000143.1:0-21164 GCA_031430375.1 Acidimicrobiia bacterium
CAGAAGTTGATGCGCGGGACCGTTGCTCGATACCGCGGCGGAGGGTTAAAGGTCGCGAGCGACTCGTAGGCGTCGGTTCCTGCGCACTCTTGATACTCCGCGGCGGTGATCGCGGACGCGAACGACCGCAGCACCGTCTCGGCCTGCGACGTGCGGCGGTCGATGTCGGTACTGATCAGCACTGACGCAATCGCGCCGATAATGCCAACGCCGATAATGCCGAGCAGGGTGGTCGAAACGAGGACCTCAGCGAGCGTCTCGCCATCCTCACCTCGTCGATTCATAACCATCCCAACCTCGTCGGTCACCCTGCGTGACCGGACCGCCGATTATGCAGCATAGATCGGCGGTTTCACGTGCGTCCCGACCACCCCCGAGAACGCTCCCGGACGCAGGCATCGCGGTGAACGACACCATGGTGACGTCGGGGTTCGTCACCAGCGCCTCGGTCGGGCTGGATAGCCTGCGCGCCCATGGCGAGTACCGGAGCCGATCCCTTTGCCGAGACCGAGGACCAACTGGCCCTGAGGGAGTTGGCGCGCGGCGTGGCCGAGCGATCGCTGGCGCCGATGGCCCGGGCCGGTGATGAGACCGAGGAGTTCCCTCAGGCCTCCTGGGATGCGATCCGAGCGGCCGACCTGTTTGGGATCACGATCGGCTCGGCCTACGGCGGTATGGGGCTCGGCGATATCGAGGCGGCGATCGTGCTCGAAGAGCTTGCCAGGGCCGATGTGTCGAGTGCAATCCTCGCCCAGCTCACGTTCAACGGTCCACCGCGCGCGATTGAACACCTCGGTTCCGACGCGCTGAAGGACCATTGGTTGCCGATGGCCGCGTCCGGCGACGCGCTATTCTGCATTGGCATCTCGGAGACCGAAGCGGGATCGGCCGTCGGCCATATGCGCGCCCGGCTCACGCCCGACGGTGACGGCTTTCGTCTGAACGCCTACAAGAACTACGTGACTGGTGGGCACAAGTCTCGGGTATGCCTGGTGTGGTGTCGCTTCCCCGGCAGTGAGGGCACGAAGGGGATCGGCGCGGTGATCGTCGACCTCGAAGCCGATGGCGTGAGCATCGCGGGTACGCACGAAAAGATGGGACTGCGGGCCACAAGTGAAGCGGAACTCGCGTTCGACGATGTGCGCATCGACGCGGGCGACGTCCTCTTGGCGGGCGACCCCGATTCGAATATCGCGTTTCGCACGCTGATCGGCCACATCAACCATGAACGCTGCGGGAATGCCGCTATGTGCGTGGGCGCCGCGCAGGGAGCACTCGAGTACGCGATTCAGTACATGAACGATCGCGTCATTGGGGGACGACCGCTCGCGGACCTTCAGGGTCTGCAGTGGAAGATCGCCGATATGGCAACCCAACTCGAAGGCGCACGGCTTCTCCTCAAGCGGGCCGTCCACCTGGCGGGCGCGCACGGCACTCCCCCGCCCCTCGAAACTGCGATGGCCAAGACCGCGGCGAACCTCGCGGCCAAGTTCGTGTGCGACGAAGCGATCCAGCTCTTGGGAGGGTACGGCTATTCGCGTGAGTATCCCGTGGAACGTGTGTACCGCGACATTCGGGGTCTCTGTATCGGCGCGGGCACGGTGGAGATCCAGAAGAACTTCATCGGCACCAACATCCTGCGCGGCGCCACGCCGAGCGGACACGCATGGAAGCGCTCGCCGCGCTAAGCCCGTGAGTCCGCGGGCCACGTACCGTCATCCTCGCGGCGCCCAGTACCGCACACCGGGCGGCGCGTGGGACGTCCCCACGTTGGACCGCGTGGTGGGAACCGCTCCGAGCCTCGCGGGCGCACTGAGAGTCGCGGGAATCCGACGCGGAGATGTGGTGGCGTGGCAAGCGCCCAACTGGCCGGAGGTCTCGGCGCTCTACCGCGCGTGCTGGCAGCTCGGCGCGATTGCCGCACCCATCCATCACCACGCCGGCGAGGCCGAAGTCGCGCGACTCATCGAGCGACTCGATCCCCGACTCTTCCTGCCGAGCGTTGAACTGCGCGCGCGGGTGGCGACGCTCACGTCTGGACCGCAGTATGCAGACACTCACGCGCAGCCCGCAGACCTTGCCGCCATCTTGTGGACGGGCGGATCAGAAGGTGAGCCGAAGGGCGTGCTGCACACCCATCGAGGGCTCGCTCACAAGGCACTCACCATGGCGGCCGCCCATGGACTGGGAGCCGACGACGTTGTCCTGATGCCCGCGCCCCTGGCGCACATCTCCGGCCTACTGAACGGCGTTTTGGTGCCCGGCGCGGCCGCGATGCGCTCCGTGTTGATGGAGCGGTGGGACCCGGAGATCGCGCTCGAACTCATCGAGCGCGAGCGCGTCACGTTCATGATCGGACCCCCCACGTTCTTTATCGGCCTGATGGACTCGCCCAGCTTCTCGGCGGCGCGGGTCGCGACCCTCCGGCTCATCTCCTCCGGTGGGGCGGGGGTATCGCCCGAGTTCGTCAACGATGCGGCGCGTTGCCTTGGTGCAGTGGTGAAACGCTCGTACGGTTCGACCGAGGCCCCCACCATCACGACGTCGACGGCCGCCGACGCACCATCACGGGCGGTCGAGACCGACGGCCGTGTTGTGAGCGACGCCCAACTCCGCATCGCGGCCGACGGCGAGCTATTGGTGCAAGGTCCCGAGCTGTTCTCCGGGTATCTCGACGCCACACAGACGCGCGCGGCGACGACCCGAGGCTGGTTCCACACCGGTGATCTCGCAACCATCGACGATGGCTGGCTCACGATTGTGGGCCGCAAGAAGGATGTGATCATCCGCGGTGGTGAGAACATCGCAGCCGCAGAGATCGAACGGATTGTTGGGGCGCATCCGGCGGTACGGGAAGTGGTGGCGGTGGCATCGCCGGACGCACGACTCGGACAGCAGGTCTGGGTTTACGTGGTTGCAGACCAGGCCTTTGACCTCGACGAGTGCACACGTTGGTTCGCGAACCAGGGCGTGGCGCGGTTCAAGACGCCGGCCCGCGTTCTTCACCTCGACCGGATGCCCACCCTCGCGGCCGGCAAGATCGACCGGGCCGCGCTGCGGGCTCAGGTCCCCTGAGCCGCGCTGGCGGTTCGGCAATCACACCTGTTCGCAGTGTGCGATCGCGCGGTTCATTGTCCGGATTCCCTTTGTGGGAGGGATGTACGCACAATGATCGCCAAATCGGCCACCGAACCGTCGAGCCGGCGGCGGCGCTTGGGCAGATCCCGGCGAGTCCTACGCGGGTCCTTACGCGGGGTCGTGAGCGGAGAGCGCGAAGGCCAGGCCGCGGTCAGGATCTTCTACCGCAACGCGCAAGACCCAACCGGTCGCGCCGATCCCCATCGCATCCCAGACGAACCACCGCATCCGCCGGGCTCGAGTTCCCATCTCGATTGGATCCGGTGGCCAGGCGTCGCTGAGATCAACGAGTTCCGCGAGCACCATCCACACGTCGAGCCGACCCGCCGCCGCGCCCCGCCGCCGACCGTGCACACCACCGCTCGCTCCGGCCCAACCCAACCAGGCCAACGCGGTTCCAAGTTCCACTTCGGAGAGTCGTACCTCCGGACCGTCGAGCAGGCCAATCGCACTGGTGGCGTCGCCCCGCACTGCAACCGTGGCCGCGGTGCCGTCAGCAGTCCAGGGATGCACCAGGTCACGGAGCGTTCGGGCGACCCCGCTATGTGGAACCCGCGCCGCACCCTGACGCACCTCGGTGAGCACGCCCGACGGCTCCGGTCCGGGGGACGGGAAGTCAGCCTCGTGCGACCGGTATTCCGCCACCGGGTACTGCGGCTCCCAATCACACAACACGTGCGGAAGTTCGAGCGGGTCCGGGCCCGGCAGCGATGCGGTGCTGAGATCCTCCCCGCGCACGACACACTCGTGAAAACACATCGACGCCGGCGGCGAATCGGGCACGTGTGCAACGAGGTCGCCCCAATCGTGGCCGGCTGCGCACACCTCGGCGAGCGGCCCCAGCCCGAACTGGCCCGCGATGTCGGTGAGCATCGCGGCTGCGAACTCTGCGGGGGCTTCGAGTGCTAAGCGATACTCCACATGATTGGCAGCGGGCCACAGTTGCTTCCCCCGCTCCACCGCACGCCGGCATCGATCGCGCAGGTCAACCAACACGAGCCACTCCCGGGCATCGCAGAGACGATCGGTGGCGCGCAGCAGCTCGTCGAGATCGCCGAGCTCCACCAGCTCGGCCAGGTCTTCACTCACGGGCGCGACTCACGGGCATGATTCACCGGCATCGAGTCACAACACACTCAATCCGGCGTCGACTTTGGAGCGCAACATCGCCCCGAGTCGGGTGCGGTGCCACACCGAATCTCCAAACGTGAGCTGATCGAGATGCGCGCGTTTGAGGTACAGATGGAGATCGTGCTCCCACGTAAAGCCGATCCCGCCGTGGACTTGGAGAGCGCTCGCCATCACTCGCTTCGACGCGTCGCCCGCCCAGGTCTTGGCGGTGGAGCAGGCAATGGACCGCTCCGGGTCATCGGCGTCGAGGCACCACGCCGCCCAGTATGCGGAGGAACGGATCCCCTCCACATCAACGAGCATGTCGGCGCACCGATGTTTGACGGCCTGGAACGAACCAATCGGCCTTCCGAACTGCACACGATCCTTGGCGTAGGCGACTGCGAGTTCGAGTGCGACTTCACTCGCACCCAGCAGCTCGAGCGCAACTGCGGCCGCACCGAAATCAAGGGCGAACTCTGCAAGGTCTGCGCCCCCCAATCGCGTCGCGGTCGTTCCCGAGAAGGTGATCCAACCCAGCGGGCGACTGAGGTCCATCGACGGCTCAATCGGCGGCTGACCGTGCACATCGAGGTCCACCAGGAACACCCCGGAGTCCGCGGCGTCGGAAGCCGGAGCCACCACGATCGCGACGTTGGCCACCGGTGCGAACACCGTGGGATCCGACCGTCCATCCAGCACCCAGCCCCCGGCGGTCTCGGTGGCGTGTATTGAACTCGTGCCCGCGCTCCACACCACACAGGCCGTCCGTGACCCGTCGACGAAACGAGCGAGGTCGCCCTCGCGTCCTCCGCGGATTTCCGATCGGCGGAGGAGCTCGATCGCGATCACGGTCGACAGGAACGGAACGGGGAGCACATGGCGCCCGGCCTCTTCCAACAGCACGCCAACTTCCACGAGACCGAGCCCGAGGCCGCCGTCAGCTTCCGGCACCGCGACCCCCAACCACCCCAGCTCGGCCATCGACCGCCACAGATCCGGGTCCCAACCGGTGCCGGCGTCATGGACCGTGCGCACGCGCGATGGCGGACACTGATCATCGAGAAACTCGCGCGCCGCGTCCCGCAGCGCGATCTGGTCCGCAGAGAGGTCGAAATCCATGTCCCGCGGACCCTAGTTCCCAACACCTGCCCGACTGGTCGAGGTCGAATGGGAGGAACACGTTCCCCAAGACGCCGCTCCGCCCGTAGGGCGTGGGTAGATTGCGAGGACGAGTATCCACCGCCGAGGAGCCCATGTGACCGCCGAGCAACCTGCCTACCTGCGCCACGGCGACACGGAAATCGAACTCCCCGTGGTCCGCGGCACCGAAAATGAACTCGGAGTCGACATCGGAAAGCTCCGATCCGCAACCGGCATGATCACCCTCGACTACGGCTACGTGAACACCGGCGCGACCGAGTCGGCGATCACCTATATCGACGGCGACAACGGAATCCTGCGCTACCGCGGGATTCCGATCGAGCAGCTCGTAGAGCGCGACTCTCCGAGCTTCCTCGAGACGTCATACCTGCTGATCTACGGACACCTCCCGACCACCGCCGACCTCGACGAGTTTCGGTTCGGTATCCGTCGTCACACGCTGCTCCACGAAGACATGCGCGGGTTCTTCGGTGGGTTCCCCAAGGACGCGCACCCGATGGCGGTGCTCTCCAGCGTGGTGAGCGCGCTCTCCACCTTCTACCAAGACAGCGACGATCCCCACGACGCCGATCAGGTCCAGCTATCCATCCTGCGACTCATGGCCAAGATGCCCACGATCGCGGCCTACTCCTACAAGAAGTCGATTGGTCAGCCGTTCCTCTACCCCGACAACGACCTCGACCTCATCGAGAACTTTCTCACGATGACGTTTGCGGTGCCATCCGAACCGTACGAGGCGTCCCCCACGATGGTGCACGCGCTCAAGCAGCTGCTGATCTTGCACGCGGACCACGAACAGAACTGTTCGACCTCGACGGTCCGCATGGTCGGATCGTCCGATGCCAACCTCTTCGCGAGTGTCGCGGCCGGCATCAACGCGTTGTGGGGTCCGCTGCACGGTGGTGCCAACCAAGCCGTATTGGAGATGCTGGAAGGCATGCAGCGCAACGGTGGCGACATCGACCACTACGTGCGTATGGCCAAAGATCCCGACTCCAAGTTTCGGCTCTCCGGCTTTGGACACCGCGTGTACAAGAACTACGACCCACGCGCGCGGATTCTCGCTGCCACTGCCGAAGCCGTCATCGGCGAACTCGCAGGTCACGACGAGCTACTCGACCTGGCCCGGCGACTCGAAGAGGTTGCGCTCACTGATCCCTATTTCGTCGATCGCAAGCTCTACCCGAACGTCGACTTCTACTCGGGTCTGATTTATCGGGCCATGGGTTTCCCGACCGAGATGTTCACCGTGCTCTTCGCGATGGGTCGGCTCCCCGGCTGGATTGCGCATTGGAAAGAGATGATGGAGAGCGACAGGACCAAGATCGGTCGCCCCCGACAGATCTACACCGGCCCCACCGAGACCCAGTACGTGCCGATCGACCAGCGGTAGCGCTCGGAAGACCAGCGGTAGCGCTCGGAGTTGTCATGACGATCGGACTGCTGTCCGGGTGCGCCTTCATGACGCGCTCGTCGGTGTCGAGCGCGCCGCCGGACCTGGAAGCGAACCAAGCCAGTCAAGGCACGCATGGCGTTTCGATCTCGGAGACCGGTCGGTTCACTGCGTTCGCATCCAGCGCGACCAATCTGATCGCCGATGACACCAACGGGGTCGCCGACGTGTTCGTGCGCGACAACCTCACCCTTTCGACCGAGCGCATCAGCGTCACGTCGAGCGGCGGGCAGTCGACCGGCGTCAGTAGGTCGCCGTCAATCAGGAACGACGGCCGATACGTGGCCTTCGAGAGCACGGGTGTCGATCTGGTGGCCGAAGACACGACCGCGAGAAGTGACATCTTCGTCCGCGATCGGACCCTGGGCACCGCGACGCTCGCGAGCGTGAAGGACGACGAAACGCCGATCGATGACCCCGCAACCCAACCGGTCCTGAGCGGTGACGGTCGCACCGTCGCCTTCCAGACAGCGTCACAGCGATTCTTCGGCGGGGAACCGCCGGCCACCCGTCCTATCCCGTTGGGCCCTGGGTGCGGGGGCTCGCCTCCGGCACCACCCATCTGATGGCACCCGTGGGCTTGACGAACCTCGCGCCCGTGATCCAGTACGACCTCTCCGATGATGGCAGCCGCGTGATCCAGGTCGAGGTCTGGTTGGCCAGCGGAGCGACATTGGAGTCGAGGTGTACGTCGGTGACACCGCCAGCGGCGTTGTCCTTGAGTCACTCGGACCGTCCCCGGCCCGGATCGACTTCCCCTTCAGGGTCATCAGTGCCGACAACCTGAACCAACACCCCGGCGCGGCGAATGCAGTGGACCTCTCGGGCAACGGCCGCTGGATCGCGTTCAGCTCCCCCAGCGCCGACCTCGTCGGCGGCGACACCAACGGCGTCGAAGATACATTCACGCGATCGATCGGCGTCGAACACCAACCCGGCTCCTAGCCGTCGCGATTCCGTACGTTCTGCCGCGCAGTCGTACCCGAATAGCCTCCGCCGATGGATCTCACGCCCACCGCGAGTGAGCAGGCGCTGCGCGACGATTGCCGAGCGTGGCTCCGGGTTCATTTGCCATGGCCCTACGGGCAGGGACTGCCGCCCCGCTTCGAAGATCTCGCCGAAGAGGTGGCGTTCGGGCGCGAGTGGCAGGCGCAACTTGCCGAGGGTCAATGGGTTGGCGTGGCCTGGCCCGAAACATACGGCGGTCGTAACGCCGGGCCGATCGGCCACTACATCGTGACCGAAGAACTCGCGCGAGCCCGCGCGCCCGAGCTCGTCGGCCGCATTGGCGTGAACCTCGTGGGCCCCACGATCCTGGCACACGGAACGCCGGAACAACGCGCCCGATGGCTGACGAAGATCCTCTCGGCCGAGGAAATCTGGTGCCAGCTCTTCAGTGAGCCCGGTGCCGGAAGCGATCTGAGTTCTCTCACGACCCGCGCGCAACGCGTCGACGGCGGATGGTTGCTCACCGGCCAGAAGGTGTGGACGAGCTACGCACAGTTCGCAGATTGGGGTGTGTGCTTGGCGCGCACGGATCCCGACGTGCGCCAACAACAAGGGATCTCCTATTTCGTGGTGAATATGCGCAGTCACGGAGTCGACGTTCGTCCTCTGCGCCAGATCACCGACGAGTCCGAGTTCAACGAAGTCTTCTTCACCGATGTCTTCGTGCCCGACGACTGCCTCATCGGACCGGAACACGAGGGCTGGCGAATCGCGAACTCGACCCTCACCCACGAGCGTGGAGTGAACCCGCGCCAGCTCGTTGTCCATACCCAACTGCTCGACGAAATGCTGCGAGTGGCCGCCGAGAACGGCTCGTGGGACAACCCACGTATCGAACAGCAACTCGCCGAGGCCTACGTCGAGCTGCAACTCTTCCGACTCCACAATTGGCGATCGGTGTCGCGGACCGCTCGAGGGGAAGCGCCGGGTCCGGTGGGAAGCATCAACAAGCTGTGGTGGTCCGAGATGAGCAAACGACTGCACGACACGGTGATGACGGTGCTCGGTCCCCACGGTCCGCTGTGGGCCGGCGCGCACGACAACCCGGGCAACGGCCGCTGGCAACGTTCGTGGCTGTACTACCAAGCCAGCTCGATCTGGGCCGGGACCAACGAGATCCAACGCAACGTGATCGGCGAACGCGTCCTGGGCCTCCCCCGCGAAGCAAGACCGCGACCGTGACCACGACATCGACTCTCGGCTCACTCGACGACAGCGTCGACGGCCGCGCCGGAACGCCGGCGCCGCGCCAACGCCGCCCCGGATTCGGCGTGGTGCTTGGTGCAATCGTGCTGGTGGGGATCGCGGCCCGCGTGGTCTACATCATTCGATTCGCACCATCGCAACACATTTTCCCAGATTCGTTTTGGTACTACGCGCAGGCAAAGAATTTGCGGGCGGGTGACGGCTACATCGACATCGCCCGACAACTCGGCGCGTTTAACGGTCATGCCGACATCGCCGGCAAACGCCCCACCGCATATTGGCCGCCGTTGTTCCCCATGCTCCTCGCGGCGTGGCAGACGGTGGTGGGCGACTCCATCCGCGGATCACAGCTACTCGGCTGTGTGACCGGTGCTGCGACCGTCGCCCTGACCGGCCTACTCGGACGCGCGGTTGTGAACCGCACCGTCGGCTTAGTGGCCGCTGCGCTCGTCGCGGTCAGTCCGTTCATCATCGCCGTCGACGGTTCGTTGATGTCGGAGACCTTGTACCTGCCGCTCGTGATCCTTGCGCTGCTCTTTGCCGCGCGCGCACGCGAACGGCCGACGGCATGGTCGTGGGTCCTGCTCGGAGCCACGATCGGCCTCGCGTCTCTGGCGCGTGGAGACGCGCTCTTCCTCATCCCCGCGGCCATGGTCCCCGCCGCCATCCTCGCCCGCGACTCGTGGCGTCAGGTCATTGCCAGGATTGCGCTCGGCCTCCTCGCCCTCGCGATCGTGGTTGCGCCCTGGGTCATCCGAAATTCCATCAAGGTCGGGGACCCGAGCCTGTCGACGATTTCCGCGAGTGCGGTGCTCGCCGTATCCAACTGTGATGCCACCTACTACGGCCGTCATCTCGGATCATGGAGCTATCCGTGCATGCAACCGAAGTTGGGCTATCGGATGAGCGAGAGGGCCTACGCGGCCAAGATGCAACGGAAGGGCATCGACTTTGCAATGGCCCACGTGAGCCGATGGCCGGTGGTCGGTGCCGCTCGCATGGCTCGGGTCTGGAGCTTCTGGGATCCACGCGAACTCACCAGGCGGGAGGCGGTGGAAACCAGAAACCGGACCTGGCAATGGATAGTTTGGCCCGCGTCGCTTGCGACGCTCGGTGTCGGACTCGTCGGATTCTGGATGCTGCGACGGGGCGGTCAGCCGATCGCAGTGCTGGTTGCACCGGTGGTCATGGTCACGTCGGTCGCGCTCCTTACTTATGGCAACACGCGCTTTCGCGCCGCCGCCGAGCCCGCCCTGCTCATCGGCGTCGCGATAGTGCTCGTGGCGGTGGCCCGTCGGCTTCGTGGTCCATCACCGGTCACCTAAGAACGGAACTTCACTCGATCGCGTCGGCCAGCGCACGCCACTGCTCGTCGGACGATTCGAGCGGGCGGCCCGCCGCACACGACCGCGGCGAAGGGCTCACCAGGCTCACACTGTGGCGCGTCGCCCAGGTCGCCAGTAGCGCGTTGAACGATTTGGCGGCGGTTCCGAGCACGGTCCCCGATACGGTCGGAGTTGGGCCGTCCGCCCTGGCCACACACGGAATGGGGAGCAAGACGATCCGGCGATTACCGATCGCCGATCGCATCTCATCGAGCCGGCGGACCACCTGGGTCCGGTCATAGGACCTCGGTCCCACGCCGTACTCCGACGCGTCGAGCTCGTCAGCCATCAGTACAACAACGTCCGCCCCAAAGGTACCGGCGAGCGCAGCTACGTCGTCAGGCACCGCCGAGCACCGCGGGTCCCGGGTCGTGAGGCCACAGTCATTGGTGCCGAGCGCGAGGCCGTAAATTCCATTCGCGTCGTACGGGCCCTTCGTCACGAACCCGAGCAACGCGGCTCGACGACCACCGACCACCAGAACCTTCGTCGCGTCACGCGGCGCCTTCACCGCAGCCTCGCGGAGAACAAACCCCAGAACTTTCGACCTCGGCGGCGAGGTGGCTCCGGCGATGCCGATGGTGGTCGCCGCGATGACTCCCGCCGCGACCAGCACCCCGACCGCAACCAGGCCGCGGCCCGAAAAGCGGCCGCGGCGGATCGGTTGTTCGAGGAGGGTGAACGAAGCAATCGCGAGGATGGTCGTTGCCCCGACCCGGACCACGAGGAGTGCCACCCCGGTCAGACCGACCGTGGTCGGATTCAACCAACGGAACAGCGGGAGGTGAAAGAGGTAGAGACCGTAGGACCAACCCCCGATCACCACCAGCGGCCGAACTCCAAGGAGGGAGCGGACGGGTCCATGGGGTTGCACGGCGGCAGTGATCACCAGGGCGGCGCCCAATGCCAACGCGAGGTAGCTCCCGTTGGGCCAACGGTTTCCGGCGGCCGCGCCTATCGCGAGTCCCGAAAGCGCGATCAGCGCGACCAGACCGACCCGGCCCACGAGCTTGCTGATACGCGCCGGGAGCCCCGCCTCGTAGCCTGCGAGCATCACTGCGAGCACCGCACCAACGAGCAGTTCTTGCGCGCGGGTGTCGGTTCCGAAATACGCGCGATTCGCGTCGCCGTTCGCGATCAGATATCCACTCCACAACGCACTCGCGGCCACCAAGCCGCACAGCACCACGGCCAACGAACGCAACCGCCCTCGCGCCCATACGAGGAACGCAGCGAAGGCCACGGGCCAGACGAGATACCACTGCTCTTCGACCGACACTGACCAGGTGTGTGATAGCGGTGACGACCCAACGCCATGCCAGAGCGCAAGGTGCCAGTTCTGCAGGTACCCGAGCGACCACAACACGTCCTGATGGATGATCGCTTGCAAGTCGCTCGGGTAGGCCAGACGCGCGAGTACCGCAACCAAGACCAGCATGGCCAGGAATGCCGGAATCAGGCGACGCGCTCGCCGCGCCCAAAACCGACGGATCGCGATCGATCCTGAGCTGTGGTGCTCCGCAACCAGGAGGGTGGTGATCAGGTAGCCCGAAAGCACGAAGAAGACGTCGACACCGATGAATCCGCCGCGGCCAATCCCACCCCAGAGCAGGCCATGGTGGTGGTACAGCAGCACCGCCATGACGGCCACGGCGCGGAGACCATCGAGGGCGGGTTGATACGCGATCCGCCGATGCTCCATGGTCGCCGGCCTGGTCGCGTCTGTGATCGTCGTCTCGGTCACCGGTATCGGCCGCCTGGTTGGAGAGCGTCAAGATATCGGGGAGACGCGCACTAGATTCGCTCGCTCGGGAGATGGCGGTATGGACCTACAGACGATTCGTTACGAAGTGGATGGCGCGGTCGCGACCATCACACTGGCGCGGCCGGAAGCGGCCAACGCTCAGAACTCGCAGATGATTACCGAAATCGACGCCGCGTTCGACGCCGCGATTGACGACGCGGGGGTACGCGTGATCGTGGTGGCAGCGGCGGGAAAGCACTTTTCGGCCGGGCACGACCTCAAGGAGATCCTTGCGGGCGAGGAGTACTGGGCGGCCAAACGGGCAACGCCGGAGGGCAAGCTCGAACACGAACAAGTCATGTACTGGGACAAGCTCCTGCGGATTCGCGACTGCCCGAAGATCACCATCGCGGCGGTCCAAGGCGCCTGCGCCGCCGCGGGGCTCATGCTGGCGGCCATGTGCGATCTGATCGTGGCCGCATCGAATGCCACCTTCTCGAATCCCGTCGCGCGGATGAGTGGCGTCGGCGTGGAGCTCCTGATCGAGCCGTGGGAATTGGGGCCTCGCCGTGCCAAAGAATTTCTGCTGTGTGCCACCTCGCTGACCGCATCCGAAGCGCAACAGATTGGTCTCGTGAACCGAGTCGTCGAACTCGACCAGCTCGCGGCCGAGGCTCGTGCGATGGCCGACGCGGTGGCGCTCGTTCCGCCCATCACCGCGGCGGCCATCAAGGACACGATCAACCACACCCTCGACGCCATGGGTCAACGCGGGTCATGGGAATACCACTTCGATGTCCACCAGGCCGTCAGCAACTCCGATGAGGCGATGTCGCGCACGGCAGCCCGCCGGGCGGGCGGCATGGATGCGGTGCGCGCCGAGCAGGCCGGCGAGTCCGCGTGAGTTCCCGGCGGTGGAGGTGACGGGACCACTCACGGGATTGCGGGTCCTTGATCTCGGCACTCGGATCGCAGCACCGTTCTGCGCCGGACTGCTCGGTGAGCAGGGCGCCGAAGTCATCAAGATCGAACAGCCGGGTTCCGGCGACTTCATGCGCGAGATCGGCCCGTTCACCGAGGACGGCTACTCCCTCTTTTGGGCGGTGGAGGGGCGCGGCCGCCGCAGCGTGACCGTGGACCTGCGTACCGCCGCTGGTCAGGCGTTGTTGCGCCAGCTCGCAGCAACGGCCGACGTCGTCGTCGAGAACTTCCGACCCGGCACACTGGAACGCTGGAACATCGGACCGGGCGAGCTTCATCCTCGGCTCGTGACCGTTCGCATCTCCACGTTCGGCCAGGATGGTCCGCTTTCCACCCGACCCGGCCTCGACCGCGTGGGGATTGGCTACGGGGGCTTGCTTCACCTCACCGGGTACCCCGACCGACCGCCGGTTCGCGTTGGCGTCACGATCTCGGATTATCTCACCGGCGTTTTTGCGGCTCAGGCTGCCACCGCCGCGCTGTACGCCCGTGACGCCCGCGGTGGCGGCGGCGCGGTGGTCGATGCCGCGCTCTATGGCTCGGTATTGCGGATCCTGGAATGGACTATTGCGGGCTACGACCGCCTCGGCATCGTCCGGACCCGAGAGGGGAATCGGCTGACGAACAGCGCGCCGCTCGACAACTACCCCACCGCGGATGACAAGTACGTCTGCATCGTGGCGGGTTCCGACGCGAACTTCTCTCGCCTCTGCGCGGCCATGGACCGCGGAGACCTTCTCGTTGACCCGCGGTTCACCAAACTCGTAGATCGAGCGACGCACGGAGACGCAATCAACGGCATCGTGGCGGAGTGGACCGCGTCCCATACCGCGGCCGAGGTCGAGGCCGCGTGTGTCCACCACGACGTTCCCGTTGCGACCGCGTACACGGCGGTCGACATGTTCAACGACGCACAGTTCGCGGCGCGCGGTGACCTCATCGCAGTCGATGATCCCGTCATCGGTCCCGTACGCCAACAGGCGCCGTATCCGCGGTTCGTCGGTGAACCAGTACCCATCCCTACTGGCGCACCGGTGCTCGGTGCCGACACCGACGCCGTGCTCGCCGAGCTTGGACTCACGCCGTTGGCAATCGACACCCTGCGCCGGGACGGAGTGATCGGGTGACGGCGACCGAGCGTCTCGTCGTCGATGGCATGTTCACGATCGACCCTCCCATGCTGATCGGCGCGCGGTGCGCCGTGTGTGATCAGTATTCGTTCCCCCCACTTTCACAGTGTCCGTACTGCGGTGCCGACGACGTCCACGCCGTGGAACTCTCAGACCGCGGGACACTCTGGGGCTGGACCACCGTGACCACTGCGCCGCCCGGTTATCTCGGCGCGGTGCCGTACGGCTTCGGAGTCGTCGAACTCCCCGAAGGAGTTCGCATCGTGACCCGACTCGCGGTGCCGAGCGACCACTGGACCTTTGGCCAAGCGATGGCCCTCCGGAGCGTCGTGCTTCATGCCGACGAGGCCGGCGATGCCGTGATCGCATGGGAGTTCGCACCGTGACCACGGTGACCACCGTCGAGATCGCGGGCATCGGACTTCACCCATTCGGTCGCTTCGACGGCGTGAGCGTGACCGATATGGGGGTTCAAGCGGTGAGAGCCGCCCTCACGGACGCCGGCATTGGGCCGACCGACCGCCCCGGATTTCAAGCCGCGTTTTGCGGCACCGCGTATTCGGGCGTGGCCGCCGGACACAAGGTGCTGAGCGCTTTGGCGCGGACCGGAATGCCCATCGTCGACGTAGAAGCCGGATGCGCGAGCGGTGGCGCGGCCCTCGGACTCGCGGCGGCAGCGATCCGAGCGGGCCAATACGACACCGTCTTGGTCTTCGGCATGGAAAAGATGCCCAAAGGAATCATCCGCTCCACGTTCTTCGAGCCATGGCGCGAAGAGGCCGGACTCGCGGCAACCCCTGCCTACTTTGCCCTGCGCGCGCAACGCCTCATGCGTGAGCGTGGCATCACCAAAGAGGATCTCGCCCGGGTCGTGGTCAAGAACCGAGCGCACGGTGCGCTCAACCCCGACGCGATGTACCAATCCGAGACGACCATCGAGGCGGTCCTCGCCAGCCGCGTGGTGTGCGAACCGCTCCACCTCTTCATGCTCTGCTCACCCAACGAGGGCGCGGCCGCGGTGGTCTTGCGACGCGGTCGGGGCGTTACCAACGCGGTTCGGCTCGACGCCGCGGTACTGCGCTCGCATCTCCCCGGCAGCGTGCTTGGAGAAGCGACGCCACTCGCCGGTATCGACGACACGAACATCACTCCCCCCACCACCCTCGCGGCCACGGCCGCCTACGCCGAGGCCAGCATCGGCCCCGACGACGTGGACCTCGTGGAGTGTCAGGACACCGACGCCGCGCGGGAACTCCTCGGCTGGGAGGAGCTCGGCCTGTGCGAGCCCGGCGACCAGGCGCGGCTGCTCGCGTCGGGTTCGGCCGCGTTCGGAGGGACCCGCCCGATCAACCCGTCGGGCGGACTCTTGTCGAAAGGCGAACCACTCGGAGCCTCGGCGCTGGGTCAGGTGGTGGAACTCACCCACCAGCTCCGTGGCACCGCGGGACCGCGCCAGGTGGCGCACGCGAACGTGGCACTCGCCCATACCGTGGGCCGCGGCGCCAATGCCAGCGTCACCATCCTGTCCCGCTGACCTCGCCTACTTGCCGATGCGGGTGTTGTAGTCCTGGATCGCCGCGGTCGCGGCCGCCGCCGCCGCCTTGATGGCGGCCTTCGGATCGCCACCCTCGGCCAACATCTTGGTTTCGGCGTCACGCACCGCATCGCGCACGCCTGCGTAGTTACCAATCACGGGTCCAGCGGTCGCGACATCGTCCTTCCCACTCAGCAGCTGGTCGTACGCGACCTTGTAGCCGGGACTCGCCGCCCACTGTGCCAACAACACCTGCTCTTTGACCGACGACTTCCGAATCGGCACATAACCCGTGCCGGCGGCGAACGTGGCTTGGGTCGCGGGCGACACGAGGAACTTCACAAACTCCCAGGTGGCCGCGATCTTCTCGGGCGCGCTGGACTTCGACATGTACAGGGCGCCGCCCCCCACGAGCACACCACCCGAACCGCGGGGTCCCGGCATCGGGGCCACACCGAGATCGACCCCACCGCTCTCGCCGCTCGCGAACACCTGTGAGATCGTGCCGAGGCTGGCCGAGCTGTCGATCGTCATGGCCTGCACCTTGGATCGGATACCGAGCAAGTTGTCGAAGCCGTTCGGACCCCCGTCCGGATTGGTCCGCGCGAGCCCGGAATCGACCATGTCCTTCATCCACGCGAACGTTGCTTGCCCCACGGCGTCGTCGAAGAGCACCTTGGTGGCGCGGCCCTTACGGCCGTTTTCGTTGTTCACGAAGAGCTGGTCGGCCTTCGAAGCCCACTGCTCGAGGTACCACGGATTGAGCTTCAACCCGAACCCGGCCTCGTATCCACTGGCCTTGATCTTCACCGAATCGGCCCTGATGTCAGCGAGCGTCGCGGGGGGCTTCTCCGGATCGAGCCCTGCGGAGCGGAACGCGTTCTTGTCGTAGTAGAGCACCGGGTTGGAGACGTTGAACGGCATCGGATAGAGCTTGCCGTCGACGGTATACCGCTCCAGGACCCGCTCGACGAAGTCCGACGTGTCGTAGCGATCCGCCTTGATGCAATCGGCAACCGGCACAATCGACTCCGTGTCGATCATCTGCTGGGTCGCGGTGTCTTCCATTTGTCCGAGGTCGGGAAGCTCGTCGGTACCGAGCCCGGTCACCCATTTCCGCAGGATGTCTTCGTAGCCGGTCTGGTTGACGAGTTTGACCGTGACCTTCGTCTGTTGATCATTGAACTGGTTCACGAGCTTCTGCAATGTCTCTTCATTGGCGCGGTTGAGGCCGTGCCAGAACGTGATCGAGACCGGGCCGTTGGCCTTCGCCAGCGCGTCCACCGGACACGAGCTCTTTCCCGCGCCACCGCCATCCGGCTTGGCGGCTCCGCTACCGGCGCTGCTGCTGCTACATGCGCCGAGGGCGAGTACTGCCACCAGCCCAACGCTGCACCGTCGGAGCCGACGAGAACCACCACGAGTGCCGCGACGCGAGCCAACTGGGGAACCGAGCATGGACACACTCCGAGTCGTAGGGATCGTTAGCCTTTCACAGCACCGGCGGTGAGGCCGCGCACGAGTTGCTTCTGGAACACGAGCAGGATGATCGCCACTGGGATCACGGCGATCACCGCACCGGCGAACGTGACGTTGACCGAGTCGAGGCTCGTGGCGCGCAACTGCTTCAGTCCGATCTGCACCGTGCGCAACTCGTCGTCTTTGGTGGCCAGCAGCGGCCAGAGGAACTGATTCCATGCGCCGAGAAACCCGAAGACGGTGAGGGCGGCAATCGTGGGGCGCGCGAGTGGCACCGCGACCCGAGTCATGAATCGCCAGTGGCCGTAGCCGTCGAGCGCGGCCGCGTCGGAGAGGTCCCGCGGTATCTGGAGAAACGCCTGCCGGACGAGGAACGCGCCAAATCCGGTTGCGAGAAATGGCACCGCGAGCCCTTGGTAGGTATTGAACCAACCCAGCGATCGGATCGTCTCGAGGTTGGTCACCACGGTCACTTCGAACGGAACCATCAACGTGGCCAGAAAAACGACGAAGATTGTGCGCTTGAACGGAAACTGGAGGAACGCGAACGCGTAGCCGGCCATCACCGCGGTGACCACTTGGCCGGCAGTAATCGCGATGGTCACGATGAAGCTGTTGAGTAAATACTTCGACATGTGCCCGCCGTTCCAAGCGTCGGCATAGCTCGACCACTTCGGATGCAACGGGAAGAACACCGGCGGCCGCGCGGCAATGTCAACGGGTCGCAGCAACGAGTTCACGACCGTGATGTAAATCGGAAACAGCACGACGATCGCGAGGATGGTGAGGATCGCGTAGCTCCCCAAGCGTCGGAGACGCGCCGAACCGCCAGGGTCAGCGCGCATAGTGCACCCGCCGTTCGAGCACCCGCATCTGCACGACGGTCAGCCCCAACGTGATCACGAACAACGCGATCGCGAGCACCGCGGCCTTCCCTGGGTTCGGCGGACCGTTCGTGCCATTCAGTTCGCCATAGATCGAATACGTGAGCACGTTCGTATGTTTGAACGGTCCCCCGCTCGTGATGATGTCGATTTGACCGAAGCTCTGGAACGCATGGATCGATCCGATCACCACTGCGAAGAAGAGCGTGGGCGACAGCATCGGAATCGTGATGCGCCAGAAGCGCACCGTTGCGCCGGCACCGTCCACCTGAGCGGCTTCGTACAGGTCTTCCGGGATGGCTTGGAGCCCCGCCGAGAGCAGGATGAACGTGAGTCCGAGCGTTTGCCACACCGTCACCAGCGCCACCGCGGCCAACGCGAGATCGGGGTTCTCGATGATGGGCGGATTCGGATTCACCCCCAGCCACGGCAACAGGCCGACGATCGGGTTGAACAACATGCTGAAGATCACCGCCGCGACCGCGACCGACGTGGCCACCGTCGAGGAGAAGATCGTGCGGTAGATCCCGATTCCGCGCAACTTTCGGTTGGCGGCAACCGCCAGAGCAAGGCCCATCCCGATTCCGGCGGGGACCGTGAGGAACGCAAACGCGATCGTGGTCTTCAGACTGGAGATGAAGCTGTCCGAGCCAAGAATGTCGCGGTACTGGTCGAGCCCGACCCAGCGTCTCGGCAGATTCGGGAACGGCGGGTTGAGATAGAGCGCCAACTGAAAATTACGGAGAAACGGATAGAAAATGAAAACGACGAAGATGATGACCGCCGGTACCAGCAACAGGTAGCCGAGCCCAGCTTCGCGCCGGCGCCGACGAGACCGGCTCGTCATCCGGCGCGCACCCCGGTTGCGGCGTCAAATCTGTGCACCTGTGCGGCATCGAAGTCCAGGCGGACGGTGTCGCCCATTGCCGGCGGCGGAACGTCGATGCCCTGGCGAGCGATCACGTTCGTGTCGTCGGGGAGCCGACAGATCACGTGGCGCTCATGGCCGAGTGACTCGATGATCGCGACCGTCGCGCCCATTCCCTCACTACTTGCAGGGATCTCACTTCCTCTCGGGATGTCGCGACTGACGCGGACATGTTCCGGGCGCACACCGATCACCACACTCGGACCCTCACCGATCAGTTCGCCCGGGATCGTATTCATCGGTGGTGTACCGATAAAACGAGCGACGAACAGATTCGCCGGACGTGCGTACACCTCTTGGGGCGGGCCGACCTGTTGGAGGACGCCTTCGTTCATGATCGCGATGCGGTCGCCCATCGTCATCGCCTCGACCTGATCGTGGGTGACGTAGATGACCGTCGCTTGGAGCCGCCGCTGGAGTTCAACCAGCTCGGCGCGCGTTTGGACCCGCAACTTCGCGTCGAGGTTGGAAAGCGGCTCGTCCATCAGGAACGCTTGCGGGTCTCGCACGATCGCCCGGGCCAACGCAACGCGTTGCCGCTGGCCGCCGGACAGCTGGCCCGGCTTGCGATCGAGCAGCCCGTCGAGACCAAGGGACTCGGCCGCCGCTTCGGCCTGTGCGGTCCGCTGGGCCTTGGGCGTACCGCGCGTTCGGAGCGGGAACTCGATGTTCTTGCGCACGCTGAGGTGGGGGTAGAGCGCATAGCTCTGGAACACCATCGCGAGATCGCGATCCTTGGGCTCCACATCATTCACCACTCGATCACCGATCGTGATCGTTCCCTCAGTGAGCTCTTCCAGGCCCGCGATCATGCGCAGCGCGGTGGATTTTCCACAGCCCGACGGACCCAAGAGCACCAGAAACTCGCGGTCGGCGACCTCGAGATCCAAATGATCAACCGCGATCACATCGTCGAACTGTTTGGTCACCCCGCTGAGCGAAACGCGTCCCACATGCCGGACACTAGGGCCGCGACGCCTTCCGACGCCGGGACCGTCAGTCCGTCGTCACTACGAACGATACGGTCGTGGTCGCGCTCCCCCCGATGTTCAGAGTGGCCGCGGTGTGCGCCCCCTCAACCTGGCAGTCCCCCGCGCGGCCGCCAACCTGACGCGCCACATCGTGGAGCATGCGGACACCGGACGCACCCACGGGATGACCACCACCGATAAGACCGCCCGATGGGTTGATCGGAATGGGCCCATCGGCCAAGACAGCTCCATCTTCGATGGCTTTCCACGACTCCCCGGGCGCGGTAATCCCAAAGTGGTCAATCGCCATGTAGTGCGTGGTGGTGAAGCAGTCGTGACACTCGATGGCATCGAGCGCGCTCACATCTGACACCTCGGCGCGTCGAAGTGCATCGGAAATGGCGCCGCGAACGTGGGGGAACACGAAGGGCGAGCCTTCGGAATCGCGGAGTTTGCCGGCGAAGCTCATGCGCGCCGTTCGGTGGCCCCAGCCGGTGATACGTGGCACCGTTTCCAGCGCAACGCCGCGCCGGTGCGCCCAATCACGTGCGAACCTCGGCGAGGCCAGGATCACGCACGCCGCGCCATCGGTGATCTGTGAGCAGTCGTGGCGACGCAGTCGACCCGCCACGACCGGGTTGTCGTGATCGTCGGTGGTGAACGCTCCCGGCGCCAAATCCCATGACCGGGTCTGCGCCAGCGGATTTCGGCGGGCGTTCGCGAAGGCGCTTGCTCCGATAGCTCGAAGGTGTTCATCGTCGAGTCCGTAACGGCGGTCGTACTCGTCGCCGAGGGTCGCGAACATCGCAGGCCAGATCATCGGCACTCCGTCGGTCTCGTCCGGGACCCAAGCGGCAGCCCCGAGGTTGTCGACGGCTGTCATCGAAGCCACGTTGCGCATCATCTCGATTCCCAGCACCATCGCCACGTCGTAGCGGTCCGCCTCGAGGTCGGCCATCGCCGCCAGCACCGCGACACTCCCCGATGCACACGCCGCCTCGTGACGCGATGTGGGCAGACCTGAAAATGCCGGATCCGCTTCCACCAGG